>JBAPSB010000259.1:0-6642 GCA_049281435.1 Desulfobacterales bacterium
GTCATAAGGGCCGCAGCGGGCATTTACTGGTCGTCGCCGGCGCCCCCGGCAAATCCGGCGCCGCGGCCATGACCGCCCGGGCGGCCCTGCGGGCCGGCGCCGGCCTGGTCACCCTGGCGGCTCCGGCGAGCATCCATTCGATTCTGGCCTCCGGCGCCCCGGAGGTCATGACCGCCCTGCTGCCTGAAATCGAGGGCGGCCGACTCAGCATCGCGGCCTTCGAACCGATTCGGGACCTGCTCGGTGGCAAACGCTGCCTGGCGATTGGACCGGGCCTGGGACAGGCGCTGGAAACCGCAGATCTCTTGCAGCGCGTGGTCGAGGAAAGCCGCCTGCCCCTGGTGATCGACGCCGACGGCCTGAACAATCTGGCCGGGGCCACCGACATGCTCGCGCGGCAGACGGCACCGATTGTTTTGACACCCCATCCGGGCGAAATGGCCCGCCTCGCACAAACATCGGTCGCCGCGGTTCAAAGCGATCGCATCGCCTGTGCGCGTGAATTCGCGCAGGCCTCGAAGGTCCACCTGGTTCTCAAGGGGGCCCGCACGGTCATCGCCCACCCGGACGGTTTTGTGTTCATCAATGCCACCGGCAATTCCGGCATGGCCTCGGGCGGGATGGGCGATGCGCTCACCGGCCTGATCGCCGGCTTTATCGCGCAGGGGTTTCCCGTCGCGGCCGCCTGCCATCTCGGTGTTTACCTGCACGGGGCCGCGGCGGACCGTCAGGCCGCCTGCAAAGGCCCCTGGGGCTACCTGGCATCGGATGTCATCGAGGCCATCCCCTCTGAAATCAAACGTCACCTGGAGCGATGACCACGGGGTTCACGCCAAAATATGCCGGCTGGTTACAGCGTCGAGGCACCCGGCCGGCGGGACGCGAACAGAAGTTCCCCCAGGATATTTTGGGTCCCCGCACCGGCGAGCCGGCGATAGAAAATGGTGCTTCACAGGTGACGGCGGCTCCCGGGCACGCCGCTGACTGCCGCCAGCGGCGTGAGCCCGCGTGAGAGGAGCGCCACCGTGAAACGGTTGTCATTCGACATCACCACCCATTCGGCCGCAGAGACCCAGGCGCTCGGTGAAAAGTTCGGCCGGCACGCCGCCGCCGGCACCCTGATCGCTCTCACCGGAACTCTCGGCAGCGGCAAGACGGCTTTCACCCAGGGCCTCGCGCGGGGCTTGCAAGTCCCGGCCGAATATTATATTACCAGCCCCACTTTCACCCTGATCAACGAATATCAGGGAAGATTGCACCTTTACCATGTCGATTTGTATCGCATCACGGACCCGGGCGACATCGAAGAAATCGGGTTGCACGACATCATGCCCGGCGCGGGCGTGACGGTCATCGAATGGGCCGAGCGGCTGGGCGGCGAATTGCCGCCACGGCATGTCGGCCTTCACCTGGCGATCGCGGGCGATCACGCGCGCCGCATGACCATCACGGCAGCGGGGGCGGCGGCCGTCGCCCTGCTGCAGAACGTTGTCAGAATCCAGTGAGGACGGGAAATGGGGTTGATCGTACAGAAATACGGCGGCACGTCGGTCGCGGACCTGGAGCGGATCCGCAATGTCGCCCGGCGGGTGGCGAAAACCTTCGATGAGGGCAACGACGTGGTGGTGGTCATCTCGGCCATGGCCGGCGTCACCGACGGGCTGCTGAAGATGTCGGGCCAGATCAGCGAAAAACCCGAAAAGCGGGAGCTGGATGTCCTGCTGGCCACCGGCGAGCAGACGACGGCCGCGCTGCTGTCGATGACCCTGTGCGCCATGGGCTATCCGGCGCGGTCCCTGCTCGGGTTCCAGGCCGAGGTGCACACGGACTGCGATTACGGCAACGCGCGCATTATGGACATCGGCACCGACCGCATCCGGCGGCTGATGACCGGACGCAACATCGTGGTGGTGGCCGGCTTCCAGGGGTGCGATCCGGACGGCAACATCACCACCCTGGGCCGCGGCGGCTCGGACACCTCGGCCGTGGCCATCGCGGCCGCACTGCAAGCCGATACCTGTGAAATCTACACTGACGTCGACGGCATCTACACCGCCGATCCGAATATCTGCCCGCGCGCGCGCAAGCTAGCGGTCGTTTCCTACGACGAGATGCTGAACATGGCCAGCCTGGGCGCCAAGGTGCTGCAGATCCGTTCGGTCGGCTTCGCCAAGAAATACAATGTTCCCGTGCACGTCAGGTCATCCTTTAAGGAAGAGGAGGGCACAATGGTGGTGAACGAAGATTCCGGCATGGAAAAGCTGATTGTGACCGCGGTGACACACGACAAGGATCAGGCCCGCATCACCCTGAAGAAGGTCCCGGACCAGCCCGGAATCGCTGCCAAGATCTTCACGCCCATATCGGCGGCCAATATCATCGTGGACACGATCATTCAGAATACCCGCGCCGGGGGCAAGACGGACCTGACCTTCACGGTCCCGCGGTCCGATTTTGCCCGTGCGCTGGAAATCGAACAGGAAGTGGCCGCGCAAATCGGCGCCGAAGAAGTCTACGGCGGCAAGGACATCGCCAAGGTATCGGTCGTCGGCGTGGGCATGCGCAATCACTCCGGCGTGGCCTCGACCATGTTCAACGCCCTGGCACTGGAAAACGTCAACATCATCATGATCAGCACCTCGGAAATCCGGATCTCCTGCGTGGTCGAGGAAAAATACACCGAACTGGCCGTCAGGGTCCTGCACTCGGCCTTCGGATTGGATCACGCAGAGTGACGGTGGCCGGCGGACCGCGTATCGTGAAAAAATTCAGTCCCGATCAACTCTTGGCCATTCTGGTGCTGGGCGTGTTGATTCTCGGCATTATCCTTTACCGGCGGCTGGCCTTCTACTAAAAAAACGCGGAGGGTACTTTGAATTGGACAAGTTAATCCCCAAACGAATGTTTTTCACCAAGGGCCTCGGCTACCATCGCAACAAGCTCCAGAGCTTCGAGCTGGCGCTGCGCAACGCCGGGATCGAGAAATGCAACCTGGTCTATGTTTCGAGCATTTTCCCGCCGGACTGCAAAATCATCTCGCGCGAAACCGGCATCGAAGAACTCAAGCCGGGCCAGATCACCTTTGTCGTTTTGGCGCGCGAAGGAACCAATGAGCCCAACCGCCAGGTATCGGCCGCCGTCGGCCTGGCACGGCCCAAAAACCACGATCAGTACGGGTATATTTCCGAGCACCACGCTTTCGGTGAAACCATGAAAAAGTCGGCCGACTTCGCCGAAGACCTGGCGGCGACCATGCTGGCATCGACGCTGGGAATCGAACTCGACCCGGATGTAGCCTGGGACGAGCGCAAGCAGGTCTATAAAGTCGGCCAGCGCCTGTTCGTCACCCGCAGCATCGCCCAGTCGGCCCGCGGCCATAAAAACGGCCTCTGGACGACGGTCATCGCCTGCGCGGTCATGCTGATGACCTAACATCACTTGAGCCGGTTAACCGGTTTGCCCGTTGGCCCGTTGATGGTTTGATGGATCTGCCGGCCAACAGGGTAACGGGCAGACGGGCTAATGGCCAAACCGGCCAACGGGCAAACGGAAAAACCGGCTAACCCCTTCCTTTAAGGACTTCCTTCATGCCGCACCAGTCGCTGTTCAAGGATCATCCCGACATCGTTCCCCCGGCCCTTGGCACCGCCATGTCGGTCGTCGACCTGATCGAGGTGCTCGGCCGGACATCCTTCGAGGCCCGCAACGTTCACCGGGGCGCGCGGCTGCTGGAACGCATGGTCACGGACAACGATGTCATCTGGCTCGGGATCGCGGGCGCCGGGGTTGCCGGCGGCATGGGCGGCATGATCACCTCGCTGATCGAGGCCGGCGTCGTCGATGTCATCTGTTCGACCGGCGCCCAGGTCTATCACGACCTCCACTTTGCCTTCGACCTGCCGGTCAAGGCCGTGTCGCCGAACTGGGACGACAACGCCCTCAGGCGGCACGGCGACACCCGCATCTACGACATCGGCATCCGTGAAAAAGAAACCTTGGAAGCGCAGGATGCCATCATCCGGCGTTTCGTCCGGGAGTGTCATCCGCAACTCTCCGGCCCGGCGCTGTCCAGTTGGGAATTCAACCGGGCCCTGGGCCATTGGGTCAATCAGGCCGCCAAATACCCGCAGCGCAGCTTCGTCGCCGCCGCCGCCCGCAGCGACGTGCCCATCTTCTGGGACTCGCTGGCCAACCACTCGATCGCCATGAACCTGGTCGTAACCGATCGCACCGGGCTGCCGGTCAGCCTGTCCGCCCAAAAAGACATCTTCGATTCGGCGGCCATCGTGTTCGCCACCGCCCAGACCGGGTTCATCGAACTGGGCGGCGGGGGCCCCAAGAACTTCATTCAGCAGACCAGCCCCACCATCAGCCAGATCCTTGGCATCGGCTTCGAGGGCGCCGACCGCGGGCTTCAAATCGGCACGGCCATCGAGCGCGAGGGCAGCCTGTCCGGCTGCACCTTCAGCGAAGCGGTGACCTGGGGCAAGTACCGCAAGGTGGATGAAGATAAGATGGTTCAGATCTGGGGGGAATACAGCGTCATCTTTCCGCTTCTGGCGGCCTACGTGCTGGCGAAATGCCCCGCCCGTTCGCCCAAGAGAATTGCCGCGCAGCTGCCGCGCTACGCCGCAGAGCTGGAGCAGGCCCGTTGACACCCGATCCACAGCCTTTCCTGAATCCCGGCCCCGAATTCGCCGCCTTTGAAACGGCCGCCGCCGTGATCCTGCCGCTGCCCTACGAGGGCGGGGTGAGCTACGGCGCGGGCACGGCCGCAGCGCCGGCAGCCGTCATCGCGGCATCTCACCAGTTGGAATTCTACGATGAGGTGCTCCAGGCCGAACCCTATAAAATGGGCATCGCCACCATCCTGCCGCCCCGGCTGCCCGAAGATGCCGCCGGCGTGCAGGCGGCGGCTTACCGCAGGTTCCGGGAACTGCTCGATCAAAAAAAATTCGTCGTATCGATCGGGGGCGACCACTCGGTCAGCGGCCCGTTGGCGCGCGCGCTCAAAACAGTGCACGGCGCCCTTTCGGTGATCCAGCTCGACGCGCACGCCGACCTCAGAGACAGCTACGGGAACAGCCGGTTCAGCCATGCCTGCGCCATGGCGCGCATCCGCGAGACAACTTCCGACACCCTGCAGCTGGGCATTCGCAGCATGTCCATCGAAGAAGCGCGGCGCGTCGAACGGGAAAATCTGGCCCTGTGCACCATGTCCGCTTTCCGCACCGGTGCGTTCGACATCGATGCGGCCCTCGCCCGGCTGCCGGACCCGGTCTTTGTGACCATCGACGTGGATGCCTTCGACTGGAGCGTCATCCGCAGCACGGGCACGCCCGAGCCGGGCGGTTTCACCTGGGACGAGGCCCTGGGCCTGCTGCAAAAGATATTCGATCGCAAAAATGTGGTCGCCTTCGACGTCGTGGAACTCGCCTGCGTGCCCCAAGATCTGAATTCACCCTTCGCCGTGGCAAAACTCATATACAAGCTGCTGGGGTTCAAGCTGGCCCGCGCGGTCCGCGACAAACTGGGTTCCTGGCCCGAAAAACCCTGCGGGACGGTGCTGGACGGCGGCTGAGCCGGTTTAGCCCGTTGAGCCGGTTTGGCCCGTTAGCCGGTTAGCCCGTTAACCGGTTAGACGATTTGGCCCGTTAAAGTGTTTTATCGTTTTAGTCAAATAAACACTTGATATATTTTCAATTTTTCAATTTACCATTTACCTTTTGCCTTTCGCCCTTTGCATTTTACCTTTCGCCTTTCGCCTTTTACCTTTCGCCTTTCGCCTTTTCCCTTTATCGTGATGACAGGGCCTGCTCGATTTCCGCGTTCGTTTTCTCGATTGCGGCAACGATGTCCGCGGCGCCAAGCAGGGGTCGGCCGATGACCAGAAGGTCGGCACCCTGCCTGATCGCTTCGGCCGGCGTGGCTGTCCGTCGCTGGTCGTCGCCTTGCCGGTACCAGCCGGGCCGGATGCCGGGGCAGATCTTTTGGATGTCGAGGCCGCGGATCGCCATCAGATCCGCCGCCGAACACACGAGATAGGCATAGCGGCCGACGGCCTCGCCGGCCATCAGCGCCACCATCTCCGGCAGGCTCTCGCCCCGGTAATAGCGTCTGAACTCCTTCTCCCCCAACGATGTCAGGATCGTGACCCCGGCGATGCCTTCCTTTGTCAGCCCGTGGGCGGCCGGATCGTAGCCGGCGGTGCAGTGCACCGTCGTGATGTCGGCCCCGGCGGCCCGGTGCAGCGTCAAGGATTCCGTCATGGCGCTGGGAATGTCGTAAAGCTTGAAATCGAGCATGACCCGCCCGTGACGCCGGATCTCGTCCAGGACCCTCAGCCCGCGCTCGAGCACGCTGCGCCGTATTTTGTACCCCCACACCAGGCCGCCGGTCCGGCGTATGATTTCATGGGCCCGGTCCCACTCGAGGTGATCGAGCGGCAGGATAATTCGGCTCTCCATCGCATCTCTCCCTTCACGTCCCTCTTGCCGGACGGGATCATCGTTTCAAGGCCCCGGCACTTCGCCCGCTGGTAGGCCAATTTGCGCTGTGGGACCGAAATATCGCAGCAGCCCGACTCTCGACCCTTTGGCCCACCCCCCGCACCCCGTAACCCGCAACCCGTAACCCCCAACC
>JBAPSB010000260.1:0-1693 GCA_049281435.1 Desulfobacterales bacterium
AAAGAGGGCTAAAGATTAGCATGGAGTGTGCTGATTTTTGTCTTATTTCTATAAGGTCTTGGAAAGGTGGTTGTTATTTAAATCATCAGCTGACAAATCAAACTCACCGATCGAAACGAGGCAACTCATCCTTTTATCCGCAGTGTTAGGTAGTCACTCTTCGGTGGTATAAACCAATTTATTTGTCAGTGCCCGATGCAGTGGCATTCAGAAAATCCGTGATGTCTTCCAGGTAGGATTGGCCGCCGATTCGCGCGCTGTTGTTGTGCCCGCCGCCCGAAATGAGCCGCAGGCGTTTGGGCGCGCGCGTTTGTTCATACAGGCGGCGGCTCATTTCGGGCGGCACCACGGTGTCGGCGGTGCCGTGCAGATAGAGGACCGGCAGGCGCAGGCGGTCGACTTTTGAGAGGGAATCGAAGCGCTGGGTCAGGATCAGCGCGAGCGGAAATATCCGCAAGGCGCCGCTGCGCGCGGCCATGTCGCGAATAGAGGTGAAGGCCGACTCGACGATCAGGCCCCTGGCCTCCGGGTGGCGGACGGCCAGCTCGATCGCCACCGCCCCGCCCAGGGAATGGCCGTAGATCAAGATGTCGGCCGGAGATTTATCCTGATCGCGCACCAGATAGTGCCATCCGGCTTCGGCGTCCTGGTAGATCTTGGTCTCGGACGGGCGATCCCCGTCGCTGCGGCCGTATCCGCGGTAGCTGAGCAGCAGAACCGATACCCCGAGGCCGTGAAACCGTTTGGCGTGCTCGACATTGGCGCCGATGTTCAGCGCGTTTCCGTGCAGGTAGAGCAAAACCGGCCCGGCAACGGCCGTGGAGGGAATCCACCAGGCGTGAACCCGCTCACCGCTGCCGTCACTGGCGACCGGAATGAACACGTTCTCGTAGGTCAGGCCGGCATCGGCGGGGGTGCGGGTGATCACGCGGCTGGGCATGAAGACAAAGCGGCCCTGCTGCGACCACAGGTAAAGGCCGCCCAGAGCGTACGCGAGAACGACCAGGGCGGCCGAGGCGCCGAAAACCGCCGTCGACTTTTTCAATCCGGCCTCGATTCTTATGACTGCTGCAGTGCCTGCCGTCGTCGAGAACGGCCGCACTCGATTCTGCAGATTGGGAGCCCGCGTAGAGGTGCGGCCGGCAAAAACGCGCCGCGCTAAACGGAGATTTCTTTCAGAATTTCTTTTTCGCGGTCTAGAAGTTCTTTCTCCAGCGTGTCCACCTTGCGCGTGACCTCGTCGACGAAATCAGCGTCTGTGATCGCGGCCAGATTGATCCGGACGTTGCAGATGGCGGACAGCCCGGCCGAGCGGGCCATCATGGCCGCCACCGCGCCGTCGCTGGCGGCGTTGGGATTGCCCTTGCGCACCACCTCGCCCGCCATTTCCAGGATTTGCCGCACCCGTTCGGCCAGCGCCAGCGGCACCAGCGCCGCCTGTTTCATCGCCGCCTGGATAGCTTGGCCGCGGGCCGTCCGGGCCGCGGCACCGTCTTTCGGGAGCCGGTAAGCGGCCAGCACCTGCCGGTAGGCCTCGGGGTCGCGGTCGATGTCCTCGATGCACCTACCGGTCAGGACAGCGGCAGCAGAGACGATCTCCTTCATCGTCTGCTCGACGGCTTCGAATCCTTTGCGACCGACCGTCAGGCCGGCGACCATTTGCGTCAGCGCCGCCGCCGATGCGGCCCCCAGC
>JBAPSB010000261.1:0-28395 GCA_049281435.1 Desulfobacterales bacterium
CTCTATGACCTGACGCCCGCCGCACGGCTGTTTTCGCACGAATTCTGGCGCCGGCCGACCCGAGAACAAACCGAAACGACCGGCGGAAGAACCAGATGATCCACGACCACCGTCCCTATTTCATCAAGAAAGGCTACCTGAAATTTCAGGAGTTCTATACCCGCCGCTTCGTGCGCCCTCAATTGGCCGCCCTCGGGCGCGGGCCGCATTTCATCAAGCCCTGGCACGTTGAAATCTTCGGCTCGCCGGTCACGATCGGCCACTACGCCACCGTGATCGCCGCACCGGACAGCAAGGTCCGGCTGGCGGTCTGGCCCGAGACTCCCGGCAGCGGCAGCATTACGATCGGCGATTATTGCCTGATCTGCCCGGGGGTCCGCATCGGATCGGCCCGCAAAATCGTTATCGAGGACAACTGCATGCTCGCCGGGCGGGTCTACGTCACCGACTGCGACTGGCACGGTCTGTACGACCGCCTGGCCATGGGCCGGTCGGCAACGGTGCGCATCGGTCCCAACGCCTGGATCGGAGACAGCGCCATTATCTGTAAAGGTGTCAGGATCGGAGAAAACAGCGTGGTCGGGGCCGGCGCGGTTGTTACCGACGATGTTTTACCCAACACCGTTGCGGCCGGTAACCCGGCACGCACCGTCAAAACGCTCGATCCGCGGCGGCCCATCACCACCCGCGCCAGCTGGTACGCCGACCCCCAGGGCCTTTTCGAGCAAATCGATCGCATCGACCGCGCCAATTTGAGTCGGAACAGCTTGCTGGGTTGGCTTAGGCACCTCCTCTTCCCGTTCTAGTTTCCGATCCAGAAATGGCCCTTTTCCGCAATTTCGGCGTCAATCGGGAGAATCGCTTGTGCGGCATACAGCAGCATGCCTCCGCGCAATTCTCCCGATTTCCTTGAACTTGCGAAAAATTGCACATTTTTGGATCGGAAACTAAAGGCCCATGAATAATTTCGGGATGGACACGTTCTATCTGATCCCGACGGCACCACCATTTTCGGGGCGGAGCATGCCAAGCCGGGCGCCGCTCCAGAACAGTACGCCGCCGGCGACCGCAATCGCGGCACTCATCAGGAAAAGGGGCGCCGAGCCGAAGCGCTCGTAAAGAAAACCATTGAGAAAAAAGCCGGCCATCAGCCCCAGTCCGTATTGAACGGCATTGTTGACGGCCTGGCCGACGGTCTTGGCCTGGACCGGGGCCAGGCGATCGATGCACAGAATGCTGGCAATGTGAAAGGTGCCGTAGGTGACGGCGTGCAGCGCTTGCGCCGACAGGATCAGGGCCGGCGAGCGGGCGAAATAGAGCAGGACCCAGCGCAGGGCAGCCACGCTGAAAGAGAACACCAGCACCTTTTCCAGGGAATACCGCTTGAAGATGACCTCGGAATTGACCATGACCAGGATCTCGGTAATAGAGGCCATGGCCCATGCCAGTCCGATAAAGCCGCGGGAATAGCCGAGGTTTTCCAGATGGATCGAGAAGAAGCCGTAGTAGGTGCCATGACTCACCAGCATGAGGAAGCCGCTCGACAGGAAAATCAATAAGGGCCGGTTGAGCAGGCGACCGAATTCCGGCAGTCGATACGACGGGCGGTCGGCGACGGATTCCGGCATCCGCACGGCTCCGGCGGCCTGCAGCAGGGAGCCGGCCAGAATGAGCATCAGAATCAGCCGGATGGGGAAAAGATCGATGATTTTTCCCAGTAAAAGCACCACCAGAATGAAGCCGATCGAGCCCCACACCCTGACTGTTCCATAGGTTTCCTTCCTTTCCTTCAGCTGGTCCATGGTAAAGGCTTCCAGAAAGGAGATGAGCGGGGCGTAAAAGGCGATGTAGACCACCGTGATCGCCAGCATGGTCCAGAAATCAGCCGTCAGGAGGAAAAGAGACCAGATCAGGGCACTGGCGGCACTGCAAAAAACAAAGATGTTGCGGCGCCGGTGAAACCGATCGGCCAGAAGGCCCCAGGCCAGCGCGAAAAACACCATCACCACCGATCTGACAGCCGACAAGGCGCCTATTTGCGTGCCGCTGAAGCCGAGGTGGTAGCAATACAGGTTGAAATAGGGAAGGTAGATGCCGAGGACACCGAAGTACAGGAAATACTGGAAGCGGATGGCCGGCAGGGGTCGTGCGGCCCCCGCCCTTTGCCCGTGCGGAAAAATCAGTCGACCTTCACGTTGATTTGCTTGGGTTTTTCTTCTTCCGGTTTCGGCAATTCGATTTCGAGGACGCCGTCCTTGAACCGCGCCTTTATCTTGTCGGGATTTACCGCATACTGCAGGTTAAAGGACCGGCTGAAGGTCCCGTAGGTCCTTTCCCGGCGGTAATACTTTTCTTCCTGCACCTCGACATCGGCCGTGCGTTCGCCCGTGATGGTCAAGACGTTATCCTTGACCTCGACCGTCACATCCTCTTTCCCGATACCCGGCAACTCGGCCTTTAAGACCACGGCCGTCTCGCCTTCATAGATGTCCACGGCCGGACGCCAAGCCCCCCGGCTCAACTCCTCTTCCAGGTCTCTGGCCCGCGGAAAGGCGTCTTCGAAAAGCCTGTTGATGCGTTCCTGCAACGTGGAAACTTCCCGGAACGGGTCCCATCTGACAAGCGCCATTGAGTCCACCTCCATATATTTGGTGCAAGAAAACAATAAAAATTAAGCATGGCCGGCGCCCTGTCAAGCGGGTGGCGGGCATGGCCGGCGAAAATGCGCCCGCTGCACCGTTTACCGCTACCGGTCGCTGCCACGGCGCCGGCCGGCAGCAACCCTGCCGGTCCCTTTACAAGCCCGTCTTTGAGTGTTAGGTTTTAATGTAAATCAAACCGGCACACGGGATCTGCGGCCATTGCAGAAGGAGTTCAGGAAAAGTGGACTATATCAAAATCCGATTCGGCAACGATTTTGACCAGATCGCCTCTCAAATCGAGCGGAGTTTCGAGGATTTGTTTCGGCCGGTCAAGCCGATGTTCGCCTCCTCGGAGTGCAGCTGGACACCGCAGATGGACATATACGAAACCCCCGAAGAAATCATTGTGCTGGCCGAGGTATCCGGTGTCGGCAAGGAGAACCTCGCGATCGAGATCAACAGCCGGGCCATCCGCATCAAGGGCCGTCGCGATCCGATGCCGCGGACCGAAAAAGCCACTTACCGCCTGGCCGAGATCCAGTACGGACGCTTCGAACGGATCCTCTACCTGCCGGTACCGATTGACACCGAGGTGGTTTCTTCGTCATACAACAATGGTTTTCTGCAGATTCGCCTGGTAAAACTGATGCGTGACACCACCCACACCATACCGATCGAAGAAGGCTGAGCCGCAGCGCCTTTTTTCCGGAAATAACCGGCGGCCATCCGATTCTTTCATCCCCCGCACGAGAACCACCGCAACGAAAGCACTTCCTGGTCGTGCACCCTGTTTGCCGCACTAAAAAACAAATAACAAAACACCCCGATCATTGCGTCGCCGCTCCTTCGCCTTCCGATACAAAATTGCGCAAGCCTGACGGGCTCATACCCCTTCCAATCGTCTGCGCCGGTTCAGAAAATGGTTGATAAATTTCAGGAAATCGGCTATTTGTTAACATTACGCATTGATGTTATCCCGTTTATCCAGCGGCAGCCTTTCGGCCGCGCACACTGGACTGGTTCGACACCGCGCATGCATCGCAGCGACATTTCACGGCAAGCAGCAAAAGGGCGTCTTTTCGGCGCCGGACTGTGCCTGGGCGCCATCCTGTTTATTTTCAGCAGCTGCGCGAGCGCTCCCCCGCCGTCGCAGACCGGCACCGCGGCCCGGCCGCCAAAACAGTCCAAACCCTACCAGATCGATGGGATCTGGTACTATCCGCGGGCGGATGCCGACGGATTTTGCCAGTCCGGTCTGGCGTCGTGGTACGGCGATCCTTTCCACGGCCGCAAGACCGCCAACGGTGAAACATACGACATGCACGGGATTTCGGCCGCCCACAAGACCCTGCCGTTCAACACCGTTGTAAAGGTGCGCAACCTCGACAATGGACGCGAAATCCAGGTTCGTATCAACGACCGCGGCCCGTTCGTCCGCGATCGCGTCATCGATTTGTCCTACGGGGCCGCCAAGCAGATCGGCCTCGTGGGCCCCGGAACGGCCCGGGTCGATCTGGTCGCCCTGGGGGCCGTCCGCAACGCCGGCGAACCGGTGACCGCCAGCGGTGATTACCTTCCGGTCGACTACAGTTCGGTAAAATTCACCTTCCAGGTCGGCGCCTTCCGTGACCGCGGCAACGCCGAAATGCTCAAGCTGAAATTGAGCCGCGCCTACCCCAACGCGCGCGTCAGCACCACGGATACCGGCAATGGTCTCTACTACCGCGTCCGCGTTGGAGAATTTGCCAACCTGGAGGAGGCCCGCCGGGGCGAAGAAAGTCTGCTCCGTCAGGGCTATCCCGCGTTCGTGGTGGCCGAATAACACCGCGGCCGCCGCAATCGTTCGGATCGGCCGGCAGGATTTCAAAGCATGCCGATCACGTCAGGCCGCGGTCGCCGCGGCCGGAATTTTTTTCGCCTGTGATGCCCCTTCTTTCGGATACCAGGGTCGTATTCCTCGACCGCGACGGCGTCATCAACCGGGATTCAGCGGCTTACGTCAAGAGCTGGGCGGAATTCGAATTTCTCCCCGGCAGCCTGGCGGCCCTGAATCGCCTGACGGCCGGCGGGCTTTGCCTGATCGTGGTCTCCAATCAATCGGCGGTCAACCGCGGCCTGATGAGTCTTGAAGTCCTTCTGGACATGCATCGCCGGCTGCAGGACGCCGTCGCAGCCTCCGGCGGGTGCATCACGGATATCTTTTTCTGCCCGCACCGGCCCGAAGAAGGCTGCACCTGTCGAAAACCCTTGCCGGGCCTGGTGCGCCAGGCGTGCCGCAAACATGGCCTTGATCCGCGCCGGGCCATCATGATCGGCGACAGCATCAAGGATATCGAGTGCGCCCGCAATGCCGACTGCAACGCAGCGGTGCTGGTCAAGACCGGCAACGGTATCAGCGCCGCCGCGACTCTCGCGCGCCGGGGCATCCCGGTCGCGCATGTAGCCGACGATCTAGGCCATGCGGCCGATTGGATCCTGGCGCGGATCTTCCCTTCCAATGTTACTGCATATGCATTATAACCGGACGTTCACATGACCCGCCGCGGCGCCCCCCAACCGGTCTCCCTGGAGGGCCGCATCGAAAAAGTGACGTTTTACAATCCGGAAAACCACTTCGGGATCGCGCGGGTGCAGGTCGCCGGCAGCACCGAAGTGGTAACCGTGCTCGGCCTGCTGCCGCACCCGCAGGCCGGGTCCGCCCTGCGCATCACCGGCATTTGGGAAACCCACGCCCGCTTCGGTCAACAGCTTCGCATCCTCACCGCAGAATCGCTGCTACCGGCAACCATCGACGGCATCCGTCAATACCTGGCCTCCGGGTTCGTGAAGGGTGTCGGTCCCCGCACCATCGCCCGCCTGGTCAATTATTTCCAGGAAGAAACCCTGGCGGTGATCGAAACCGCACCCGGGCGCTTGGGTGAGGTCAAGGGTATCGGCCGCCAAATGGCCCGGCGGATTTCCGAGGCCTGGCAAAATGAACATGTCCTGCGACATCTATCCCGGTTCCTTCAGGAAAACGAGGTCAACCCGCTTTTTGCCGCCCGAATCTTTGCCGCCTACGGCGCTGAGTCACTGGTGGTCCTGCAAAACGAGCCCCTGCGCCTGGCACGGGATTTTCCCCGGATCGGCTTCACCATCGCGGATGCCGTCATGCGACATTCCGGTGTGCCGGCCGACGATGCGGGCCGCGTGCAGGCCTGCATCCTGCACCTGCTGAACGAGAGCCGCGATGACGGCAACACCTTCGTTCCGGCGGCCGAACTGACACAGCGCTGCCGCCTGGCGTTTGACATCGACGCGGAGCCGGTCGAGGCGGCCTGCCGCAACCTGGCCGAAGCCAACGAGGTGGTTCTGGAAGACCGGCCGGGCGGTTCGCTGCCGCCGGCGGTTTATCTGGCGGCCCTGCACCGGGCCGAGAGCGCCATCGCCGCCCGCATCAAGGCCCTGCTCTCATTTCCGGTCCGCGCGCCCGAAATGGACCGCGAACGCATCGCCGCCCAGGTCCTCGCCCGGCTGGCCATCGCGCTCTCGCCTGAACAAACGGCGGTCATCGCCAATATTTTCTCCTTCCGGGCGGCCATTGTCACCGGCGGCCCGGGTACCGGTAAAACCACGCTGATCCGCTCGATCACCGCCGTCTTCGAATCTCTCGGGAAGCAGATCCTTCTGGCCGCACCCACCGGCAGGGCGGCCCGGCGGCTAGCGCAGGTCACGGGGCGCAAAGCGCACACGATTCACCGGCTTCTAAAATATTCGCCGGCCCGGGACGAATTCGAGCACGACCGCGACAACCCGCTCCAGGCCGATGTCGTCATCATCGACGAGGCCTCCATGATCGACACCGTGCTGATGGCCCACCTGCTCGAGGCCGTCCACGTCTCCTCGCGCCTGATTCTGGTCGGCGACGTTTTTCAGCTGCCGTCCGTCGGCGCCGGCAATGTCCTCACGGACCTGATCCGCGCCCAAACGATTCAGACCTTCGAGTTGAATGAAATCTTCCGGCAAGACCGTGAAAGCGCGATCATCGTCAATGCCCATTGCGTCCGCCGCGGCGCTCGGCCGCAGAACACCCCCGTTGATTTTTCGGGTCCCGCCACGGACTTTTATTTTTTCGAGGAAGAGCGCCCCGCGGCGGTTCTGGAAAGCATCGTCGAGCTGTGCAGCCGCAGGGTCCCGGAGCATTTCGGCCTCGATCCCGTGAGCGATATCCAGGTGCTAACGCCCATGCACAAGGGGCTCGTCGGCACGATCAACCTCAACCGCATCCTGCAGGAGCGCCTGAACCCCCGGCCCGAAAAAATCCGGATCGGGGGCCGGTCCTTCAAACCGGGCGACAAGGTCATGCACCTGAAGAACAACTATCGCAAGGAGGTCTACAACGGCGACAGCGGCATTCTGCGCGCCATCGACACCAAAAAGGAAATCGCGGCCGTGGATTTCGACGGCCGCATCGTCGAGTACGATTTCACCGAACTCGAGGAAATCGGCCCGGCCTACGCCGTCACGGTCCACAAGTCCCAGGGGGCCGAATACCCGGCGGTGATCATGCCGCTTGTGACCCAGCATTTTGTGATGCTGCAGCGCAATCTCCTGTATACCGCCATCACGCGCGGCAAGCAGCTGGTCGTTTTGATCGGCACCCGCAAGGCGCTCGATATCGCGTTGCAAAACGACCGCCCCCGGCAGCGGCTCTCCGGGCTTTCGGATCGACTCGTCCATTGAATTCGTGAAAGCGGGTGACCGGTGAACGGCTGGAAGGGGTAAACGGTGAGTTGTGTAAACCCGGGTGCACGGGGAAAAAAGAGTAGAAAATCAGGCGTCTGAATCCGGAGTTGTGGGCACGGGGACTTTGATGAAGTCGATTCCCTCTTCCTTCAGCGTCTTTTCCTCTTCGGGCGAACTGGTCCCGCGGATGTTGCGCTGCTCGGTGACCCCGTAGTGCATTTTTAACGCTTCTTTGGCGAAATCGCAGCCGACATTGTCAAAATTTTTATCGATGAATTCGGTAATTCTAAGGCCGAGTTCCTTCATTTGAGCCGCCGGAGTTGCAGCCGGCGGCAAGGATCTGCCCGAAGATTTAATCGCAAAGGTCGACGGGACTCTGGTGACGGAAGTCACATCACACACCGGACAGGCGATCAGGCCCGACTCCCGCTGATCGTGATAGGTTTTCTCGTCTTCGAACCAGCCCTCGAAAGAATGTCCGTTGACGCATTTGAGATCGTATGCAATCATATTGTCGTACTCGAAAACAACATAATCGTCACGCCGGCGCCTGAAAATTGGGAACCGGGGTGACGCCCTAAAAATTTGGCATAAATTCAGTTGCTTTTAAAGAAAGTTTTTGACAGGTTACGCTTTTAAACAAAAAATATAGCATACAATCTGCCGCCGGTTTCGTCAAACCCCCGTCTGGAATGTCAATCCTCGAGGCGCCGGGCCTTTTACCACGCCGGACAAGCCGACGGCCTCGGCGTCGCCCCCCTTTGTCGGCGCGGCTGTCGACGACCATGCCCGCATCTCTGCAGCAGGTCCCGAAAGCGGCAACTACCGGATTTAAGATAAAGGTTTTGGCTGGGTTATCGGTCGTTGGCGTATGACCATACAGCCGTCTCCCTCTATCCTTGCCAAAATCTGTATCTCAAAGCCTATACCTGAATGACACCATGACAATCGAATCGGACTTTCTGATTATCGGCAGCGGCATTGCCGGGCTCTCTTTTGCGCTCAAAGTGGCCGAGCACGGCAGTGTGGCCCTGGTCACCAAAAAAACCGTGATGGACAGCAACACCAACCTGGCCCAGGGCGGGATCGCTTCGGTGTTCGGCCCGCTGGATTCATTCGACCTTCACGTTCAGGATACCCTCGCCGCCGGAGATGGCCTGTGCCATGCGGACGCGGTTGAAATGGTCGTCACCCAGGGACCCGATCGCATCCGGGAACTAAAAGCCCTGGGAGTGGGTTTCAACCTGAAGACCGTCCCGGACACCGCCGCGTCGGAGGACTTCGACCTCGGGCAGGAAGGCGGCCACAGCCGCCAGCGGATCGTTCACGCCCAGGATATGACCGGCCGCGCCGTCGAACGGGTCCTGGTCGAGCGCGCCCGCAGCCACCCGCGCATCGTGCTTTACGAAGATCACATCGCCATCGACCTGATCACCTGCTCGACACGCATGAAGCGGGGGTTGGTCACCACCACGCACGAGGACTTCTGCTGCGGTGCTTACGTTCTGAATTGCCGGTCCCATCAAATCGACACCTTCAAGGCCAAGATCACGCTGCTGGCCGCCGGCGGTGTCGGCAAGGTCTATCTCTACACCAGCAACCCCGATATCGCCACCGGCGACGGGATCGCAATGGGATACCGGGCCGGGGCGACGGTCGTCAACCTCGAATTCGTTCAATTCCATCCGACCTGCCTGTTTCACCCCCAGGCCAAGAACTTCCTGATATCGGAAGCCGTACGCGGCGAGGGCGGCGTTCTGGTCGACCGGTCCGGCCGCGCCTTCATGGCCGGCTACGACCCCCAAAAGGACCTGGCCTGCCGGGACGTGGTCGCGCGGGCGATCGATACCGAACTCAAAAAAAGCGGAGATGACTGCGTTTTCCTGGACATATCCCACCGGCCGGCGGATGTCATCCGCAACCGCTTCCCGAACCTGTACGAGAGCTGTCTTGCTTTCGGGATTGATATGACCTCCGACCCGATCCCGGTGGTTCCGGCGGCGCACTACATGTGCGGCGGTGTGGCGACGGACGTGAACGGCCACACGGATATCCGCCGTCTGTATGCCGTCGGTGAAACCGCCTGCACCGGTTTGCACGGCGCCAACCGCCTGGCCAGCAACTCGTTGCTCGAAGCCCTGGTGTATGCCCGCAATGCCGCCCAGGCGGCGGTCGAAGAGCTGCGCAGCCGGGATTTCGGGCCCGCCCCCGACACACCGAACTGGGACGAGACCGGCACCAGCGACAGCGACGAAATGATCATGGTGGCGCACAACTGGGATGAAATCAGGCGCCTGATGTGGAATTACGTCGGCATCGTGCGCTCCGACAAGCGGTTGGAGAGAGCCCGGCGGCGAATCGAGATCATTCAGAATGAAATCCGGGAATACTATTGGAATTTCAAGGTGGTTTCCGATCTGGTCGAGCTTCGCAACATCGCCACGGTGGCCGAGCTGATCATCCGGTGCGCCACCCACCGCAAGGAAAGCCGGGGATTGCACTACAACCTCCAGTATCCGCACCGCGATGACCTACGCTGGAAGAAAGACACCGTCCTGCGAAGGCCCCTGGTGGGCTGACCGCGCACCGTCTGGAGCAGATTGCGCGGAAACATTGACAGAATATCGAAGATGGCTATAATTAGAACGTTTTTTTAAATCGACGGGAATTACTTCTTAATGTCAGGTGAGTACCTTCTTCTGGGGGCGCTGATAGTTCTGTCGGGATTCTTCTCCTCGGCCGAAACGGCATTGTTTTCAATCAGCAAGGTGCGGGCCCGGTATCTTGCCAAGACCGGTGACCGGGCCTATCAGCTGATCAAAAAAATGAAGGAAAACCCCCACCGGCTCTTGTCAACCATCCTAATCGGCAACAACCTGGTCAACATCGGCGCCTCGGCCCTGGCCACGGTCATCACCATCGAACTCGTGTCGAGCCATGCGGTCGGCATCACCACGGGCGTGATGACGCTGTTGATACTGGTTTTCGGCGAAATTTTCCCGAAATCGCTGGCAACCCGCAACAATGTTCTGGTCGCCCGCCTGGTGATTCGGCCGATCTACTGGCTCTCGCTCCTTTTTTACCCGATCATTGTCTTCCTCAACTTCATTCCGATGGTCACCGGCAGGATAAAACACAAACCGATCGTGACCGAGGCGGAACTGATGACCTTCGTGGAGGTCGTCGAAGAGGAAGGCGAAATAAAGGAGCAGGAAAAAGAGCTGATCCACAACATTTTCGAGTTCGACGATACCAACGCCTCGGAAATCATGACCCCGCGCGGGGACATGTTCGTCATCGAGGCCGATGAAAAGCTGAACCTGGAAAAGTTTGTCGAATCCGGGTATACCCGTTTTCCGGTCATCGAAAGCGACATCGATCATGTCATCGGGATCCTGAACATCAAGGACCTCTTTCTGCACTATGTCACGACCAATGGCGAGACGTCCGTTCGCCAAATCATGCAGCCGCCCTATTTCGTGCCTGAAAACAAGAAGCTCGATTCCCTGCTGCAGGCGTTCAAGAAACGCAAACAGCACATGGCGATCGTGGTCGATGAACACGGCGGGGTCTCCGGCCTGATCACCCTGGAAGACGCTTTGGAAGAAATCGTGGGCGAAATCACCGATGAAACCGACAAGGACCAGCCTCAGATCATGAAAATCAAGGCCGACGAGTGGATCGTGCCCGGCAAGTCGGAAATCGAGGAAGTGAACGAAAAAATACCGATGAACATCCCCGAATCCAAGGATTACGATACGTTCTCCGGATATGTTCTCAACCTGATCGAGCGGATTCCCAAGGAAAAAGAAGAGATCCAGATCGGCCATTTCCTGATCACGGTCAAGGAGATGGACGGCAACCGTATCCGCGAGTATGTCGTCCGCCGGCAGCCGGAAACCGCCCCGCCAGCCGTTATTTAGTATCCCCTCCATAAACGGGCAATTTTCCGATAAGAACGCACCTGTGCGTGGACCCTTCGTGTGGACGCCCGGGGTATTTGTGTCTGGTAAAGGGCAGACACGCAGGTCCGCCCCTATGGGTATGGTGGTGATGCCGTAAAAACGATGGGGAACAGCGCGGCGGCCGACGGTTCTGTTTGCCGCACAAGCGATTGCGCCAATTGACGCCGACCCGTCCCGATGCCGGCGGGAAATTGCGAAAAGGGCCATTTTCGGAGCGGAAACCGGTCCGTCATCACATGATCTCGCTCATCCGCTTGAGGTCTTCCTTTTTTCCGATGACGACAATCACATCTCCGCCGTCGAGTTTCTCAGAGGGCAGCGGATTGTAAACCATCTCCCCCGAGGTCTTTTTGATGGCCACGATGATGACACCGTAGTTTTGCCGCAGATGGCTGTCGATCAGGTTCTTGCCAACCAGCGTCGAACCGTCGCCAACCCGGGCTTCCTCCATCGCCAGGCCCAACTTGCGGTTGGCCATGGCGATGTCGATAAAATCGACCACCGTCGGCCGTTTCAACACTTCGGCCATGCGCCGCCCTCCGAGCAGGTAGGGGGAAACGACCCGCGAGGCGCCGGCTTTTATCAGCTTGGCTTCGTTCTTGACGTCCGAAGCGCGGGACAGGACAAAAATATCGGGGCGCAGATCTTTGGCCGTCAGGGTGATGAAGACATTGTTGGCATCCGAACGGACGGCCGTCACGATCCCCTTCGCGCTGGTGATCCCGGCCTTCATCAAGGCCTCTTCCGAGGTGGCATCCATATTGATGTAGAGATAGCCTTGTTTCTCCATGTCCCCGTTTTTGGCCGGATCTTCTTCGATGATGATAAACGGTATGCTGTCGGCCTTGAGTTCCAGGCAGATAATGCTGCCGATGCGGCCGTAGCCGCAGATGATGAAGTGACCCCGCATGGCGGAAATATCTCTTTCCAACTTCCTTCTCCCGAATATTTTGCCCAGCTCGCCTTCGATGAACATCCTGAGCAAGGTGCTGATGGTGTAAGCCCCGATTGTTATGCCGGTGCTGATGATCAGAATGGTAACGATCCGCCCCGAGGTCGAGAGCGGTTTTATTTCACTGAAACCCACCGTACTGATGGTGATCATCGTCATGTAAAACGCATCGAAGAAAGGCATGCCTTCGGTGACGTGATAGCCGAGGGTCCCGAAGGTGATGGTGCAGAAGAGCAGAATAAAGGCTATGCGAATCCGTCTGGAGTCCATTCAAGCGCCCTTCGCCCCACCCGCCGCGCGCGTTTCGACATTACCGGACCAAAGAACGGGGTCCGGCTCCCAATACCCCTGAAACGTCAGTCGGGCGAACAGGTGGGGTGACTTCGGAGAAACAAAGCGGGGTCGTGCCCACAGGCGCTCACCAAAAGCGCCCGCCGACAAATACAGGCTTTAAGATAATGGTTTTGGCAAGGCCAGAGGGAGACGGCTGTAACGTAAATACGCCAACGACCGATAACACAGCCAAAACCTTTATCTCAAAGCCTATGGATGAACCGGCGGCGAACCGCCGGTTGCACCTGCTGATAGTGCGGCAGTACTACGCTGTTATCGGTGAACCGGCTGTGTCCGTCTACTTGACGGCTTCCTTCAAGGCTTTGCCCGCTACGAACTTGGGAACTTTAGTGGCCTTGATTTTGATTTCCGCTCCGGTTTGGGGGTTTCTACCGGTGCGGGCCTTGCGCTTGGCCACCTTAAAGGTCCCGAAGCCGACCAGCGTGACGTCATCGCCTTTTTTGAGCGCTGTGGTGATCGCCGCGAGCAACCCGTCGACGGCGGCCTGGGCATCTTTTTTGGACGTGAGCACCTGTGACACCTCGTTGACCAAATCTCCTTTGTTCATCCGTTCATCTCCTTTCATCGCCTGTGTGTTGTTTAAGTGCCCGGGAAAATATGTAAACCTCCCGAAGGTCGCAGACCATAGGCGCGCCGTGCGCCCTATAGGCTTTTCTTGCATTGCGGGCAGTATTTCCGGGGGATCCCCCTTCCGGTCCAGGGGAAATTCATGGCGTGTCTGGCCCCGCATTTGGGACAGATGCAGTCGACAATTATTTTTTCGAAGTCCGGGGACTCGTCTATCATCGCCTCTTTGGCTCCGTCGGCATATGCGGCGTTTGGATACACCTCACTGCCCGGTATCTTTTTGGCAACAACGCACATCTTTTCCTGCCTGTGATGGGATTCAGCCTGTCGTGAGAGCGTATTTAAAAATAATCAACAGTCGTGGCGACCGCGATGATCTGCAAGATAGAGAGGGCCCGGCATGTCGTCGTTTTCATCCGGGAGTCCTTCCTCATCGAGGATGAGCGTCTCCTGTTCCAGGATGAAATTTCGGACGATAATATCACTGTTTTTTAAAAGATACAATCGGCCTGTTTTATACATGGTTAATTTCGGCTTCCCACACACCGGGCGGCCTCAAAAAAGGCTTACCGGTTGACATGATGACCAAAGATCGGGTCATTCGGATTCACTAAGAAAAGATTTCGGCACCGCCCGGGCTGAACAGCTATAGCTTTAAGATAAAGGTTTTGGCAAGGCCAGAGGGAGGCGGCTGTATCGGGCATGCGCCAACGACCGATACCACAGCCAAAACCTTTATCTTAAAGCCTATAAACAAATGCTGGCCTTCGCTCCAGCCGGTATCGTGAGCCCGCCTAAACGGAATCCCCGGTTCTCGTGTCAGCCTGGCGCGCGCCGGCCCTGGAAAAAACCGGTGCCCGACCTCAAGACCCCGCCGCACGCTCGGTCTCCTCCATTTTGCTCTTGCAGACAATGCAATGGCGAGCCACCGGCCTGGCCTTGAGCCGTTTGATGGCGATGTCCTCGCCACACATCTGGCAAATACCGTACGTTCCGTTTTCGATGTCCTTGAGAGACTGACGGATTTTTTTGATCAGGCGACTTTCCCGGTCCCGAATCCGCAGGGTGTAATCCCGCTCGGATTCAAGCGCGGCCCGGTCTATCAGATCGGGAGCATTGCTGTCCTTTTCCAACAGGTCTAAAACCGTATGGTCGGCCTGGTTCAGAAGTTGCCCGAGCTGGTCCTCAAGCAGCGTTTTAAGGTGCACGAGATCTTCCTTTTTCATTGCGTTCCTCCATCTGGGCTCAAAAATCTTGTTCCCGGCTTCTGCATGCCCAACGGATGCTGCGGTGGCGAAGGTCTAAATTTCAAAGCGTTATTGTAGAAGCGGAGCCGCGAGTGTCAAGAGGGTTTGACAAATAATAGCCGCAAAACGCCTGATCGGTAAATGGATTTGTGAATATCTGCGGAAAAAGTAACGGCCCGCAGTGTCCTGCGGAGCCGGGGGCGATCTTTGGGAATCACTTTTTTAGGTAGGCAAACTGATGGTAAGGGTCATTTTTCAACTGCAAATTTTCAGCACGCGAATATCGTGGACATTGATGATTTTTTTACCCGCCAGCATAAGAATGTCCCCGCCGAGTTCGACCTCCTCCCGCATCAGCTGTTTCAACCGAACGCCTTCACTCGCGCCGCCAATGAGGTAGAAGTCCTCGTCGAAGGTCTCAATGCCGAAACCGGCGACGTTGCCGTTCTCGTCCCATTTCACCGGTACAATGATGCCCCGCACGTAAACCATGATGCCGCTTGCCTGCCTTAAGAGTTGCAAACAAAAATCTGCAAATCTCGTACCAGCATCCCAAACACTTGAAAGCAAAGTGTTTTTTAATTTTCAGAGGGTAATCATGGAACTTTTTCATCCCTTCGCACCCATCACCGTATTCGTCCCGCTGTGCCCGTTGCGGCCCATTTTGCTTTTTTCCTATTGGAATCATTGGGAAAAAAAGAATATGAATTATTGGTTCTCAAAAAAAGCCCCCCGGAACTTGGAGTTCCACCCTGAACATCGGTGGTGGCTTTTTTCCGCGCAATTTGATATCCACGGGCCGAAAGTCGCCGTAACGAAAACTCGGCGGGCCGGTTTCGTGGAAATGGTTTTCGTCTCGGCGTCATCCGGGAGTATTGAATGAAAGCGGACCTCAAGGACATATCGTATAACCTGGGCCTTATCGGCCTGGGAAGCGTCATGTGCGCCGTGGCCATCAAAGGCATTTTAATTCCCAACCAGTTCATCAGCGGCGGAATTACGGGCCTGGCCCTGCTCGTCTATTATGTTTTCACGGTTGTTCCGATGGGCGTCATCTATTTTGTCATGAACATTCCGCTTTATGTTCTGGGATGGATCTCGATCGGCCGGCGGTTTTTCTGGTACAGCCTGGTGGGCCTGGTCATGTTTTCACTGGCGGTGATGCTGCCCATGCCGGCCTTTCACATTCACGACAAAATCCTGGCCGCCTTGCTCGCCGGCATCATCACCGGCAGCGGCTCGGGCGTGATCCTGCGGTCGAAAGGCTCCGGCGGCGGGCTGGACATCTTGTCGATCCTGCTCCTCAAACGCTATTCAATCCGCCTGGGCACGACCGTCCTGGCTTTCAATTCCGGCCTTTTGTTTGTCGCGGCGTTCCGTTTCTCCCTGGAATCGGCTCTGTATGTCCTGATCTACATGTTCGTCACCTCGCAGGTTCTCAATGTGGTGGTCACCGGATTGAGCCAGCGCAAGGCCGTTATGATCATCTCGACCCACTGGGCCGACATCAATCGTCAGATTATCGACCGGATCAATCGCGGCGTGACGATTGTCAGGGGACAGGGCGGCTTCACGGGGCAGGAAACCCATATTCTCTACTCGGTCGTCACCTTCAGCGAACTCTCACGGCTAAAGGAGATCGTCCGCCGCACCGATCCCCGCGCCTTTGTCGTCGTCACCGATACGCTGGAGGTCATGGGCTACCGGATCGGCAACCAGCCGCACTGGTAGGAAGGACGCCGCCAGAGCCTGACCAGTACGCGTTTCCTTTAAAATAGAAGTATCCTCATGGAGAAAAATTTAACTCTGCACCTGTTTTTAGCGCTGGCCGCCTTGCTCTTGCCGTGGCCGGCCGCCGGTCAGTCGCCGGGTTCCGATCCATCGCCCGCGGTTCAAAGGCCGCCACTGGTCATCGGCAACTGCACCGCCTGCGCAGATGTTCGCAACGGCGTTCCGGAGCAGGCGGCCGCCGCCTTTTCAGCCGACCTGAAACGGGTTTATTGCTACACCGATTTTACTAGTGTCAGCGAAAAGACGGTCACCTATCACAATTGGTATCTCCGGGACAAACTCAAGGCGCGCATCAAACTGACACTGCAACCACCGCGATGGTCAACTTACAGTTCCCTTCCGGTGCACGATTCGGAAAAAGGCCCCTGGCGGGTCGAAGTCACCGATGAGGAAGGAAATTTACTCAAAGCGCTGTATTTCAGCGTCATCGATTAGATGCCCATGACGCCCTCGAACCCTTTTTTCGCCACCATCCGCTGGCAGGATGTGCTCGACCTCGTCTTGAACAGCTATGTTTTTTTTCGGTTTTACGTCCTGTTCCGGGGTACGAATGTCCTGAGAGTCCTCTTCGGCCTGGCGTGTATCTGGTTTGCCCAGAAGCTGGCGGTATCCATCGGTCTGATCGTCTCGAGCTGGATTTCCCAGGAAATCACCGCCGCCGCGGCTTTGATCGTGGTGGTTATCTTCCGCAACGAGATTCGCAGTGTCCTTCAAACCAAGAATATCCGCGGCATATTGTGGGAACTGCCGCAGAAAAGCCGCTCGACCCCGATAGAAACCATTGCCGAAAGTGCCTTTAAAATGGCCGGCCGGCGTATCGGCGCCCTGATCGTCATCCCCGGCCGCGAAGACCTGGAGGAAATCGTGCAGCACGGGCTCGATTGGCGCGGAATCGTTTCGAGCGAAATGCTGATCAGCATCTTCTGGCCGGATAATCCCGTGCACGACGGCGCCGTTCTCGTGCGCAACGACCGTGTCAAGGAGGTCGGGTGCATCCTGCCACTCTCGGCCCGCAAGGACCTGCCGTCGAATTACGGCACCCGCCACCGGGCGGCGCTGGGATTGGCCGAATCCTCCGATGCCATGGTGGTTGTGGTTTCCGAGGAAAGCGGCGCCGTCGCCATTGCCAAGGACGGCCGGATCACCCGCGTCCAGGATCCGGCCACCCTCGAAAAACATTTGCGGGATCATGCCGGTCAGCGCCTGCGGTCGCGATCCGATGCGATGAATGAAAAAATCGAACTCGGCCTGGCGGTTTTTCTGTCGGTCGCGTTCACCCTGGGAATCTGGTTCAGCATCACCCGCGGGCTCGATACCCTGGCCAGCTTCGAGGTGCCGGTGGAATACGGGAACCGCGATCCGGCCCAGCAGATCGTGACCACCTCGGCCAACACGGTCAAACTGCAGCTCAGCGGGTCGCGATCCCTGCTCGACGCCGTCAATTCCGGCCAGCTGCGGGTGCGGGTCGATCTGAGCAAGGCAGCCACCGGCCAGAACTCTTACACCATCACCCGCGAGGATATCTCGCTGCCGCCGGGCGTTATTTTAAAGGACGTCCAACCCCCGGTAATAGACGTCACCCTCGATATCACGGCCCAAAAAGAGCTGCCCGTGCAAGCCGACTTTGTCGGAAAGCTGCCGCAGGGCATGCTGTTGGATCAGGTGCGCATTGAGCCGCCCACGGTAACGGTCATCGGTGCCAGCGGGTTTCTCGAAAAATTGTCGACCCTTTACACGGACAAGATCCCGGTTGCCGGCCTGCGCGGCTCGGGCGCCATCGAGGTCGGCCTGACCATCAACCCGGCCAAACTCACCCTGCCACCAGGTGCCCGGAACTCGGTGACCGTTTCTTACAAGGTCCAAGAAAAGAAGGTCGAACAATAGCACGGCCGCAGAGGCATTGCCGAACAGAGGAGACTCGATCTGGAAGATAAACGGTTAAACCTCCGTGAACCGGATGGTAAAGATCGACACGGGTCGCATTCTCTGATACCCCTGTGGCAGACTGGAGACAAAGAGAAGACCCCTGTATCACCAGTAACGCCGGGGCCGGCAGAAAGATTCCCCCCGCTGACACTCTTGAAGAGAATGGCCGCATGACATGACAGCCAACGCCAAAAATGCAACGATCCTGATCGTCACCCCGGAGGTCACGTATCTGGGGCCGGGAATGGGCAACGTGGCCAATTACCTCTCGGCCAAGGCCGGCGGTCTGGCCGACGTCTCGGCCGCTCTCATCAATGCCCTTCTGGAGCAGGGCGCCGACGTTCACATCGCCCTGCCCGACTACCGCACCCTTTTCAACGACCAGTTTTCGGTGCTGCTGAAGAAGGAGATGCGGATGATCAAAAAGGTGCTGCCCGAAGATCGTTTCCATCTGGCGGAAGACCGGGCCTTCTTTTACCAGGATCAGGTGTACTCGAACATCGAGTGGGAAAACCTGAAAATCGCCCTGGCCTTTCAGCGCGAGGTCATCAACAAGATCATTCCGGAAGTGGCGCCCGATCTGATCCACTGCAACGACTGGATGACCGGCCTGATCCCGGGCGCGGCCCTGCACATGGGCATTCCGAGCCTTTTTACGGTCCACAACATTCACACCGTCAAGACCAACCTGGCGATCATCGAGGACCGCGGCATCGATGCGGCCGAATTCTGGGATCACCTTTTCTATGACCGGATGCCGGCCAACTACGAGGAAACCCGTGAATACAACCCGGTCGATCTGCTGGCCAGCGGACTTTTTGCCGCGCACTACGTGAACACTGTCAGCCCGACCTTCCTCTCGGAAATCGTGCAGGGCCGGCACAGCTTCGTGGAAGCACCGCTGCGTCAGGAGTTCGCCAACAAATGGGCCGTCGGATGCACGGAAGGAATTCTAAACTCGCCCGATCCGTCCTTCAATCCATCGACCGACGACGCGCTGTATGTCAGATACGATTCCGTAACCCACGCCGACGCTAAAAGACAAAACAAAAAGGCTCTGCAGGATCGCCTGGCCCTGACCGGCGATCCCGATGCCCCCCTTTTTTTCTGGCCCCACCGCCTCGATGACTACCAGAAGGGCTGCCGATTGCTGGCCGAGATCCTTCCTGCCGTCGCCGCGCGCTACGAACCCCAGAACCTGCAGATCGTTTTCGTGGCCAACGGCGAATACCAACCCCATTTTGTGAGCATCATCGACGGCCACGGCCTTGGAAAGCGGATGGCGGTGTGCCCCTTTGACGAGGGCCTGTCCCGGCTGGCCTACAGCGCTTCGGACTTCGTGCTGATGCCCTCGCGGTTCGAACCGTGCGGCCTGCCCCAGATGATCGGCTGCCTTTACGGATCACTGCCGGTCGCCCATGACACCGGCGGCATTCACGACACCGTCGAACACCTCGATGCGCACTCCGGATCGGGCAACGGCTTTTTGTTCAAACATTTCGATGCCCCGGGGCTCTCCTGGGCCATTGACGAAGCCATGCGGTTTTTCAGCCTGCCGCGCGAGGTCAGAGAACTCCACATCGGCCGGATCATGACGCAAAGCGCCGCGCGCTTCAATCACTCTGTGACGGCCTCGAAGTATATCGCCCTCTATGAAAAAATGCTGCGGCGCCCGCTGATTGTCCCATATTAGACAAGACGCGAAAAGCCGCGGGCCGAAACCCCAAATGAAGTCGATTGGGGCTTGCACCGATCGGCAAGCTGCTGTAAAATTACGTTGTTTTTAAGCTATCGGCGGGCAGTCGTCCCCGCGCGGATACCTGTCCGGAAATCGCTTCAGGCCTAACCTCGGAAGAAACGCATGCGGTCCGTTCTGGTTGTCACCGGCAATGAAAAGGACTTCGATCTCATCGGTCAGGCCTTGGGCACCGCCTATCGAGTCGACCGGGCCACAGATGTCGGCGAGGCTCTAAAGCTTCTGCGGGAAAATCATCACGATCTGGTCTATATCGACATCGATCTCATCCTGGGGCTGTCGCCGCCAACCGAGGTGGGCAGCACTCTCGAATCGCTCAACTGCCATCACCCCGCCCCGCGGATCGTCGTCATGGCGCCGACCGAGCGCATCCGGCAGGCCATAACCATTTTGAAAGCCGGCGCGACCGACTACATCACGTATCCCCCGGTGCCCGACGAGGTGCGGCTGGTCGCGGAATCGGTCGACAAAAGCATCATCCGTGACCTTGAACTCGATTATCTGCGAGATCAATTCTGGCAGGCGGAAACACGCGACCTGGTGCGGACCGAGAACGCCGTCATGCAGACGGTCTTCAAGAAGATCCAATCGGTGGCCCGCACCAAGGCCACCGTTCTTCTCATCGGCGAAACAGGGACCGGAAAGGGCGTGCTGGCCAAGTTGATCCACCTGCACAGCAACCGGCACGACGCCCCGTTCATCGGCGTGCACTGCGGCGCCATTCCGGAAACGCTTCTGGAAAGCGAACTTTTCGGCCACGAGAAAGGCGCCTTCACCGGCGCCCACCGTAAAAAATTGGGCAAATTCGAGATCGCCCGCGGCGGCACCATATTCCTGGACGAGGTCGGCACCATCCCGGCCGCCTCGCAGATCAAGCTGCTGCAGGTGCTGCAGGATGGAAGTTTCAGCCGTGTCGGCGGTGAAGATACCATCGAAACCGATGCCCGGATCATCGCCGCCACAAATGCCGATCTCAAGCGGATGAGCGAAGACGGCAGTTTTCGCAGGGACCTCTACTACCGGTTGAATGTGTTTCCGATCCACCTGCCGCCCTTGAGGGAAAGAAGAGAAGACATCGGGTTTCTGGTAAACGCGTTCCTGAAGAAGTTCAATCAGGAATACGGTAAGAGCATGACCGCCGTCCATCCGCACGTGTTGTACATGCTCAAGAATTACCAGTGGCCGGGCAACATTCGTGAACTCGAAAATCTGATGGAGCGCGCCTATATTCTCGAAACCTCCTCGCTTTTGACGCCCGAAAGCTTTCCGGAAGAACTGTTCGAGCAAAACGGCGATGTCGACAGCGCACCCGCGAACCATCAAAACAGCCTGGCGTGGGCCCGCAAAAAAGCGATCGAGGATTTCGAGCGCCACTTCCTGCAGGAACTCTTCACCCGCAACAAGGGCCATGTCAAAAAATCGGCCGTCGATGCGGGCATCACCCCCCGTCAACTCAACAAACTGATGCTCAAATACGGCATTCGCAAGGAAGATTACAAGGTTTAATGGTCCATACTATTTTTGGCTTTTTCGCTCTCTATGCGGCCATGTTCATCTTCCTGACCGGTGTGGGGCTGCTGGGAACGTTTTTGAGCCTGCGGATGATCATCGAGGGCTTTTCGGAACAGGTCACCGGCCTGGTGATGGCGGGCTACTACGTGGGCAACGTCCTCGGCTGTTTTTACTGCCACCGCGTGATCTGCCGCGTCGGTCACATCCGGGCGTTTGGAACCTTCGCCGCGGTGTGCACCGCCGCGGTCATGGCGCACGGGCTGTTCATCTCCCCGGTCGGCTGGGGCGGCCTGAGACTGCTGACCGGCATCGCCGTCACCGGCCTTTACATGGTGGTCGAAAGTTGGTTGAGCGCGGGCACCGACCGCTTGAACCGCGGCCGCATTTTTTCGGTTTACATGGTGGTCAGTTTTCTCGGTTTGAGCACCGGCCAGTTTCTGCTGAACGCCGGCAGGGTGGAAGGACCGCACCTTTTCCTGGTAACCGGCATTCTGTTGGCCCTTTGCCTGGTTCCGGTTTCCAGCACCCATTCGGTCCAGCCCCTGGTGCCGCGAACCCTGAATTTCAACCTGGTGGCGCTGTCGCGAAAAGCCCCCATGGGCATGATCGGGTGCCTGACGGCCGGGTTGATCAACGGGGCACTGTTTACCCTGGGGCCGGTCTTCGGGCATCGCATCGGCCTGACCGTGCCCGGGATTTCGCTTTTCATGGGCACCACGGTCTTCAGCGGGTTGATTCTGCAGTGGCCCGTCGGTCTTCTCTCGGACCGCTTCGACCGCAACGTCGTGATGGCCGGTTTGGCATTGACCGTTGCGGCGATCAGCCTGGCGATCGCCGTGCTGATGCGGGAGTCGTTTGCGCTCCTGCTGACGTTAACGATCCTCTACGGCGGGGTGGCCTTCACCCTGTATCCGGTGGCCGTAGCCCACACCCATGACTTCTTCCCGCCCGAAGACATCGTCGCGGTCAGCTCGGCCCTGCTCTTGAGCTTCGGCGTCGGGGCCAGCCTCGGCCCCCCGGCCGCCGCCCTGGTGATGAAAAGCCTCGGGCCATCCGGTCTTTACATTTTTATCGCCGCCGTCAGCAGTCTCTTCGGCGGCAGCGTGGCCGTGTTTTTACGCCGGCAGCCGGAGCGGCTGCAGGCCGATTACCCGGTGCGCTTCATGGCCATGCGCACGTCCTCGCCGGTGATCGCCGTCCTCGACCCGCGCGCGGAAGCCCAACTTCCTACCGATACGTCACCCCCTTCCGACGCCTGCAATTGACCCGCGCGGCCACCGGCGCGCCGCAGCCGAACCCGGCGTTTACTTCCTCTCGAGGGCCAGCTTGACCACGTCCAGCATCTTCTCGACGAAGTGAAAGGTGATCTGCTTGCGGACGTTTTCGGGCAGTTCCGCCAGGTCCTTCTGGTTCTCCTGGGGCAGGATCACGGTTTTGATCCCCGCCCGGTGAGCCGCCAGCATTTTCTCCTTGATGCCGCCCACCGGCAGCACCTGACCGCGCAGGGTGATTTCTCCGGTCATCGCCAGGTCTTTTTTAACCTTGCGCCCGGTCACAAAGGAGACCAGCGCCGTCAGCAAGGTAACTCCGGCCGAGGGACCGTCCTTGGGGATGGCCCCGGCCGGAATGTGAATGTGAATATCTTTTTTCTCGAAGAAGTCGTCCTCGATGCCCAGTTCCCGGGTGTGGGTGCGAATGAACGTCAGGGCCGCCTGGGCCGATTCCTTCATCACGTCTCCCAGCTGCCCGGTCAGCGTCAGCCGGTTCTGGCCTTTCATGGCGGTGGCCTCGATGAAGAGCAATTCCCCGCCGACCGGGGTCCAGGCCAGCCCGGTGGCAACCCCGGGGATGAGGACCCGGGCCTTGGTTTCCGGCGTAAACCGGACCGGTCCCAGGTAACCGGCCACATCTTCGGGTTTGATGGTCGCTTTCTTGACCTCGCCGCCCGCTATTTGGGTGGCCAGGCCGCGGCAGATATTGGCGATCTCGCGTTCCAGGTTGCGAAGCCCGGCCTCGCGCGTATAGCCTTGGATGATGTGCTTCACCGCCACCTGGGTGAAGGTGATCTGGCTGGCTTTGATGCCGTGCTCGGCCCGCTGCCGCGGGATCAGGAACCGGTTGGCGATCTTGACCTTTTCCTCCTGGGTGTATCCCAGCAGTTGCAGAACCTCCATCCGGTCTCTGAGGGCGGGCGGCACGGTATCCAGGATGTTGGCGGTGGTGATGAACATGACTTTCGACAAATCGAACGCCACATCCAGATAGTGGTCCGAGAACGAAAAATTCTGCCGCGGGTCGAGCACCTCCAGCAGGGCGGCGGAGGGATCGCCGCGGAAATCACTGCCAACCTTGTCGATTTCATCCAGCATGAACACCGGGTTGTTCGACTCCGCGCGTCGGATGCCCTGGATGATGCGGCCCGGAAGGGCGCCGATGTAAGTGCGCCGGTGGCCCCTGATCTCCGCCTCGTCGCGCACGCCGCCCAGCGAGATCCGGACGAACTTGCGCCCCAGGGCATGCGCGATGGACTGCCCTAAAGACGTCTTGCCGGTTCCCGGCGGGCCGGCAAAACAGAGAATCGGGCCCTTGGAATCGGGCTTGAGCTTGCGCACCGCCAGGTATTCGATAATCCGTTTTTTTGGTTTCTCGAGTCCATAGTGCTCGTCGTCCAGAATCTTGCGGGCCTTCTTGATGTCCAGATTGTCGGTGGTGCTTTTTTGCCAGGGCAGCGTCGTCAGCCAGTCCAGGTAGGTGGTGGAAACGGTGTACTCGGCCGATGAGGGATGCATTTTAGACAGGCGCTTCACCTCCCGATCGGCCTCCTTGCGGGCCTCCTCCGGCAAGCCGGCCGATTCAATCCGCGACTTGAACTCGTCGATATCGACCGTCTCCTCGTCCTTTTCCCCGAGTTCATCCTTGATCGCCTTGAGTTGCTCGCGCAGGTAGAACTCCCGCTGGCGTTTGTCCAGATCGCCCTTGACCTGCTGCTGGATCTTGTTGCCCAGTTCGATGATCTCCAGCTGGTGGTTGGTGATGCGGGTGACATCCTTCAACCGGTCGCGCACGTTGGTGGTTTCAAGGATCCGCTGTTTTTCCTCTATCGAAGAATTGATCGTGGAGACGATCATGTCCGCCAGGGTGCCGGCGTCTTTGATCGATTGGGCCATCTGCGCCATTTCCTGCGGCAGCCCCGGCGCGAGTTCCACGATCCGGCCGAAAAGGCCGACCAGGTTGTTCATCATCGCCTCGATCTCCTGGTCCTTTTCCTCGACTTCCTCGATGTGCTTCACCTTCGCCCGAAGGTAGGGCTTGCCCTGCAAGAAGCTCTGGGTCTTGAACCGTTTCAGACCCTGGACCAGCAGCTGGGCCTTGTTGTCGCGGGTCTTGGCCATCTTGAGGATCAGCGCACTGGTTCCCATCGCGGCCAGGTCCTCGGGCCGCGGATAGCCCTGGGTGTCGCCCTTTTGCTGGGAGGCGAGCAGGCCGACGATGCGGTTTCCCGCCATGGCGTCATCGATCAGTTGAATGGAGGTTTCCTCCAGGACTATCAGCGGCAGGACCATCTTGGGAAAAAGAATGGCGTCCGACAAGGGCAAAACGGGCAGCGTCTCCGGAATGGCGTCCACTCCCTTTTCATCGGAAGGTTGCGGATCTGGCATAATTTCCTCCATCTTTCGTGTCTTCTGTTGGGCCGCGATGCAGCATGAACCGTCTGGATACAGCGAAAAACTACTCTTCGACAATTGGAATGCGATACCGCTCCGGGGCCGGCTGCTTGGCCAGCCGGATGGTGAGAAACCCTTCGGAATAAGACGCGCCGGTGCTGTCCGCATCGATTGTCTCCGGCAGGTGCAGGACCCGTTCGAAGCGGCCGTAATGAATTTCCGCCAGCCGGTAGGTGGCCGGAGCCCCCGCTGCGGGAGAGCGACGCCGTCCGCTGACCTTGACCGCCCGCGGCGTGATTTCGACGTCCAGGTCTTCTTTGTCCACACCCGCGACATCGACGATGACCACAATCTCACGCGCCGATTCAATCATGTCGATCGCGGGCAGCCACAGGCAGTCGGAGCACCTGAAAAGAAGATTGGCGGAACGAAACAGGTCCGTCAGGTTCTTTTCGACCGCGGTTTCGATAAGATCCGTCTCTTCACCGAAGCGAATTTTTATCAATTCCATTCCGGTCTTTCCTTTCGAGTGGTGTTCCTCGGCTCGATCACGCCTTTTTATCGGTGTTCAAACTTAGTAACAGCTTGCACCAAAAGCAAGTCGAATTTTTCCCTTGTGCCGCCTTCTCCGGCCGCATCGGCCTCGATATACCGGCTTTGATGGTTGACAAAAAGGCCGCTCCGAATTAACAGGTAAGAGGTATGTGCCGTTCGAGCGGTCTGAACGACACACTGCAACGCACAGGTCTGTCGGCCGTGCGTATTTTTTTAGGGGGCGGGGCTGTGGGCGCGCCTGAAATGCCAAGCTTGTTTTTGGTGAACCTTCGCCGCCGGACATGAGCGACCATGGAAGCGGACTGGATCGATTACCATTCTAAAAAATCCCTGCAGCGGCTGTGGCCGCGCATCGATACCCTTCTCGACCACCGCGCCGGTGCGCACGCGCCGCACCCGAGGCAAGCCTTCGAGGACCGTCTGCACCTCAACTGGGAGCCGCTGTTCCGGCTCCTGATCACCTTGTACGGATGGCACTACGACTTTTATTACCACCTCGAACAGATCCTGACCGCCACCACCCGGGCCTGGCTTGAAAGGCCGGAAGCCCTGAAAGACCTGGATGCCCGGCGCGAGGACAACCCCGAGTGGTTTGTTTCCCAGGAAATGGTCGGCGGCGTCCTGTATGTCGATTTGTTCAGCGACAACCTGGCGCGGCTGACGGAACACATCCCCTATTTCAAACACCTCGGCCTGACCTATCTGCACCTGATGCCGCTTTTTGCCGCGCCGCACGGCGACAGCGACGGCGGCTATGCCGTCAGCGACTACCGCTCCGTCAACCCGGACATCGGGACCATGGCCGAGCTGACCGAACTGGCCCAGGTCCTGCGGCAGGCCGGCATCAGCCTGGTGCTCGACTTCGTTTTCAATCATACCTCGGACGAGCATGCCTGGGCCCGCCGCGCGCAGGCCGGCGACCCGGAGTACCAGGCCTATTACTACCTTTTTCCAGACCGCGAAATGCCGGAGCGCTACGAGCGGAACCTGCGCGACATATTTCCGAGCCGGCGGCACGGCAGCTTCACCTGGCATTCGGGTTGCCGCAAATGGGTCTGGACCACCTTCAACAGCTTCCAGTGGGACCTTAACTACAGCAATCCGGACGTCTTTCGCGCGATGGCCGAAGAAATGTTGTTTCTGGCCAACCGCGGCGTCGACGTGCTGCGGCTGGATGCCGTGGCCTTCATCTGGAAGCAGCTCGGAACCGACTGCGAAAACCGGCCGGAAGCCCACACCGTCATCCGCGCTTTCAACCTGATCGCGCGTATCGCCGCACCGGCGCTGCTGTTCAAGTCCGAAGCCATCGTTCACCCGGACGAGGTCATCAAGTACGTCGGCCGCGACGAGTGCCGGCTCTCGTACAACCCGCAGCTCATGGCGCTTTTGTGGGAGGCCGTCGCCACCCGCGAGGTCAAGCTGCTGGTCGAGGCCACGCGCAACCGCAGCCGGCTGCCGGACGGCTGTTCGTGGGTCAACTATCTTCGCTGCCACGACGACATCGGCTGGACCTTCGACGATCGCGATGCCGCGACGGTGGGCATCGATCCGGTCGGGCACCGCCGTTTTCTGAACGATTTCTACACCGGCCGCTTTCCGGGCTCCTTCGCCCGCGGGGTCCCGTTCCAGTTCAACCCTGCCAGCGGCGACCAGCGGGTGTGCGGCACCCTGGCGTCTTTGGCCGGACTGGAAAAAGCCGTCACGGAAAACGATCCCGAGCAGATCGAAACCGCCGTGCGCCGGATCAACATGCTGCGCAGCATCATATTGAGCATCGGGGGCCTTCCGCTGATATACCTGGGCGAGGAATGGGGCGAACTCAACGACTACACGTTCCTGTCCGATCCGGCGAAAGCCGGCGATGCGCGCTGGATCCACCGCTCCCGGAAAAACTGGCAGTCCCGCGAAAAAATAAACGATCCGGCAACCCTCGAGTGGCGGTTTTTCGATGAAATGTTCCGGCTGATCAAACTGCGCAAGTCGCTTCCGGCCTTTTACGACGGCGGGATGGAAATCATCGACACCGGCAATCCCCACCTCTTTGGTTACCTCCGCCAAAATGCCGGCCAGCGCCTGCTGATCATCAACAATTTCGCGGAAACCCCCCAGGCGCTAAGCGCCGGGGTGCTGAAAGACTGTGGTTGCGGACGCAGCTGCCCGAATCTGGTCACGGGCATGGCCATTGACACAAACGCGGCCCTGCAACTGCTGCCCTATGGCTTCGTCTGGCTGGAATGCGGCGCGGCCCTCGCGGCAAACACCGGAGGCCTGCCTTGACCACCACCTATCCTTACCTGCTCATGCTCATCGGCTTTGCCCTTCTGATCAAGGGCGCGGATATTTTTGTCGACGGCGCGGCGTCGGTCGCGCGGCGGCTGAACCTCCCGGATCTCGTGATCGGCCTGACGGTCGTGGCGTTCGGCACCAGCGCCCCGGAACTCTTCGTCAACCTCATCGCCGGAATCCGGGGCGACACCGACATCGCCATCGGCAACGTGCTGGGCAGCAATATCGCCAACACCCTTTTAATCCTGGGGATAGCCGCCGTCATCCGCCCGCTGTCGGTCGCCCGGGGCACGGTCTGGCGCGAAATCCCCTTCAGCCTGCTGGCGGCCATCGCACTCGGGCTGATGGCCAATGACCGCCTGATCGATCACCGCGACTTTTCCGATATTTCCCGCAGCGACGGCCTGGTGCTGCTGTGCTTCTTCGTGATCTTTCTCTACTATGCCTTTACC
>JBAPSB010000262.1:0-3528 GCA_049281435.1 Desulfobacterales bacterium
GCCCCACACCAGGTAACAGCGGTTCTTGGCGCGGGTGAGCGCCACGTAGAGCAGTCGCAGGTTTTCCGCCAGCATCTCCTGCTGAGCCAGCCGCCGGCGCCGCGCGAGCTGCTCGGAACCCAGGTCGAGAACCCGCCGCCGCGGCGGTCCCTTTTCGTGGCAGATAATGTCGCGCGCGGCGGTGATCTCCGAGCCTTCCCAACCGAAGGGGCAGAACACGACGGGATATTCCAGTCCCTTGCTGCGGTGGGTGGTCACGATGCGCACCGCCCGCGCATCGCTTTCCAACCGCAGCTGGTGGTCATCCGAGCGCGGCGTTTCCGGATCGAGTTGGTCGGCGAGCCACTTGAGCAGCCCGGCCCGGCCGGCTTGCTCCCGGACGCTCTGCTGGTGCAGGATTTCGGCCAGATGAAGCAGGTTGGTCAGGCGGCGGTCGCCGTCCGGATACGCCAGCAAGCGGGGCCGCACGCCTTCACGGGCCATCAGCCAGCGCAGCATGCGCATGAACCCGTACCGGCTCCACTCGTGGGCATACTCCCTGAAGCGCGACCGCCGGTTCTCCAGGTGGCGCTCGCCGGCAGCGGCAGAATCGATTTCAACCGCCGCAACCCCCAGCATGTCGGTGGCCAGGGCCGCCCGGAAGCGGTCTTCCCGGCCGTGGTCGAGCACGCCGGTCAATACCCGCAGGATTTCACCGGCTTCGGGGGTCTCGAAGATATTGCCGGCCGCGTAAAGCACGGAAGGAATGCGTCGCCGGGCCAGGCTTTCTTTTACCTGCCGTGCCTGCCGATTGGTGCGCACGAGAACGGCGATATCGGCCGGGGGCAGCGGTGCCGCCCCGGTCGTGGTCAGCCGTGCGATTTCATCGCCCACCGCGGCGGCGATTCGGTGCGTCGCGGCGCTCTTGGCGACGGTTTTGTCCTGCAGCGACGGAAGATACCAGAGGGTCAGCGCCGGTTCATCCCCGGCCGGTGCGATCTCTCTTCCCGCACCGGCCCGCGCCGCCGCGAAACCGATCTCCTCATAAACAAACGGCCTGCTTACCCGGGAAAAAAGCGTGTTGACGGCGGCGATCATCCCGGGTCCGGAACGCCAGTTTTCAGAAAGGGTGCAGCGGGCCGCGGCCTGCTCGGCGGCGGCCATGTAAGAAAAAATGTCGGCTCCGCGAAAGCCGTAGATCGACTGCTTGGGGTCTCCGATCAGGAAGAGAATCGCCGGGGGCCGGCCGAAAAGCCGCGAAAAAATCTCGTATTGAACCGCATCCGTGTCCTGGAACTCATCCACCAGCACGGCTTTGAACCGCCGCCGCACGGATCGGATCAGCTCGTCGCTGCCCGGCCGCTGCGCCTGCAGGGCGTCCCGCACGCTCAAGAGCAGGTCCTCGTAAAATAGCCGGTTGTGCCGCTTTTTCTTTTCGGTCAAAGCGGCGCGGGCATAGTGCAAAAAAGCGCCCTTGAGATACATGAAATAGCGCTCCATTTCGGCCTTCAGCGCCTCGTGCACCGCGCGCAGCCGGTCGCACAGGTCGAAGAACGGATGTGCGGGCGTGGTGCAGGTCTTTTTGGTCGCCCGCAGCAGGCCCGCGCGGGAAAATTTCTCGAAACCGCCGAACAGCGGAAATCCGGCGGCATCCGCCGCGCATAACCGGTCCATGGACTCCGTCAGCGCGGCGATCCTGATATCCCGCGGCCGCAGGCCGGTTGCGTGGCGGTCGGTTTTTAGGCTGCCGTAAATGGTGGCGTTCAAGGCCGGATCCGCCAGGAGTTCTCCCACCTGCGTGCGGGCGTCGGGCCATTTTTCCGCCAGGCGGCGGCACAGGCACCGGTATTCATCCAAGCCGGTCAACGGCGGCTGGGCGAGTTCGGGCAGAATTTCCAGATCCGGAATGCCGGCATTGACCATCAAACGGTAAAACACTTCCGGACCACCGACTTTTTTTTCGGCCAGTAGAAAACCGGCCAATTCGGGAGCGGCATCATAAATGTTTCTGCGCCAGAAATCTTCGGCTGCCTCGCGGGTGTAAATCGTCGGGTCGGTCATCAGTTCGGCATCGTAAAGCGTGCCGGTTTCGAAGGCGTGCTCGTGCAGCAGCCGCTGGCAGAACCCGTGAATGGTCACGATGGCGGCGCGGTCGAAATCGGCCAGCACGCCGTCGAGCCGCGCCGCGGCGGCCCCTGGATCGAGGCTGGCGGAGATGAGGCCGCCGATGAAAGGATCCTCGCTTTGGCCGCGCAACATGGCCTGCCGGGTCTGGATCAATTTGCTCCGGATGCGGGTTTTCAATTCCTCGGTGGCCGCCGTCGTGTATGTCACCACCAGGATCTGGTCGACCGCCAGGTCGTGTTCGAGGATCAGGCGCACGAACAGTCCGGCGATGGTGTAGGTCTTGCCGGTGCCGGCGCTGGCCTCGATCAGGGTCGTGCCGCTCAGGGGCGCCGTGTTCGGATCGAAGGATTTCATAATCGGATCGAAGGGTTTCATAAACGGTGGTGGCCCGGTTGCCGAGTGGATCGATTCGCAAGCGGATATGGCGCTGGTGAGGCGTCGGCTTGTCGGCTGAACCTGAAGATACGGCCGGCGCCCGCGCGCGCGAATCGGCCGGTAAACCGGCCCCCAAAGAGGGTATCCTTTGCCGGTAGCCATACCACAATCGGGCGGCGGTGAAAACGTCCTTCCGCGGCCTCCGGCGGCTGCACCCGCCAGCGGCCGCGGTTTGCGAAAAACCACCGCCTGTGGTAAACAGCAGCGGCCGGGCGGGTAAAAAGAAGCAGCCACCCGCCGGGCAGGCCGGTGCTTCAGCGGCGCCGGGTCATCGAGGAAGCTCATGTTTTCAGGCCTACAGGAAATTCTGCTGATCCTTCTGATCGGGCTGGCCATTTTTTTCTTGCCGCGTCTGGCCGCCCGCCGACAGGCCCCGGTGGCGAACAGCCAGGTGAACCGCCGCCCGCGCCCACGACTCTCCGGACCGCTGCGGACGGCCATCCTGGCCTCGCTGGTCTGGCTGTTCCTGACGGCGGTCCATTTCGAACCCTGGCAGCGGGACCTCTCCCCCTATCTTTACACGGGTGCCGCGCCGGTCGCCCTCTTCTGGGGGGTCCTCTGGATCGTGGCGGGGTTTCACAAGCACCGTAAATAACCTCAGCGCCAAGCCGCTGGTGACACGCCCGCCGCCGCCTATCCGTGCGCGTCGCTTTTTTGTGCGGGTCAAAGTTTTGACGTCGGCTTCAGTTTGACGTCAAACCTGCATTCCGAAAGTCCGGCCGCCATTTAGCTTGATCACCCTATCTTTTTGTAATCACTATTCTTTTCTTTACTGCCGGTCCGGCATGGTTCCTGCAAAGTTTTCCCGCGACCGGTCGCACCTGCCAAAGGTTGCGGGCGCGCGCCCTTCATTTAATTGGCATATTCCGTCAGACGGTGACCCGTGATGATGTCGACAACCCAGCGGAAATTCGGTGATATCTGCACCAGGATCAGCTTGAACCGACCGTCCCCGTGCGCCTGGTGCTGGGACGAGGTGTTCGGCAC
>JBAPSB010000263.1:0-3763 GCA_049281435.1 Desulfobacterales bacterium
GCCGGCAGCCGCAACAGCACCCGGGTCGCTTCCCCATTCTCGTAGAGCGGCATCAACACGTCTTCCATGCGCTCCAGCATTTCGTAGGACTTGTCGAAACCGGCGCCCTCGGGCCCGTCGGCGATGACGAAAAATGCGCCGCGGTCCTCGAGGGGCGAATATTCTTTGTCGACCAGCGAGTAGAACAGGGGGATCGATGCCAAGGGTGCCAAAAACAACACCAGGGCAACCCATTTGTGTCGCATCAGCAGGCTCAGCAAGCGGCCGTAGGATTGTGCGGTCGCTTCTTGAAGGCGCGTCAGCCGGCCGGATTTCGATGAACTTCCCGTGGGGTGCGCTTTCAGAATCCGGGAGCACATCATCGGCGAGAGGGTCAAAGCCACCAGACTCGAAAAAAAGACCGCTCCGGCCAAAGCGATGGCGAACTCAGAAAAGAGCCGCCCGGTGTTGCCCTGCATAAAGGTGATCGGTACGAAAACAGCCACCAGCACCAGAGTCGTGGCGATCACGGCAAAGCCGACCTGCCGTGTCCCCTTGATTGCCGCCAGCAGGGGCGGTTCTCCCTGCTGGATGCGGCGGTAAATATTTTCCAGAACGACGATGGCGTCGTCCACCACCATGCCGATGGCCAGAATCATGGCCAGTAAGGTCAACAGGTTGACCGAAAAATCCATGAACCATAGAACGGCAAAGGTGGCGATCAGGGACACCGGTACGGTGACGGCCGGTACGATAGTGGCCCGCAGGCTGCCGAGAAACAAAAACAGCACCGCCACCACCAGCACCGCCGTGATGGCCAGGGTTTTGTACACCTCGAGAATCGAGGCTTCGATGAACACGGACGTGTCGTAGCTCTGAATCAGCTGCATCCCCTCGGGAAGGGTTTCGTTGACCCTTGCCGCTTCCCCCTTTACGGCATGGGCCACATCGAGGGTGTTGGCTTTGGACTGTCGCACGATTCCGAGGCCCACCATAGGGATGCGGTTGCCGCGCAGAACACTGCGGTCGTCTTCGGCACCCCGCTCCACGCGGGCAACGTCTCGGAGACGGATCAGGTGGCCGTCCCGTCCCTGTCGAATTACCAGGCCACCGAAGTCTTCGGCGGTGTTGTATGGGCGAGCCACCCGAACGGTGAACTCTTTGCGGGTCGATTCCACTCGGCCGGCGGGAAGCTCCACGTTTTGGCTGCGCAGGGCCTGCTCGACATCGGCAACGGTGACCTCCCGGGCGGCCAGGGTCTGGCGATCGAGCCATATGCGCATGGCGTAGCGGCGGGCGCCGCCCACAAACACCCGGGCCACGCCGTCCAGCACCGAAAATCGATCCACCAGGTACCGTTCGGCATAATCGGTCAACTCCAGTCCGTCCATCCGATCGCTTACCAGGTTCAACCACAAGATGACACTGCTGTTGGAATCGACCTTGAAGATTTCAGGAGGGTCGGCCTCGTCGGGCAGGTTGTCCAAGATGCGGGATACGCGATCCCTGATGTCGTTGACCGCGGCCTCCAGGTCGCGGTCGAGATTAAACTCCACTGTCACTTCGGAAATGCCGTCGCGGCTCACGGAATCGATGGAGCGGATGCCCTCGATCCCGCTGATGGTGTCTTCAACGATCTGGGTCACGCGGCTTTCAACAACCGCTGCAGCCGCACCGGGGTATGCCGTTTCGACGGAGACCACCGGTGGGTCGATATCCGGGTATTCCCTCACCGGCAGTCGATCGAAACTGATGACGCCGCACACCACCAGCAGCAGACTAAAGACCGTCGCCAGAACCGGGCGTCGAATGGATACATCGGAAAGGATCATGGCGCTACCCGGGAACGCGGCCGGCTTCGCCAGTTTCGACCACGTTGACGGAACTGCCCGACCTGACGCGGGTGAGACCCTGAACGATTACCTGCTGCCCGGCGTTCAAACCGCTGATCACTTCCAGTTTTCCCGGATTTCGCCGGCCGGTGACAATCTCTGTTTTCTCGACCGTGTTGTCTGGCGTCACCACCAGAGCGAATTTCTTGTCCTTCTCCTGGATGACGGCCTCCTCCGGGATGATCAACGATTGGGACCGGTTTTTAACCAGGTCCACGGTCAAGAGCATGCCTGGTCTCAGCAACCGATCCGGATTGGGAATCTTGGCCCGGATCGTCAAAGTGCGGGTTTCAGGATCGACGCGGCTGCTGATGGCGGTCACGCGGCCCTCAAAACTCCGATCCGGATATGCGTGACTGTGCGCTGAGACAGTCATTCCGTTTTTCAGCACGCCGAGGTAAGCTTCCGGTATGGTGAAATCGAGTTTAATGCTGGAGGTGTCATCCAGGGTGGTGATGACGGTGTCCGAATCCACCACGGCGCCGGTGCTGATTTGGCGAATGCCCAGAACTCCGGAAAAAGGGGCCCTGATTGTGTAATCCTGCAAGCGAGCCTCCAGGAGCGACACTTTGGCCGCTGCGATATCCAGCAGCCCCTGCTCTTCATCCAGTTGTGACCGGGAAGTGGCGTTCGTCTTTGCCAACCTGCGCATTCTTTCGAACTGCTGTCGCTGCTCTTTAAGCGCGGCTCTGGCTTCGGCCAGCAGGTATTGGGCTTCGCTGTCGTCCAATTTAACCAATACTTGACCACTGCTGACAAAGTCGCCGTCGTCGACAAGAATGCCGATCACGCGTTCCTCCACGGTGGGGGTGACCACCACCGATTCATTGGCCTTGGTCGTGCCGAGGGCCTCCAGTTTTTCCGTGAACGGTTCGCTCGTTACCACGGCGGTTACCACGGGGATCGGTGTCCGCGAGGGTGCCTTTGCCAGCGCGTATCCGGAGGGCTTTTCCGCGCCGCTTCTCAACTGCGGAAACATCAGCAGTCCGGCCGCTATGATGATCGCTATAAGTCCTGATATCAACAGGATATGACTCTTTCGCATGGATACCTCACAATATGTATATGCGATAGGATTATGTCGTGTTCGATGAGATCTACTCCGCACGCGACCGGATTGACGGGGAAACCGATTCGGACAAAACAATAATGGTAGATTATGCTAAGCACCCCCTGTATAGATTCAAGCATGAGGTTTTTTCAGGGCTGAAGGTTGACGCCGGGCTCGAATCGATGAATGCCATAGCTTCAAGATAACGGCTGCCGGTGTCGGTCGTTGGCGTGGTAAAAGATAGGTACACGGTTCACGGTTCACGGTGAAGGGTTGAAGGATGGATCCGGTTTGAGGTTCAGGGCGCAGGGTTCAGTTGCTAATATCGGATCGGGTTCCACTTCCTATTTGCGAGTCAAGTTCCCATTTTCGGTTCGGCCGTTTCAAGGCAGCACTACCTATTCGACCACACGCCGTGATCATTTATGGCAAGCAACCTGTTTTTGCCACGAAGGCACGAAGACACACAAAAAAGCAAAATATTTTAGAAAGCTGAATTCATAAGATACGAAGACATATGGAATCCGAACTGGAAACGACATACCGCAGACAGGCCGAAATGCTGGCCAACAGGGTTAAAAAGCGCTTCAAGCACCTGTGCCGGCAATTCGCGACTCAGAATATAGAGGTGTTCCGGCTCTACGACTGGGAGATTCCGGAAATCCGGGCGGTGGTCGACTGGTATGGCGGGCACCTCGTCATCGGCGAATACATCCGCAAGCAGTCGATGCCCGAGTGGCTGCCGCTGATGGGGGCCGCCGTGGCCGAAGCCCTGGGAGTGACGGCGGACAAGGTGCATCTCAAGGAACGGCGCGCCGGCAAGCAGGACGGCCGGCGCTAC
>JBAPSB010000264.1:0-1603 GCA_049281435.1 Desulfobacterales bacterium
TCCTTGCCCACATGGCTTGGGGAATCCTTATGCCTTTGGCCACGATTGATACTGAAGTCGATGTACCCTCCATAGAAATCATTGACCGATAACGGTTTACCCCATTCCCACCGATACTTACCGATTGTTCCATCACATAATTGGTCATACCAGTAGTGTTCAAAGCTGGACATGCTGTTCACTATCTGATCCAGAAGAGCCTGAGTACGAGGGAAGGATCTAAGATCATAGCCACTGATGTCCATATGCAGAAGATCATAAAGCATAGCCTCACGGCCTCCGTTGTCCATCTGCCGGTAAAGAGCACCAAAGTACTCTTTGTCTTGAATGTGATTTTCTGCAACATCGATTACAAAGAATCTCCTTTCTTCGATACCAGCCGGAACAACCCAGTCGTTGTTGCTGGCAATGATTAGTCTGACGTGGTTTCTGATCATGAACGGATCCTTGCCTTTCGGCTCGATCATGATCTGATCTTCGGTAACCATCCCCTTGAGGGGACCCTCGATTTTCCTTTCTCCGCCCCAGAACCCTTCGTCCACGAAAACCAGCAGAGCGTCTTTGAGATGATTATTGAACCTGCCGGTGAGCTGATGCTGGTTTGTTATATGCAGGAAGTGCGGGCCTATGATTTTGCCCAATTGGGAAACGAAGGATCCTTTTCCTGTACCCTGCTTACCCCTGATAACGATGGCGGTACCAGGTCGCTGTCCTCCAGGGTTTTGTACCAGGTCAGCCATCCACGAAAGAATGTACCGCTCGATTTCATCATTACCGCTGGCAATCACATCACGGATATGCTGTTTCATCAGGGACCAGTCACCGAGTTTTGGCTCAACGCCAAGCCCCCGATACAGGTTGTAAAAACCGGCAACGTCTGCCTGAGGGCTGAATACAATCCCTTGATATTGTCTGCGATCTGGAGATTCGAACCAAATCTTCGATATTGGTGTTTGAACATTTCCAGCGTTATATGGATTGGGTTCCTTTCTATTAGCGTAACGTTTGTTAAAATCCTCGGTATTGGAAAAGGTGATATCCTTGCGCATGAAAACAGGATCGAAATCCTCATTCAACACAACACATTTTCCACCGAGCATCACAACCGCATGTTTTTTGTTCAATTCCTCAATGAATTCCGGACAATCAGCTTTATTATGGCTATTGGCTTTATCAGCACAGCCCCCATTGCTGTTCTTGATGAATTCTCTGGAGCGACTGATTTCATCCTGAAGCCATTTTGTTTTTGATGAACCCTTTTCCCGATACTTTTCACCGATGGGATAGTGGTTAAAGATGAAAAATATCAGCCTGTCATCGTGCCCAGCACCGTTCAGAGCCCCGAGGACTTTTCCAATGGCTTCTGATCGCTCCCCATTCTGGGTACCCTGAAGGATCAGATCCTTAGAATCGTCCGAAATCTTGAGCTCCCGAACCAATGCGTCTGACACAGGTGGGGGCAGGGGAAAGCTCCAAAGGGCATCCTTATATATTTCACCGGTGAGAACATACCTCAGCAGCCATTCCGGAGCATCTGCTTTGGGTACGTCCTTCTCGACCACATACAGGTTGCCCGTATCAGGATGAACCGAACCTGGCGCAA
>JBAPSB010000265.1:0-8626 GCA_049281435.1 Desulfobacterales bacterium
GCACCCGCTGTCGCCGTGATCTTGTAATCGACCGGCACAAAGGTGGCCGTCACATTAAGTAAATCCGGAGGAGTCAGGTTTATCGAGGCGGACGGACTGGTGTTTGTTCCATCACTGGGTCCACCTGTCCAGTGAGAAAATATCCAACCAGGGGTGGCAACAGCCTCAAAATAAACAGTCCCATTATAAGATTGGGAGCAAGTTGGAGGACAACCGAAAATTGTTGCATCAGACGAGTTTATTACATTAACCTTATTAATACCGTCCGGTATAGTGATTGTTATTGCACCGGCATATACATTTTGACCTAAAGCCGTTGCTATAAAAATAGAACAGAGGAAGGCAAAGGTCAGCAATCTTCCCCAACCACTTCCCGTGGCCAGCGTTTTTCGAGATATATTTTGAATATGACTCTTCATATTGTCTCTCCTTCCTCTTTCCCACTCAACTCTATGCGGACAAATGTCGGTTCGTGCGTGTCTACAGCTGCCGGCCGAAGGATGTGATCGGGTTTATGTCATTGGCATTGTAGTTCTTCCCGGCTCCGCCACCGGCCTGGGCTGTGTAGCCGGTGACGCTCTCGCCGGTCGTGTCGCCCTCTAAAAGGATCTGCACGCTCGCCCCGCCGCCTTTAGGGCCGTCGGCATCCGCGCGCAGCCAGATCAGGGCGTCAGTGTCTCTGTTGAAGACCCCATTAAAACCCTCTGACACTATTGCCGAGTCGTCATTGTTCCATAATGTGACGCGATAACGGGCACCGTTGAGGGTCATGTTGCTCAGCCATGTGACGCCGTTGCCGTTTTCGTAACAGCCGATGCCGGCGCCGCAATCACCGGCGCTGTTCGGGGCGACCGAGCCATCCAGGGCAAACGTCCAGGTGGCCTGCGAGCCCGTGCGTACCAATGGGGCATTGGCGGTGACGAAGGGCTGTTCCAACTGTTTGATCGCCCGGGCGATGCCGGCTTCGGCCGTGAAGAAGTATCTCTGGTGCAGAAGCTCGTTGCCTGAAATCTGCACCTCGATATTGCTGGTCCGCGTGGCGGTGAAGGCGACTATCGTCAACAGGGCCAGCACCATGATGGCCATCACCAGCACAGAGCCTTTTTCGTTGTTTATCATTCCGCTCATTGTCTTCATGGCCCTTTCCTCTCTATTCGCCGATGATGGTGGCGATAGTGACCCGTCGGCCGTTAAAGCGATTGGCCGGTGTCACCGCCACATCGATGGTCTTGGTATTGTTAAGCGGCGTGTTGTCCGCCACGGTCCAACGAACGTCGTATGGTCCGCCCGCACCGGCCGGAGGCTGGTGCGGGTTTCCGTTGGGGTCCAGTTCCGGGGCATCATAGGGCAGGGATTTCAAATGCTCGATCACCTGGGCACCCAGTGCCGTTGCTTCGGTCTGCATCTGGGCCGAAGCGTTGCCACCGATGTAGGTGACCTGCAGCCCGGCCAGCGCCAGGATGCCGATGGCGAAAATGGCCATGGCCAACAGGGTCTCGATCAGTGTGAAACCGGCCTGATTGGAGTTGTCTTTAGTTCTCATTATTTTATTTTTCTTATTCTTCATATTTTCCATCCTGCAGGGCATAGGTTTCCTTTTGATCATTCCTGACTAAATTCTGAGACCGAGATTGCGACAGTTCACGGTGGTCGTCAGCAAGACCCGCTCGTAGTTGTCATCGGCGGCAATGACTTTGTCGCCCACCACATAGGTCTGCACATTGTGATGATCGCGCAGCGGCAAGCGGGTTCGGGCCAGGATCCAAATCCTTACGGCCCGAATGCGATCGAGCGGTACCGTTGAAGTCAGGGCCACCGGCGTATCGCTCTCATCGATGATGCCGTCGCCATTGCCGTCGAATTGCTTGTCCAAAAGGTAATCCCCATCGCTGTCGAAGGCCCAGATGATGTTGCCGCTCCCATCAGTATCGATCACACCATCGGGTACGCCAGGACCACCGGGGCTGTCATTATCAAAAGCATACCCGAAAGCCACAGCCTGAACCGAGTCGGCCAGTCGTTCCAGATTTCCGCCGACCTTATTGCATCTCTTCAGCTCCATGGCGCCCGCATCGGCCAGGCCATCGGGGTCGATCGTGGTCAGTGCCGTTCCGCTCGCAAGGGCGTATGTAACGAGGTCGTTGTCATCCCGGAAGTCTCCATTCCGGTTTTCATCCAGCCGGATCTGGATATAATTCGGCCTCGCCTCCACGATGCCGGCGATATCACTGTCCTCGTTAGCGCTGTCGGGACCACCGATACCGTCGTTGTCGATGCCGTCCGAGCCCCTGATGTCATCGACGCCATCGGAATTGCTGTCTTCCCACGTCTCGTCGTAACCGGCCATGCGGATGTCCTGCTGCATCAAATACAGCGCGGCCCGCTCATCCTGCTGCATCTCGACCACGAGCTGCTGGTTGACCTGGGTTTTCTGCTGGGAGTCGAATGACATCATGATGGCCGCCGCAACGATGCTGGCGATCACCATGGCGATCATCAGCTCCATGAGAGTGAATCCGTTATTGTTTCTGGTTCTTTTCAGCATGGTCATGCTCCCGCTGGTTGGGGTCCGGGAATTTGAGTTCATTTCTTATACCGTGTGTGCTTTAGGCGAATTCGATGCCGTGCGTTCGAAGAAGCAATCTACCCAAGACGGCTAGTTGATTCGTGAACTGCCGGTCATCTCGATAGCCACCGTCTTTGTTTTTCCCTTTGAATTGCGCAAAGAAATGCTGCCGCTGCCCTCCAGGCACAAACCGCGACTGTTGAAACTGAAGCGGTCGTTGGCATAACCGGTGCCGGTAATGCGGATACCGGAGGACACTTCTCCGCGCATCACAACGACTTCGCCCGCATCCAGATTCCAGTCGGAATTCGCATCCACAAATGCCAGGTAGTCGCCGAGTTGGCCGTCGTTATCCGGATCGAACAGCACGGCCACATGGGCGTTTTCCTTGACGGCCCTCAGCCGCGCATTTTGAACCAGCGACTGGATGTCGTCGGCCGAACTGTTGAGCCGGTACTTCGGAAGCCAGCCTACAAAATTGGGGACGGCGATGCCCGCCAGAATACCCACGATGGCGATGACTACCGCCAGTTCAATCAATGTAAATCCGGAGTTGTTGCGCATAGTATTTCCTCTTCTAAAGTTTGCCTGTCGCGGTACAACCTCCAAATAGCATGCCAAGTGCTTTTAAAACGTCCGGTACACCGGTCGCCAGCCGCTTCATCCATGAATTTAATGTTTGATTTTAATAACATATGAATTGATGGCGTTGCTGCCGGCTCACCGGAACCGATGGTGACGCTGGGTCGCCGGCAGCTGATTTTCGAAAAGATTTTTTATAGACTATTAAAACTTTTAATAGTTTTGATGAGGTCGAGCTGGAGGGCAGAGAATGGATGAAACCGGGGAAGAAGATTTTACTTCAAAGGGAAGTTGGGCAGGATTCGACGGCAAGGAGGCACATGAGCCAAGTAATACCGATTGCAATACAAAAAAGCAATACAACTTGCTGTTTTCAATGACAAAATATGTCTATTTAGCTGACAAAATTCGGATTTATTTGCGGTCGAAGTCGTTAATTACACAGTCCTGATATGACTTTTATTTATTTTAAGTATTCAATATTGCTGATGATACTGTGAATACTGCAAATAAAAACCTTCTCTTGCATATTGTTTGCAGTAACCGGACTGCCGATGCCAAAGGGAACGCAATTCACCAGAGCTTAAAATATAACGGCGCACAAGCGTCAAAACAGTAAGGAGGTAAAAAAATGACTGGCAAAAAGACGATGCTCACAATGGGATTACTTCTGGCTTTCACCTTTATCTCAACGGCCGTCTTCGCAGAATCCAACAGGTATTCCACCGAAAGAAAATCGTCCAGTTGGTGGCGTATCCCGTATTACCATTTATGGAAGGCTTCAGATAACCTGGAAAAGAAAATCTCAAATCTCCAGCGCAAAGCCGATCAACTTGAAAGTAGAAAAAACCAGCTCGAGGAAAGAGTACAGAGCCTGAAGGCGGAAATGGATACGCTGCGGCTGCGACAGGACACCCTCGCCACCCAAAGCCCAGCGGTTGACAAGGAAGAAGTTGCCGGAAAAGTGGCCCCGTTGATTTGTCCTGCCTGCTATTTCTGGGGCACCAACGAGTTCGATGGTCATGATTTTTCCGGCGCTTATCTGAAGTGGGCTTATTACAACTACGCCGTTTTAAATGGAACGAACTTCAGTGGCGCCAACCTGAAGAAAAGTTATTTCACGGAGGCCAAGCTCGACGGGATCGATTTTTCAGGAGCAAACCTGACCGATGCCGATTTTACCAATGCGAGTCTCACGAATATCACATGGAGTTCGCAGGGAGTTGAAACCACATGCCCCGATGGGTATATCGTTTCCAACGGGGGATCTTGCGTGGATCATTTAAAATAAAGTCGACAAGCGCGGACCACTTGGCGCAGGTTTTTTATGAATCCCCTTGAATACGATTGAACGGGTTTCGCAATCCTTGGAAATTCAGGTTTTCGTTCACGAGTACGGTCACGTTCACGAGCACGTTCACGGTTATCATAGCAGTCATCGCTTTTTTTGGAGAGTGCAAATACAGTCAAATGTAATTCCGCCTCACGCGCCTCCTCTTACGCGTGCTCGTGAACGCACTCGTGCACGTGCTCGTGAACGACTGCCGGAACCTCACTCCACCTCCTCCCACGACCGGCCGCGGACCACCGGCACACCGAAAGACATTAGCGGATTGTTGTAGATACCGCCGCCCAGCGACTGCAAACCGGTAGGCGTCATCAGGTAGATGTGCCGGTCTTTTACCAGGGGAGCAAAATGGATATTTCCCATCCTCCGGTTCAGATAGACGACGCCATCCAGGTCCATGACGGTCAACAGCCCGAATTCGTCGTCTTCATTGCGAATGGCGGCACAGGGGTTTTCAACTTCCGTGGTGGCGGTTCCGACATACAGACGGCCGGCTGCGGAAACGATTGACGCGCGAACGCTCTGGCTTTCTTCCAGTTCGTAATACCAGTCCAGCGCGTGCCGGCCCGGGTCACAGGCGCCCCCTTGACTCATGTCGATATAGGACAAGACATGGTTGCGGGAAATCGCGGTGTCTATGCCGCTTTTCAGGAAATCGACACCGGTCCCGAATATGACTCTTGTGCGGCTAACCAGATTTCCATCTTCGCCGATGTCATGTCCGACGACGACTGTCGGCGTCGTATAAATCCCCTGCAATCGCTGTTTTAGCGGCAGCTCGGCACCGTCGCTATCGGTAAAGTCGGTATTGAGAATGCAATGCGTTAAAACGCCGGAAGCTTCCGGATCATCCGGGATATTGACCTTGTAAACCAGCCCGCGGTCCGAGCCCACGTACAACCGATCGACAAACCCGTTGTCGTTCGAATCCACGATGGCCGGCTGACCGCCCAAAACCCCGGCCTGGCCGTATGCGGCTTCACTGCTCTCGATCGACCCGTTTCCATTCAAATCGATGGCATCATCGAGCACCACTTTCTCGAGGATCCTGCCGTCGGAGACGTCGAGCAGATAGACGGCCGGAAAAGCTTCGATGTCCGGCGGGCGGCCGGTGGAGACGAAAGCGATCCACCGGGGCTCGCCGGTCAGAGGGTCGCAGACCCGGCCGATTCGCACCCCGGCCTCCGGGCTGAAATCCCGCGACAGGCCCGGTGTGCTGAATTCCCAGAGAAAAGCCGGTTCATCCGCATCGGTCACATCCAGGCAGAAAATACTTTCACCTCCGCTGCCCGCCATCGCCACCGCTATGGTGCGCCAGCTGTCGGCGATGCCATCAGTATCGGTGTCGATGCGGACGTCGCACACGGCCGGCGGTGTGTTTACCTGGGCGCGGTTCCCCGCGGGCAAAAGTTGGTTCTTCAGAAGAGGCATTTGGCCGACCGGTATGAAGGCCCACACCTCGCGGCCGGTCCCGTAATCAGGACACTTGGAACCGTCGAAACTGTCACAGTATGGCGGGCTGCCGTCGGTCTTTGGTTCCCACTGAAAATAGCCGCGATTTTCCATGATTCCCGGGGTATCCGGGTTGTCGCCATGCCGGAAGGCGCCGGCGTCAAAGGCGTGCAGCATGCCGCTTCCGGAACCGATGAGCAATATCGACCGGCGCGTTCGATGCGCTTTTTGAAATTCGGCAAAGCCGTCCCGTTCGTCCGCGTTCACATCGGTTCCATACAGCCAGCGCGGATAGCCCGGCGGCACCATCGCGGCCGGCGTGGAGTGGCTGACCGGCCCCAGCAGCCACTCTTTTTTAATCCCGGTTTCGGGCCGGCGATAGCCCCTGACCCAGTTCGTCAACCAAATCGCATCGCTGCGGCTTTCGCTTGCATCGAAACGTTGGTCACGGTTGAAATCATGGGTGCAGCCGTCCGGCCATGTGAACTCGTCCGTAAGGCCCAGCACATCATTGGTCACTTCCGCCGCAACAAAGGGTTTTAGAATTCGGCCGGCCGTGTACCAGCTGTAACTGGCCATAATCGGCACCCCGGCAGCCGGCGGGCGGCTGAAGGTGACCTGCCACCGTCCGCTGAAACGGTCGATAACGCCCTTCCCGCCCAGGCTGCTCTTCAAGGCGGCCGTTTCCGATTCGACAAAAACCTCCGGCCGGCCGTCATAAATCCGCACGCTGGCCGCCTGCACCGGCGAGTGTGCCAAATAGCCGACAAACGAGACCTTGACCCCGTCTCCAAAAAGCCGCTCCCCTTTTTCATCCGCCAGATATTCGTTCTCGATGCGGCAAACATCGAGATCGGGAAAGTAAATCCGGCGCTCATCCGGATTCATCGCGGACAGGACGTCACCGGCATCCCAAAGCGGCATCTCTTCTATGAGCGTGTGGTCCGGCACGGCCGCCTCGTAAATTCTTCGGGCTGTCACGTGGCCGCGCAGGCCCTGATCGGTCCAGTTGTCGGCCGGCGTTTCAACGCTGGTCGCATAAAGAAGGTTGGCCTGAATGACGGGTGGCGTCCGCGATAAGGTTTTGTTGACGGCCGCGGCGGCGTTCAATTGCACCTCGACCACCTCCGGCGCGCAGCCCGCTCCCGCGCCCCCCATCTCCACCTTCCAGAGCAGCCGATTGCCGGTGATGCCCCGGTCGATCAGGTCGACCCATCGTCTGCGGCAGGTCGATGCCGGTGCGCCGGGTTTCCACTTGACCGGATCGAGCTGATCCCCACGAATAATGGCGCCCGACGGATCGAGTTCGAAAGAGCGCACGCTGTCCCAGGCGGCGACCTCGATCCAATTGGATCCCTGATCGGGCGACACGAAATAGGTCGGGACGGCGTTGCCGGTGCATGTGTCAGTCGGCTGGACATCGCAGACGCTAATTTCCACCCCCGTGAAGCGGGCGTTTTTTTCATCCAGGACGACGGCCTTTGAAGGGTCCAGTTGCGCCATGCCGCCGTTTAACGGTTCGACCAGAAACGTGAGGTCGTTGTAATCCATGTCGGCGCCGCCGGAAGTAGAATTTTGATCCTCGAACGCCATGACCCATTGGCCGGCATCACCTGCCTGAGTGCTTCCGAGCAAGTGAGGGTAAGGCTGCCTCACTTGAATTTTCAAATGCTTCTCGCCGGAAAGGTGCAGGGAAAATTCGGCGCCGAGCCGGTCGAGCAGCCGAGCGTCCAGCCAATTGGTTTCCGCCTGACAGATACCAGGCCGTGCCGGATCTCCCGCGTGAAAAATTTTCTCGAAGATTCCGTTGGTCGCGTCTATCCATTGGAGGCTCCCGCTTTCGGGAACGCAGGCATCGTAAAGATCGAGGCCCCAGGGTTTGTTGAAAAAGACTTCAGACGCCCCGGCACTGTCCCATTTTCTATCGGCGGCAAGAAAGAAAACGATCTGGCTGCCGGCGGCAAACCGGCCCAGATGTTTTTTCATGTCCCGCGCCGTGACCTTCCCGTCACGGTCAACGGCAAAAAGGCTCCCGGTGCCATCGTCGTAGGCGGCCAGTGCCGCTTCGTTACCGATCGGAAACCGGCTTAGGCCGTAATCGACGTCAAGGATGCCGTCCCCGCTGCCGATGTTTTCGGTATCATCCACCATGCGGTGAAAGATAACATGCTTTTTATCCACCGGAATGGTGTCCCAGCCGATAAAAACGCCGCTGTCATCGACGGCATCGCGGTAAAGGACCCACCCCAGGTCAGATACGGCAGCGGAGTCTTCGGAAAGAAACGTAGCGTAGAGGTCCTGGGTGAAGGGAAGGGTTAGCTTCTCGGGACTTATTGCCGCAGTGCCGTTTCCAAGAACCAGGTGACCGCTGTCCGGATCGACGGACACGTTCACCAGCTCGAAGTCCGACGGGTGGAACCCGCCGCTGAAACCGGCGCCAACCGGTGCGGTGCAGTCGTCCTCTACCCTGATGTCGTCCGGCCGTCTATCCGTATCTCCGGCCGCCGCCGGGGGCGTGCAAAGGAAAAAGAGGATGGGAATCAGGAAGAGAAAAACGACCTTTGGGGATTGTGCGCGCGGAATGCGATTGAACATCATCGAAAAATCCTTCCGAAGAATGTCAGTATGGATTAAATTTTAAAATCCCTCCCGACCTCCCTTTGTCAAAGGGAGGAGGT
>JBAPSB010000266.1:0-1535 GCA_049281435.1 Desulfobacterales bacterium
CTTGAAAAGCCGTTATAATACCAGGCACCACGGACCCCCGCAATTAAACCCGGGTAGAGAAGGGATCAAACGATGGGACGATATTACAACGCGAAAATCATTGTCCTGGTTGCAGGGGTACTCATGGTTCACTCCGGCCATGGCATCGCCGCATCAGATGATGTGTATCAGAGCGTGTTCATCGAACACCTGGAATTGGGACCGGCCACCTACCTGAATATCGATGCCCACGGCAAAACGGCCGCGGATATCGACAAGCGGCTCACCGAATTATATCACGGCAACAGGCTGCAGCCGTTCTGGATAGTAGACGGAAAACCCGGCCCGCGGGCGGCCGAAACGCTCGCCGTGCTCGAGGATGCGGAAAGCCAGGGGCTGGTTCCGGCCGACTATTTTGTAGACAAGATTCACCAATACTGGGACAGCACGGACACCACCGGTCGGGTGCGGCTGGACATCCTTCTGACAATGGGCATGATGCGCTACACGGCGGATCAGCAGCAGGGTCGCATGGAGCCGCGCAAGGTCAACCCCAAGCTCTTTGCCACCGCCCGTGATGTGGAAGTGGACTGGGGCGCCCTCAGGAAAGCGGCCTTCGAGGCGCCGGACATGAAAACCTTTCTCGAGCAGCAGGCGCCGCCGTTTCCGCAATACGGCCAACTGCGAAAAAAGCTGGCCGAATATCGCGCCATCGCCGCAACAGGCGGATGGCCGTCAATTCCCACCGGCACGACGTTGAAACCGGGCATGGAGGATCCCCGCGTGGCGATGGTCAGAAAACGGCTAACCGTCACCGGAGATCTGGTTCCAGAGAATATGGACGGTGCCGTGTTCGATACGGCGCTGGAAGATGCCGTCAAAGGATTCCAGAAACGCCACAATTTAACACCGGACGGCACGATCGGCCAACAGACCCTGGCTGCCATGAATGTGACGGTTGAATCCAGGATCGACCAGATTGTCCTCAACATGGAGCGGTATCGCTGGCTCAAACGGGAACGCATGGGCGAGCGCCTGGTGGCGGTCAACATTCCGAGTTTCGAAGCGGTCGCCGGCAAGCCGGGGGCATTCGACGTGAGGATGCCCGTGATCGTCGGCAAAACATACCACGAAACACCGGTTTTCAACGACACGATCAAATATGTGGAATTCAATCCCTACTGGAACATGCCGACCAGCATCGCCGCCAATGAAACCCTGCCGAAGCTGAAGAAAGACCCCCATTATCTGAAGAAAAACAACATGCGGATTTTCCAGGGCTGGGGGCCGGACGCCCCGGAACTGGATGCCACGACCATTGATTGGAGCAAGGTCTCGAAGAGGGACATGAACCGGTACCGGGTTCGCCAGGACCCGGGGCCGGACAATGCCCTCGGCACCGTAAAGCTGGTCTTCCCGAATAAGTTCGATGTCTATCTGCACGACACGCCCGCTCACGGCTTGTTCAAAAAAGAGCAGCGTGCGTTCAGCCACGGCTGCATCCGCATGGGCCGACCCGCGGAAATGGCCGCCTGGGTCCTGGGCGGGGCAGAGAA
>JBAPSB010000267.1:0-3427 GCA_049281435.1 Desulfobacterales bacterium
AGCAGCGTCTTCGCGCCGCGATATTCGCCGGGTTGGTCTCCGGCCAACAGCCGGCTGAGAGCTGAAAAAATCAAGAGCAGGATGACGCCAAAAATGGCGAAATGATGCCAGTAAGGCAGCAGTCGGGCGCGAATACCCGTCTGCGGCAGTTTTCCGGTTAGGGCCTGAATGACAGTGTTGCGCTTCTGCAGAATCATGGTGATGAACATGGCCACCAGCAGGAGACTGACCATGAAGATCATGACAAAGTGCGTCGCCGCGGGCGTCCCGGCCAGCCGGAAGATCCCGCAGGTCAGGAATCCAAAACTGCCCACCGCGACGATGGTCATAATCCAGCGGTGCAGGTAGAGCGCCGTTTCGTCGCCGAGCGGTAGAATTCGCAGGGCCGGTACTTTGGGTGCCAGCAGGAGCCGGGTGAGCAAATGGGCCGCCCGCACGATTAAAACGGCCACGAGGTAGGCGGCCACGAGCACGCGCTGGGGTGTCGTGCGGTCGAGGAACAGGTAAAAGATGACCAGAACGGCGACTGCGAACACACAGATGGAGACCAGGTCGAGCAGCGCGCGCAGGCCGGCGGCGCTCCATTTTGCCCTCCAGTCGGCCGGCTGCGTGGCCTCGATGCGTCGGCGGGCGGTGCGCGCGTACCAGCTGAACAGGAAATCGATGAAAAAGGCCACCAAGAAAACAGCGCCGACACTGATGATGACCCTGGCGGCGCTTGTGTCCCGCTCCCCTTTGCCCAGGTAGGTAAAGAGCGAGGGGATTTCCATTATTTTCGCATCGTCGCCTGTATTGAAGGTCTCGATTCGCAGCCGGATCAGATCGATCTTTTCCTTGACGGCATCGATGAAACCGGCAACACCGGTCAACTCTTTTGGGGCCGGCGTTGCCGCGGCCTCTGCGGCGGCCTGTTTTCTCAAAGCCTCGATCAGCAGGCGTCTGACCTGTTCGTCGCTGAGACCGGCCATGAAATCGTCGACCTTGTCGGCCTGGAGATTTTCGGGCGATCGGGCGGCATCCGACGGGGCCTCAGCGCTTTTTTCTTTCTGGGGTTTGGAAACCATCGGTTGGGCGGCGTCAGCTCGGAAGGCATCGAGACCGCAAGTAATAAAACCGACGCAAAACACTATGGCAATAGTGGTAAGTATAAGATATCGGCCTCTATATTGTCTTGCAGCCACTATTTTTTTCACCTTTCTCACGCCCACCCGGAGACTTTTATTCGCAGGGAGATTATCTCCGTACGTTGCGTGGAAAACGCATTCGATGGATGTTCATTCCAGACCCGTCTGGGAGCCGCCGGCAGGAATGCAGTCATTATGGTGGCTGCCGCAGAGATTCGCACTCTACGCCAGCTATTCGTACTCGAGGTTCATCCCGAAGCTTTACCTTTTGTCCTGATATCCTTCTCTTCCGCCTTTTTCCATGTACTGTCAGGATCAAAGAGTTCAATGGCTTGGGCCGCCTTCTCCGTATTCGGTCCCAAGTCCTTCTGGTAAACCGTTCCGTCGTGATTCACGATAAAGGTCATGATGCCTGAAGACGCATACGCGGCAGGATAGGCCACCAGGGCAAAGCCTCCGATCATCTTTCCATTTACCAGGTAGTCGTAGGCGCCACCCGGAGCATCCCTCCCCTGCCCCTCTAGAATCCTGTAATAATACCCGTAATAAGGGATGGGTTGGTCATTACTCGACTCGAGGCTGTAGCCCTTTTCATGGGCCGCGGCAAAGAGGGGACCCAGGGGGCTCTGATCTTCACCCGCCTTCGCCTCCCAGTAAAGGCCGGTCTTCATCCCTTCGTCACTTCTAATTTTCTGAGCGTATTGCAAATTTCCGTCGGCGTCCCGGTCCTTGAATGCATATTCCCGTTGAGCATCCACGTAGGCCAGGCAGACCTGGATGGCATTCAGTTCATTATGTCCGATCCTGCGTGCCAGAATTTCATCTCGGCCTTCTTCGGTGTCAAAACGCCAAAGGTCGCCCTCTTTTACGATGGGGATGGGAAAGGGCCAATCCTCATTTCCAATAGAGAGAACCACCTTGTCGGCGGTTTGTTCCAACCGGCTTTTCTCGCCATATAATTTTAGGAAGCGTTCACGTTCCAATTGGTTCGCTGTCGGATCGCCGGCTGATATCAGATCCGCGCTGCCGGAACCGAAAATCGCCTCCAACGCCGGTGTGTCATTTGAATTCAACGCCGCGACCATTGCCTTGACCGCCTCTTCTGGAGAAGCAAATTTGAGCTGATTCGCGTCCTCCGCCAGGGATAGCCCCGTGATGACCAAGGCAGCAAACATGACGGCCACGAGGATCGCCTCACAGCGTTTCGACCCGCGAATTTTTGTTATCCTATGTTTCTGTTTCATCATGGCTATTTCCTTCGTTCAAAATCGTCTTAGACGTGCTCGGTCGTTTATCTGCCGCGTCCGCCGCCGCCCCGACCACCTCCACCACCACCTCGCGACGCACCGCTTCCACCACTGGAACTGCCTCGCGAAGATGACCTGCTTTGACGGCCCCGGCTGCTGGAATCTCTTGTCTGGCTTCCGCTATCATAACTGCCGAAAGCGCTCCGGTCGGACCGCTGGTTGCCACCGGATCGATCGGTTGCCCCGCTGTCCCGCCGCTGTTGGGCGTTTCCGCGGTCCATCGAACCGGCCTCCGGGCGATCCTGAGAGCCCCGGCTGCTGGAATCCATCGTCTGACTCCCTCGATCGTAACTTCCGGAGGCGCTCCTGTCGGTCCGCTGCTCGCCTCCGGCACGATCGGTTCCACCGCTGTCCCGCCGCTGTTGAGAGTTACCACGATCCATCGAACCGGCCTCCGGGCGATCCTGAGAGCCCCGGCTGCCGCCCCCCGAGCGGTCCCGGAACTGGTCTCCATCTCCACGGGCAATTTCCTGCCGGCCCGTTTCGGCGCGTCCACGAAAAGCCTCGCGGGACTGCGCGTCCCTGGATGCCCCTCTGTCGAACTTCTGAGCGGTGTCCTGGTCCCTGTAAGACACCCCCTTGCGATGTTCCGGATCGTGCTTCCATTCCCCACGGCCGCCCTGCCCGGTGGTTACCTTGTTCTGGTAATTGTTCCGGTTTATGTTGTTGTTGATATTCGTGTTTCTGTTGATGTCGATATCGACATCGCCGCCTCTCCAGTTGCAACCTCCCCAGGCGTAGCCCCAAGCCGCACCCACGGCGACACCCACGCCAAAGGAGAACAGCGCCGCTCCGGCCGCGTATCCGGGTGGATAGTAATAGTAGGGCGGGTACGATGGATACCACCAGGTTCCATAGACCACTGTCGGATTGTAGGTCGGGACAAAAACGACCTGAGGGTTTGCAGGTTCGATGACGATGGTCTGGGTCGCCTTCTCGACGATGACCTTCTGCTGTTCACTGCTCTTCAGGTTGCCCTGTTCTTCGGCTTTCGCC
>JBAPSB010000268.1:0-27815 GCA_049281435.1 Desulfobacterales bacterium
AAATGTATATCACCATGCGCAACCTGATGAAGGCCTATGAAAAGGAAAAATCGGGTGTCGAAAGGGGCATGTCACATAAAATCGAAACCCTGTTGCTGCCGACGATCGAGAAGATCCGGAAAGAACAGTCGCCGGACTTCAGAAACACGTTTTTAGACCTGCTGCGGGAACAGCTGATCGGCCTGACCCGCGGGTTTGTCACGGAAATCGACGGCCGTTTTCTGCGCCTGACCCGCACCGAGATGGCTGTCTGCCAGCTGATCCAGGCCGGCCAGGCAAGCAAGGATATCGCCACGGAATTGAAATTATCCTATGACACAATCCAAACGCATCGCAAGAACATCCGCAAAAAACTGGGCATCAGGGGCCGTAAAATCAGCCTGTACGGATTGCTGGCAACCAAATCGTTTTTTTCGAAAAATGCGTTGTAAATAGAACATGCAATCGGCAACGCCCACGGACATTATCTTGAATGCGGACGATCTCGCCCGCCGGGCGGCCGCGTTTGTCGCGATTTTCGAGAAAAAGCTGGCGCCTTCCGCGCCCCTCGATGCGACCCTTGCCTTTCACCGGGAGCCGTCGACGATCGAAGGCACCGCAGAAGCGCGTCCGGCGGTTTTTTCCGAATTCGATAACGACCGCATCGTGATCCACCTCGTCACACCGGCCCTGGTGGGCATCCCCTTGCTGGCATTGCAGGGCTGGCTGGATTTCGAGTTGGCCGCCATCGTCATCCGGCGACAGCCGGCGCAGTATCGGTATAACTTCAAGCGCGACATATTTCCGCTTTTTCAGGTCAGCGGAGCGGCGGTGCAGTTTATCCGTTATCTGGTGTCCCATCTGGAGGCCTGTCTTAAAAGAGCCGGCCGAACCGAGTTGATCTTAAAAATGGACCACGGGCGGTCGCTGGCCTACTACCACTACCTGACCGCCGCCGCTTCCGATGAGGAAATCCGGAGTTACCGGAAACTGGTACCCCACAAATGGATGCGGGCGATCTTTGTCTGTAAGAAAAGCAAAGAGTTCGTGCCGGTCGCCTTGTTGGATGCCGGCGGTTGCCTGCCGGGGCTCGCGTCGTTCTGGTGGCGCTGCCATTCCTATCTGCTGCCCGAAGACCAAAAGATCATGCAACAGGTGGCCGCCGCTTTCCTCTCGCACCGCCAAGACCGCTTTTCAATACAGATGGTGGCGGCCTTCGAAGCCGTAAAATCCGACCTGCTCATCTAAGCTTTTCACCCTCGCGCTCGTCTCCGATCACCTCTGCGCCTTACCGGTATTTTCCGGGTATGTTAAAATACCCGGAAAATACCCGAATTATATCCTTTACAGACCCGGGTATCGATATGAGATAACCACACAACGGATCTTCCTGATCTATAGGCTTTAAGATAAGGTTTTGGCTGTGGTATCGGTTGTTGGCGTAATACACTTACAGCCGCCGTCCTCAGGCCTTGCCAAAAGCTATATCTCAAAGCCCATGCAAACGCCACAATTGCGGGGGACGGGCATGAAAATCACACAGATCGCGGGTTTCCTGGGATGCGGTAAAACGACTCTTGTCTTGAAGCTGTCGCGGCAGCTGGCCGGAGACAATGACCGCAAGGTGGCGCTGGTGGTCAATGAAATCGGCGAGATACCGGTGGACGGCAAGGTGATCGAGGAAAGCGGGATGCTGGTCAAGGATATCGGCGGCGGCTGCATTTGCTGTGAGGTGGCCGCGACTTTCGCCAAGACCATCTATCGCATATACAAGGATTTCAGTCCCGATCACGTGCTGGTGGAGCCGACCGGTGTGGCCGTACCGCACCAGGTTAAGTTGGCGGCCCGCATGGGCGGGCGCGATGCCAAGATCTCCATGGGCCCGGCCATCGTGCTTTTCGACGCCACCCGTCCGGCCGAGCTTCTGGACATGGACATGCTGGGCCAACTGGTGACCACGCAGATAAAAGATGCCGATATCATCGCCATCAGCAAGGTCGATGCCGTGGACGATGCGGCCATCACCGACGCCGCCCGGCGGGTACGGGCCTACAATGCAGAGGCGGAAATCCTCAACTTATCGTCATTCACCGATTTGGGGATCGGCCAGCTCGTCGACCACATTCTCGACTGGAAGGAGTAGCGCCATGACGGATCCTGTCAAAGATGGCCACGGTTGTTATACCGAGCATGGTGTCAGCGGCTATGGCGTCGCGGCCAAATTGAGCCGCAAGGAGGCCATGAATGAAGCTTTCATCAAAAACATGGCCGAAAACATGATGCTCTCCATCGCCCAAAAGTGCATCGAGCTCGGCGCACGCTGCATTGGCCACATCAAATCCCACCTGAAGACCGAGGCCGGCACCATAAAAGCCGATACCATCGGCGTCGCGCACGGCTCGTTTTCCACCGGAACCCTGAGCCGGCCCGTCAACACCCTCTACATCGCCATCAACAGCATCATTCAGGGAATTCCCGAAGATGCCGTCAAGGCGGCGACACTGGAAGGCATGCACGAGGTGGCCGACCAGCGGGGGCTATCGGTCGTCAAGGAAAAAGAACATACCTATTTCGACGAATTCGATTTTGTCGCGTCGAAAAAGGACTACATCAAGCAACTCGAAGAGCAGTTGGCCGGCGGGACGATGGCCGATACCGACGAGGAATAGGCGATGAAAGTGGTGTGTGTGTCCGGGGCCCGGGGCAGCGGAAAAACGTCTCTGATCCGCGACCTCGTTGCCGGAATCGACGGGCTTGACAAGCGTTCGGCCGTTATCGTCAACGAACAAGGCGATGCCGCCTACGACCAGGCGTTCATCGAGGCGCATGCCCTTCAGGTGCGCACGGTCCGCGGCGGCTGAGTGGGGTGTTCGCTGGCTTCCAGTCTGGTCGACCTGAAAAAAGAACTGAAACGAAGCTACGATCCGGATTTCCTCTTCATCGAACCCTCGGAAATGGTGACGACGCAGGAACTGCGCCAGGTGACCGGCATGGGGCTCAGGGATATCCGGTATTCGATCGGCCCCTTCATCACGCTGGTCGATGGGCCTCTGTTCGGATTTCTGTGGTCTGAACGCCGCGCCCTGCTGCTGAGCCAGGTAAAGGATGCCGATCTGGTGACGGTGAGCCGGGCCGATTCGATCACTGCCGCAGAAATGGCCGAAATCCGGCGAGCGCTCGACCCGTATTGTTCATGCCCGATCACGTTGAGCGTTCGCAGTGGCGAGGGTTTGGCGGAAGTTCTCAAAAAAGTGTGCGATGCGGACTGATCCGGAATCTTTGCTTCCGGTGCTTAAAATAACAACCATCCAGACAAGCAAGGAGGAAATCAGATGACACCTTTAGAGAGAGTCGGCACAGTGCTTCAAGGCGGGATACCGGACCGCGTCCCGGCGGCGCCGTTGGTCTGCGGTGCGGCCCGGAGAGTTTATGGCGTAACCTATGAAGAATGGTCGCAAGATGGTGAGATCATGGCAAAGTCGATGATTCAGGCTCAGGATCTCATCGGTTTCGACGGTATATTGGGGTTGGTGGATCTTTCCGTGGAAGCGGCCGATTTCGGTCAGAAGATGGTTTATCCGGTCGAGGACACCGCCCATCCCGATTATGACCAGCCGTTTATCAAGACGCCGGACGATTACGCCAAAGTCGAACGGGTGGATCCCACCAAGGCCCCGCGCATGAAGGAGGTTCTCAAGTATTACGACATCATCGCCCACGAGCGTGCCGCCACCGTACCGATCATGGGGTTCGTTTACGGCCCCCTGGGGATTTTGTCCATGATGCGCGGCGCTGAAAACCTTTTCCGGGACTGCTACAAGCACAAGGAAGCCGTTATAAAGGCTGAAGAGACGATTAACGCAACCCTGATCGAGTACATAAAGGCAATCGGCAAGACCGGCGTGCATGCGGTCGTGCTGGATACGCTGTTCGCGTCCCAGACCATCATGCGCAAGAAAATGTGGCAGGAAATCGAGGGACCGTTTACGACGCAGTTGGCCGACGCCATCCGCGAGAGCGGCATGATGGTCATGGTGCACAATTGCGGCAACGGCATCTATTTCGACGCTCAGATCGAGGCCATGGCGCCGGTCGCCATTTCATTTGCCTACACCTCGGACGACTGTGCGGACATGCATGAACTTAAAGCCAAATACGGCAAGAAAACCTGTCTGTGCGGATATGTCAGCCCGGCCCAGTATGCGTTCCTGGGAAGTCCTGAAGAGATGAAACAGGAGTGCAAGAAGCAGATCGAGGAGCTGGGAAAAGACGGCGGGTTTATCCTGGCCACCGGCTGTGAATTTCCACCCAACGGGTCCTTGCTGAACGCCATTGCGATGATGGAGGCGGTAGAATTGTACGGCAAGTATTGAAATCATCGAACCCGGGAGCTTGCGGGTTCCCGGGTCTTCTTTTTCGACTCCGCGCCGGCCCGATCCGGTTCGTCGGTACACTCCGGCATTGCCACCGGACCGGCGCGTTTAATCTCACTGGCAGGTGTTTCCGGAAGCCTTGAGTTGACATCCCGAGTGCCGCCCGCACAGTTGCATACCGTTTCCTTTAACCTGACCAGAGGGTGCCGCCCATGCAGAATCAGAAATCAACCAGCCGATATGCGTCGAAGCAAAACGGCATGGCCATCGAAGACTACCGCATTGCCGCGGAACCCTATTATCTTCCGTCCGGCGATGAAATCAAGGTGTTCGAATCCGCCTGCCGGCTAAAACTCCCGGTCATGCTGAAAGGACCGACGGGGTGCGGCAAGACGCGTTTCCTGGAGTATATGGCCTGGAAACAGCAGCGGCCCCTGGTGACGATTGCCTGCCACGAAGACTTGACCGCCTCCGACCTGGTGGGCCGGTATCTGTTGAAAGGCGACGAGACCCCCTGGCAGGACGGCCCCCTCAGCCTGGCGGTCAAACACGGCGCCATCTGTTATCTGGACGAGGTGGTGGAGGCCCGCAAGGATACGACCGTCGTCATCCATCCGCTCACCGACGACCGCCGCGTGTTGCCGCAGGAGAAAAGGGGCCTGCTGCTGGAATCCCATCCGGATTTTTTAATCGTGATCTCCTACAACCCCGGCTATCAAAGCGTCATGAAGGAGTTGAAGCACTCGACCCGCCAGCGCTTCGTCGCCATCGAGTTCACCTACCCGTCGGCTGAAAACGAGCGATCCATAGTTATGAAGGAAGCCGGTGTCGATGAAGAGACGGCCGGGAGCCTGGTGCGGTTGGGGGAAATGGTGCGGAACCTGCGCCAGCACGGACTGGAAGAAGGGGTGAGCACCCGTCTGCTCGTCTATGCCGCCAAGCTGATCGCCGACGGCGTGCCGCACGCCACCGCGTGCGAGGCGGCCGTCACGCGCTGCATGACGGACGATCCGGAAATGCAGGAAGCCATCGCCGAGATCGTCGCGGGTATTTTTTAGCCGGTTGAGCCCGTTAGCCGGTTGTACCCGTTGTGCCCGTTAGGCCGGTTAGCCGGTTGTGCCCGTTATGCCCTTTGTGCCCGTTAAGCCCGTTAACCGGTTGTGTCGACATGCCTGATAGTCAATATAACATCTTACGGCCGCCGATCAGCGCTCTGGCTGCAAAAACTTTGCAATTGATGCAAGCGGCCGTTTCACATTTGCGCGCCCGTCAATCCGCGGTACTCCTGGGTGAAGTCCAGGAACAAATCGAGAGTATCGATCGACTGCCCTTCGGTGAAAGTGTTCTCGCAGGCGCGGCCGACCTCTGCCGGCTGAATTGGGCGCTGATCCTTCCATTTCTTAAAGTGTCCGGGGGGCTTGACTCCTCCCACGATTTTATCGCCCCCTGGAGCCGTTTGGCCTGTGAACTGGCGCGCCGGGACATAGACGTGGCGGTCTGCTTCATCGAACAGACGCCGGCCGCCATAAACCATCGTGGCGCCGCCAGTCTGCTATACTGGGGAGAGGTGGCGCTGGAAGCTCTGGTTGCCGGCGGACAAGAAATCCCGATGTGGAAGCCCGCCAAAGCCTATCTGATCGAAGCCGCCGGCTACCAATGCGGATACCCGCTGGCGCGCTGGAAATTTTTCCTCGATCAGGCGCTGTGCATCGCCGCCGTCTCGACGGCCGCCGCCGAGGCTTTCGTCACCATGGGAAACCGCATGTGCCTCTTGCTGACCGATGCGGAAACGATGAAATGGGTGGCGGAGGGGCTTGAGGTCTGCCGGTCGGAACAGGAACGGGTGAATTTTTTCAGCGGCACCTCGCTGAAGGCCCTGGAAGCGCGCGACGACCTGGCCACCGGCACGGCCCTGAAAGACCGGGTCAACACCCTGGCGCTTATCTGCGAGGCCGCCCTGGGGCGCCCCGTAAAAATGCAGTCCAACACCGCCCTGATCGGCTATAAAGGGTTCAGCGGGGGTGCCGCCACCGACGGCCGCACCATTTTTCTGCCGGACACGGCCCCCGGTTTCGAGTTGTTCAAACTCATGGCCCTGCACCAGGCCATGCTGCTCGATTACAGCCGCTATGCGGAAAAAGGGGGGAAAATCACCTTCGATCCGGTGGCGCTCCACGCGGAAGCCGACCGGCGCCTGACGGTGCTGATGCCCGGGCTGCTCAAAGAGATGCGGGCCGTGATGAAAGATGACCTGCCGCCGTCATATCCGCAAAAACTGGATAAACGAATCCGATTGCCCCTGCCCTGGTGGGGAGACATTTTACCGGAGTTGATCGACCAGACCAATTCCACGATAGCCGCGATCAAGAAACGGGCCGCCGATGACTATGATGATGTGCCGCCGGAAGTTATCGAAACGCTGCTCGCCGCGATGATGGCCCAGGGCGAGCGCGACGGCGACGCACTGTGGGACATGTTCCGGCAGATGTTGGACAATATGGTCTTCGACTCCCCGGATGCCGAAGAACTCCAGGAGAACGTCCGCACCTTTTTTTACAAGGAATGGGATCAGAATTTTTCGGACTACAACCTCGACTGGGGCCTGGTGCGCCAGCGCCAGGCGAAAAGCGACCCCAACGAGTTCGTCGACGAACTGTGCACGCGCCTGCACGGGATCGTCACCTTGCTCCGGCGCCAGTTCATGAAGCTCAAGCCGGAGCGTTTCCGAAAAAACAGGGCGCAGCCCAACGGCGATGCCCTGGACATCGATGCCCTGGTTCAGGCCCGGGTTGACATGCGCACCGGATCCCACCTGTCGGAAAACGTCTACATCCGCCGGGACAAAAGAGTCCGGGACGTGGCCGTCTTGTTCCTCATCGACCTGAGCGGGTCGACCGAAGAAAAAATCAACGACCGGCGCGTCATCGATGTGCAGAAAGAGGCCATGGCCTTGATGGCCGAGGCGTTGGATGCTTTAGGCGACCCGTATGCCGTTTACGGATTCAGCTCCGAAGGCCGGTTCCGGGTGGACCTGTTCACCGTCAAGGATTTCAACGAACCCTACGACGAGAAGGTCCGGTATCGTCTTGGCAACCTGGAACCCCTGGGATTGACGCGGATGGGAGCGGTTATCCGCCATGGCATCTACAAGCTCGAAGGAATTCCGGCGACCATCAAACTACTGGTTATTCTGACCGACGGCCGCCCCTATGATCTGGAATACGGCACCCTCGACTATGCCGTGGCCGACACGGGCAAGGCCATTCGGGAGGCCCGCCGGGCGCGCATACATCCGTTTATCATCACCTCGGATCAAAAGGGCGCCGAGTATCTCGGCCGGATGTCTTCCGGGACCCAAAGCATCGTGCTGCCGAAAATCGAATCGCTGCCCGGCCTTCTGCCGGCGCTCTACAAGCGACTGACCCTCTAAAACGGCACTAAGGGCTCGCTCAAAAATAACTTACCATTTTTGGACGTCGATGCATCCCGTCCGGCTGCCGGTGCAAAATCTCGGAATATCCAGATATTCCTGCGATTTTGCGCTTTGCCGGGCGGGCGCCTCAACACCTCAAAACGCTAACTTCTTTATTCGCGAACCCTAAAAACCGGATGAGGAAAAGCCAATGGAAAAAAAACTGGAACAACTGGTTGAACAGGCCATCGCACTCGGGGCCGAGGAAGCCAAGCTGATTGCGACCAGCGACATCGTCTTCGACTCACGCTCCTACTTGAAGTGCCGCTTCGGCTGCAACCGGTGGGGCAAATATTGGACCTGTCCGCCGCACCTCGACATTTCACCCGCGAAGTTCATGGAGGCTTTCGATCGATACACATCGGCCATTATCGTCAAGACCACCGATCCCGCCAAGGGTCAGGAAGTCACGGTGGCACTGGAGAAGGCGGCCATGATGACCGCGGGGTGCATGTTCGCTTTCGCGATGGTGCTCTGCGTCCAGTGCGAGGAATGCGCCTGTCCCGACCCGTGCCGCTATCCCCATCTGGCGCGCCCGTCGATGGATGCCTATGGGATCGATATCGGCAAGACCGTCGAACCGTTGGGATTCAAGGTCGAATTCGACCGGGGCGGAAAATTGCTTCCCGCCTGGTACAGTATGGTGCTTCTGGATTGAGAAGGAGGGATGCCGTGTCTGTCGGGGTTGTCTGTTGTCGCGTGCTTGAAAGAGAGGTCAGGGCGGTCATCCGCGGGGTCCCGGAAGTCACCCGTCTCGAGGTCATGGATTGGGGCCTTCACATCCAGCCCGACCGGCTGCTCGAAGAGGTCAGCCGGCGTATCCGCTCGATCGAAAGCCGGGTCGATGCCGTCATGCTGGGCTACGGCCGCTGCCAGGCGCTCGACAGACTGCCGTCTGATTTTGCGGTCCCGGTCCTGCGTCCCGCGGGCGAAGACTGCATCGGCGTTCTGCTGGGCCAGCACCGTTACGAGCGGGAGCTGATGCAAAAAGCCGGGACCTGGTTCCTGACGCCCGGCTGGACCGAACTCGGAATGGAGTTCATATTTCAGCAGCTCCAGCTCGAGAACCTGGCCGAAAAAGGTCTGGATCCGATGGCGGTGGCGCATCGGATGCTGAAGGAGTTTACCCGGTCACTTTATATCGACATGCAATTGGAAAACGGGTCCGAACTGTGGGAAAAGGCCCGCGCGATTTCCAGCGAGTTCAACATGGTGCTGGAAAGAACGGCGGGCTCCCTTGAAAGACTGACCGACACCCTCTACCGCGCGATCGACATGTCTTCTCGGGGCAGGGTCTGATCATTTTCCGATCGATTTCATCCAGCTCTGGCCGAAATCGGCGAACGGACGAATATCTTCAATCTCCAAAGCGACATAGGCATGAATCATCTTGTTGGCGATTTCGGCGCCGACTTTCTGGGCGATCTGAGCCCTGACTTCATCGAGTTTTCTGCCCGACGTCTGGTGGTCGGTCATCTTCAGGTAAACCCGCACCCCCTTCCACTGCGCCGGCGATTCTCCGGGTTCCATGATCATGAAGACCGCATTCGGATTTTCCTTGAGATTGGAAAACGTGCGGTTGTTTCCCATCCCGATGACGACCGTTTTCTCGTCCGTCATGTGGGCCGACCCGAAATAGGCCACATCGACCTTGCCATCCTTGCCGGCTGAACTGAGGGTGCCCAGGCGCGGCTGCTTGTTGAAATACTCCATTAATTCCTTAGACATGGGGGCATCTCCTTTTCTGAAAAGAAACTGGTGGCTGAGAAAATCCTCGGTCTTTCAGTGTCAATATAGGGACAACCGACAGTGATTTCAATCGAAAACATCATTACACGGCCGCCATAGCGACGAGCGCCTGGTGTCTGAGGATCTACTCGATAAGCACCAGCGCAAAGAAATTCCATTGATCAGCTTTGACTTTTCTTCGCCCAGTGTGATCGCACGTTGCAGTAAAACATCGATCCGCGAAGACATTTTTTTTGAGATGCCCTCGGCGCCCTGCGGCGTTTTGATTTCGGCGGTTTCGTGGGGCTTGACGGATTTCCGATCATCCAAACCGGGTTTTCGGGCGCGCACCAGCACGCCCCTGGTTTTGGGCGAGCTGTTGAAGCCCGTTTCGCCTTCAGATGCGACATCGATGAAGCCGGTTTTTCTCAGGTCTGCCAGAAAATCCATTTCCGGTACGGCGCCGCCCTCTCACTGGAACCAGCTTCGTATCCTGGCCTGCATGTCTTTCGGCGTCGGCCCCACCAGAAACTGATCGGCGACAAAAAAACGTCCGCCCGGCTTCAGGAGCCTGAACACCGCCTCCATGACCTCTTTTTTTTCCGGGATGAGGTTGAGCGCCCCGTTTGAGGTAACGACATCGAAGCGCTCATCGAGGCCGGTCAGGTCCTGGACGCGGTCCAGTTGAAAAACGACATTTTCAGCCCCGACTTTCTTTTTGTTGGCTTCCGCGCGTTCAATCATCTCCGGGGTGATGTCGATCCCCACGACCCGGCCGGCCGGTCGGACGAGTTTAGCGGCGAACAAAGCATCCACGCCGGCACCGCAACCGATATCGAGGAGGTGGGAGCCGGCTGGGATGTCCCCCAGTGAAAACGGGTTGCCGACACCGCAAAAGCTGCCGGCGACCGCTTCCGGTAAATCCGCGATCAGCGTGGCATCATAGTTCAATTGTTCGAGACCGGCGCGGCCGGTGGGGTATTTGAACTGCCCCTCGGTACTGACGGCCACTTTCGCGTATTTGTCGCGAATGCCGGCCTGGATCTGCTCGAGATCTTTAGTGTTCAAACCGGAAGACATTTCTTCTCTCCTTTAAAAATTAAATACCTTGCTCTCGGCAATCAGATCGATCAGATGCGGGGCGCCGTCCAGCAGCATGTTGGGGAAAAAATTGGCCTCGTCAACCTGACGGGCTGCTGCACACGGCGGTCAGACCCCGATGGGAACGTCATTTTCCAGAAGGTACGGAAAATAGTCGTCCGGACAATCCCCGACTATGGTCTTTTCCTTGAAATTCCGGGTCTTGTCGGCCCAACGCGTGCCGTCCTCGATGAAGAAGATATCGACCCGGTGCCCTTTTTCGTGGGTGAACTTGGCGAATTGAAAACATCGCGTGGCCAGATTGACGTCGTTTTTGCTGAGCGTGTAGACGAAATTTGCCATTATTGCCTCCCCTGAGATAGTTGATCCGTTATTGGCCGCCGAATGCAGCCGGTCCGTCACTCATTCATACGGGCAATAGCTGCCCACCCGGGTTTTGCCCGGTCGTCATTTTTTTACCGACATGCTGCGGTAACGCGTCTTTTTTTTCAGTTCATCCATCAACCGGTTCTCGTCGATTTTTTTGGCATCGTATTTTACCCGCGCTTCACGCCGCAGGGCATTGACTTCGTAGCTTTCAACTCCGGCGATCCCGTCCAGGGCCGCTGTGACAAGCGTCTCTCAGGACGGTCAATTCAAATTCGGGATGTCGAACAGGACCTCTTTTTCTTCGATGTCTTCCATTCATATCCTCCTTGCGGAAAGGGTTCAAGTGCCGCTGAAAAATAAGGGTCGGCTGCGGCAGATCTCAGCCATGCGGGTTTGGCCCGCCGCCGTCCTCCGGCCTTACCAAAATCTTTATCCCAAAATAAATTTTTCTGGCAAAAAATTTATGAAACGCTGCAGAGCTGCTCGAAATTCTAAAAAAAAATACAAAGGCAAACCCAACCCGGACAAGCCGGAACCAAATTTTAAAAAAGTTGGATTTGTTTTAAATTTCTGTAAATCAACGACTGATAAGGATTTCCAGAGACCACAAAAAATTTTGTATGCAAGCGACATACAATTATCAGCGATATGGGACTAAAGTCGAATTGGTCGAATCGATCGCATGGCGAACCGCGGTCGTCAGCGATTCCATGTCCGGTATGTTATCGAAGGCGATCTGCTCGTTGATGACGAGCGAGGGGACAGCCGGCAGGCGACCGCAGATCCGGCCTAGTTCGGCCTGCCGTTCCACCCCCGCTCGTGAGCCGACATCGACCACTTCCCAAGTCAGGGCGCCGTCTTCGAATTCCGGCCGGATCTCTTCCAGTATGGCAATGGCGAGGTCGCACAGCATGCAGCCTTTCTTTTTGGCCACGATTTCAACCCGCACCTGCCGAGGGGTTTTTGCCATAGCGGATTCCTCTGCTTATTCCCATTGCCTCTTAAAACTCAAGGCCGGTATCGGTCAGCCATCTCAAAACGGCGATCGTGGTTAAATTTTTTGCCGGCCGATGCCGGAGTAAACGGCCTTGCACATGCCGGAGACGCCGCCCTTGATTCCTTCGGGATTCTTGAATCCCTCCGTGTTTTTGAGAGCCTCAAGGTAGGTTTTTGCAGCGACCAGCAATTGCAGGGCGCCATTGATGTCACCCACCGGCTCGATCCGAAACAGCCACCCCTCGCCGTATGGGTCCCGGCCGGCCCATTCCGGATTTTCCTTCACAATCCCGTTGTAGTGAATAGCGCCGGCAACGGGCGTGTCGATGTAAAGGATCTTACCTGTGATGGCAAAGGCGACCGATTCCCCCGCCCGGACCATTTGCCCCTCCTCCATCAGCCAATCGAGATCCTTTATCCCGCCCATCAAAACCAGCGCCGGTTGTGTCAGCCCGAAGACGATGCCCTGATCCTGCTGTCGGCCCCACAGACCCTGTTTGGGGAAATAGCGCCGGTCTTCGGGGACTTCCACTGTTTTACCCAGGAATTTTTCAATGACGGCCATATGATGATTCTCCTATCCTTGTATAGTTCATCCCTTGAACAATTTATTGAAAAAGCCTTTGCCTTCGAATTTCGGCGGCGGCAGGCCCAATTGGCGGCAAATAGCGGATTCGATGTCACTTTGAGCCGTATCCAACCCTTCGGCCACGATGTCGTCGCCCACCATTACGGCCGGTGCCACCGGGAAATCCAATTCGAAATAGTCATCGATCATGTAGGCGGATTTCGGTCTCGACATGACCTCGATATCGATGTCATATTTTTTTCCCAGCACGGGGATCATTTGTTTGAAGTGCTTTCAGGGCTTACCGTTGGGTTCGTTCAGAAAAAATCGTACCTTGAGCATGGTTAACCTCCGGAGTCATTTTTTTTAAGCGATGTCATGCGAGCTGCAAACTGATCGGCGGGCAGGAAATCCACGAGGCGCAGATCATTTCTTTCGCGGCCGTCCGGTCCGATGAAGACGACCGTCGGCACGCCCTTGACGGTATACAGCTCGAGCAGCCTCTCGTTGAGTGCATTTCCAGCCCGTGTCAGATCCACTTTGACCATGATAAAATCATTGTGCGAAAGAGACACAATTTTCGAATCATGAAATGTCTTCTGGTCGAGTTCGACGCAGGGCGTGCACCAGTCGGCATAGAAATCGATGATAACCGGCCTGCCGGTCCGGCTGGCAGTTTCCAGCAAGTCGGCCGAATAAGGCTGCCACGTCACACCGGGTCCCCGAAGGACCCAGCCCCCGATGAGTATAACGGCCAGCACGAGTCCGGCCGTACCGGCTGCGGCCCGTATCCAGTCGAATATTCCGGGTCGGGCCTTTACCCTGGCGATCCACCCCAAGTGAAGCCCGGCCGCAACGGCGACACATGACAACAGTACTGTATACGCGCCGCTGGGGAGCAATGCCCGCAGGTAGTAGGCCGCCATGCCTACCAGAACCCAGCCCATCAATTTTCGCACCCACAGCATCCATTCCCCGCTGCGGGGCAGTCGTTCAAGCTGACCGGAAAACAGCGCCAGTCCGAACAGGGGCAGCCCCAGGCCGAGGCTCAGCGTAAAAAAAACAACGAAGCCCAGCCAGGCGCTTCCCAATCCGGCCACCCAGGTCAGCAGCCCCAGCACAAAGGGTCCGATGCAGGGTGCGGCCACAACCCCCATGGTCAGGCCCATGAACAGGCTGCCGAAGTAGCCGGCGTAACTTTTCGAGGCGATCCGGGTCACGGCAAACGGTACTCGGATTTCCCACAGGCCGAACAGGCTCGCTGCAAATACAAGCAGCACGGCTGCGATCGCCATCAGGACCAAAGGCTCCTGGAGCATGGCCCCCATCAACCCGCCGGTCACTGCGGCTGTGACCCCCAGGGCCGAATTGGTCACGGCCAGCCCCATGACGTAGCAGGCCCCGTGGGAGAACAGACGTGATTGCCGGCGGTCGCTCTGGCCGGCGAAATAGGAAATCGTAATCGGGATGATCGGATAGACGCACGGCGTCAGATTCAGTGCCATACCGCCCGCGAACACGCCCAGCAGGGTCCACAGCAGCCCCCATCCCCGGAGCGGGCGGCGCTTGGCAGTTGTTGACGGCTTTACCGGCTGGTCAGTGGGTGTGGTTTTTTCTACCGGTAATCCGCGATCCAACCATTGCGGATAGCCTTGCGGGTCGCGGTACACATTCTGATACCCCAGGTGAACGACCACCCGGGCCGCCGAATCGCTGCGGACTCAGGTGAGACCGGCTCAGTAGAAAACGATGTTCCGGTTCTTGTCCGTTCCCAGCAATTGGGCCAGGGCGCTCTTGCTACGCCAGCGCGACCGCCAGGTGGGTTCCATCGGAAAGTTGACGGCGCCCCGGATGTGACCCGTGCGGTATTCCCATTCCTGGCGGGTGTCCACCACCAGAAGGTCATTCGAGTCGGCCCGGAAACGATCCCACAGCTCGGCGGTGGTGATCAGACGGTAGCCACCGCTCCGGGCTTCGGCGCGGACATCGTCCATGGTCGTCTGTGAAGGTGCCGGTTTTTGTGCAGCGTATGCGAGCATCAGGATGGCCGCCGTCACAGCAATAATGGGCAACCACAGGGTGCGGCGGTTCATTTTATTTTATTCTCCCGGCGAAGCTTGGTCAGCAAAAAGGTCGCCCCGGCATGCGAGAGGCCGGTCGCTTCGGCCAGGGCTTCGGCGGTTGCGATGTCGGTGGCCGTCACCTTGTCGATGACTTCCTTTTCCAGTTCTTCCAGCCAGTCCTCGAACAGGATGAGAATCTCCGGTTCGGCCACGGCCGCCAACTGTTCGGACCGGGCAACCTTGTTGACCAGGCTCTGGCACATCTGCGTTGGATCGACACCTTCGTCCATGCAGGTGGCCAGTCAGCGATGCACCAGACCGGGCAAGGTTTCCTGGTGCGCTTCGCCGGTAAACGCATACAAAAAATCGAGACGGGTCTTTTCGCTCACGTAAGGAAAGAGTTTCTTGACCAGAGACGTTATTTTTGCAATCGCATCGTCCGGTTCTAGTTGATCGATGATTTTTTCCAGTCCGCGCGTGTCCAATGGTTTCTCCCGGCGAATTAAAATGTTTGACGGTTTTTCAACAGTTTCAGCGCAACCGTATTCAAATCCGAGATGATTGACAGTATTTCAGGATCGGCCAGCTCATAGTAGACAAAGGGTCCCTTGCGTTCGACATTGACCAGCAGGCTCCGCCGCAGCTCCTTGAGGTGGTGCGACACCAGCGGCTGTGACAACGCAAGCGCCTCGACGATACGGGACACCGACTTTTTCCCGTCACCGAGCAGCAGCAGAATTTTCAACCGGTTTTCGTCACCGAGGCTTTTAGCCACGAAAGCCGGCGGTTGAAGATCGTCTGTGTGCGCGCAGGCGCATGGGGACGATTTAGACAAAAAAAGATCTCCCACAAAGATATGGTCAGTTAACAAACATATAAGTATACATTTATATGTTTGTTAAATTTTTGTCAACCGTCTTCATCCTTAAATCGGCTAAACTGGCTCGACCGGCGCATCGTTTTCAGGCACCGGGGCGGCCAGGGGGCCATGAGCGTCAGTTTCCGATTTAAGCCTTTATTTTGTGCCGGAAATCTGCGAAAACAGCCGACGACACTACAGGGGATAACCGCACAGAGATTGGAAGGAGAGCTCGATGAAGATTTACACCGGGCGGGGAGACACCGGTACGGCCGGGCTGTTGAGCGGCGAGCGCATTTCAAAAAGCCATGAACGCATCGAAGCCCTGGGCGATATCGACGAACTCACCTCCGCTATAGGGATCGTGCGGATGGCCATCCGCGGGGAAGATGAGGAACTGGGCCGTGAAATGCGGGCCATCCAGTCGAATCTGATAAAACTGGGGGCCCAGATCGCCACCTGGCGCGATGCCCCCGAATCGGAGAAATACGCCGGCGTCGGCGAGGCCGATGTCCGGACCCTGGAGTCGGCCATCGACCGGATTCAAGAGGCCCTGCCGGCATTGGAAAAATTTCTGCTGCCGTTCGGCCATCCGGCCGCCGTCCACGCCCACATGGCCAGGAGCGTGTGCCGGCGAACCGAACGGCACGTGGTCCGCCTATCGGTGCAGGTGTCGGTCGGCAAGCCGCCGAAGGTATTGAAGTGGGCGCTCATCTACCTCAACCGGTTGTCGGATTACCTGTTCGTGGCCGCTCGGTATCTCAATCTTCGCGCAGGAGTTCCGGACGATCTCTGGTTGGAAACCCAGGCCTGAGAGGTGATCAGCCGTGATCCCGGATCTCGTGGAAAAATTGAGGCCGTACGGCATCGATCAGATTCTGCCGATCAGTATCGACAAAATTATCGTGGCCGAATGGGTCCGTCTCAAGTGCCGCTACGGTTGCAGCCGGTACAATACGACCTGGTGCTGTCCGCCGGCCACTCCCGACCCCGAAAAGGTGCGCGCCATTTTGAAAGAATATTCCCAGGCCCTGCTGCTGGTCGGCAACAAGACCTGTGAGGATTTTTATCGCAACAACAGTCGCAAAAGGGCCGTGCAAATGCGATGCTGGAAGGGCACGGTGGCCCTTGAGCGCATGCTCTTCCTGCAGGGGTACTATAAGGCTTTCGGTCTGGTCGGCGAATGCTGCGGCCTTTGCAAGACCTGCGCGTATCCGGAGACCTGTCGGTTTCCCAGTGAGAAAAGACCTTCCGTGGAATCTTTTGGAATCGATGTCTTCGGCACCCTGCGCAATGCCGGAACCCACCACACGCTCGCCAAAGACACCCAGGAAACCTATGCCTATTACGCCATCATCCTGCTCGAATAGCCTTAAGGAGAAAAACCGATGCCGGAATACCCCGAAAAGTCCGCTCTGCCCCTGACCCTCTATGCGGCGACGATCATCAATGCCTGGTATGCCGCCTTGAACCTGCATTTAGCCCAAAAAGGCACCATCACCGAGGAGGACAAGATCGCCATCCTGGCGCGGGTGCACTCTCAAGCCGAGGAACTCGAGTCCTACCTGATCACGCAGGGCAAACAGCCGCTGCCGACCCGCGATCTGATGAAAAAATTCGAGAAAATCGCCCTGTTCTCCGCCCGTTCCCGTTAAGGCGTGAAGATCGGGCAGAAATATGGTGGACTGAAGATTCCGTATGGGCACCAGGTGAAACCCTGAAAGGAGGAAGTAGTGACCATAAAAATCGTCGGTGTTGCTTGCAGCCCGCGGGCCGGTCAATCGACCCACTATGCTCTAAACGCCTGTTTCGATGTGATCAGGCAAGAATTTGAACATGTGGAACCGGTAATGATCGATCTGGCCGGGATGGACATCAGGGGCTGTGTGGCCTGCGGGAGCTGCATGAAAAAGATAACCTGCAGCCAGGAAGATGATTTTCAGAAAATCATCCCCGTCATGACCGATCCCCTCGTCGCCGGTCTGATCCTGGCCACACCAGTGTATTTCGGGTCGATGACCGCGCAGGCCAAAGCGTTTCTGGACCGCTGCGTTGTCTTCCGCAGGAACGATACGATGTTGAGAGACAAAATCGGCGGGGTCATTGCGGTGGGCGGGTTCCGGCACGGCGGTCAGGAGACGACCATCCAGGCCGTTCACGCCGCCATGCTGATCCAGGACATGATTATCGTCGGCGACGGCCACACGACATTTCATTATGGCGGAACGATGTGGAGCGGGCACCCCGAAGGCTACGAAAAGGATGCCTTTGGCCTGCAGACGGTCCAGAACCTGGGGCGGCGGGTGGCAGCCCTGGCCGCGCGGCTTCACGGCCGAACCTGATTCCGGCGACACTCCCCTGAATTATTTCTGCCATAGGCTTTAAGATAAAGGTTTTGGCAAGGCCAGAGGGAGGCGGCTGTATAGTAATTCCACTAAGCGTTCAAAATGGCACTAATCCAAGGCCAATTGGTTAGCTGGCGGGTTGATTGCTTGTCTTCTGCCATTTGATTTAAGCCGTGCTCAGCCTGTTCGACTGCTGCATCCAGTGAATCGAACACACGATTAGCGAAGTAGTTTCGCCGTAGCACATTCCATATCTGTTCAGCCGGATTGAGTTCCGGCGAGTAAGGAGGTAGTAGCACCAGTGCAACATTTTCCGGAATCATGAGATCCTTGCTTTTGTGGGATGAAGCTCCATCGAGCACCATGACAATAAATTCATTGCTGTGCGCGGTGCTGACCTGGTCAAGAAAGATGCTCATGTTCTCAGTGTTCATCTTTTCGGTTGTCATATAGTCCAGGCAACCATCCCAAGGGCTGACGGCGGCGTATTCGTAGCGAAACTCGCGAATCAGTGCCAAGTTGACGACAGGCCGAAGGGGGGACGGGGCCCAACATGCCCTCGGATCGCTCATCCTGCCGAAGCGGGCTTCGTCCTGAAACATCAGCCGCAGTGGAAGCTGAGCTGTATTTTTCAATCCGGCGGCAGCCACAATTTCTGGGATTTTTTTTTAAACTCATCCTGCTTGTCAGGATCGCTCTTTGGATGTTTGGTATCTGGTTGGACCTTACGCCAGCCATGCCGCGCCAATAGCCGGTAAGTCGTTGACATGGGGATTGCACGTCCCAACCGCTCTTTGAGTGCCGCATGAATCGGAATAACAGACAAAACGCCACCCTGGGCTGCCTTTTGCTCCCATTGGGCCAAAAATTCCTGTTCCTGCTCAAGGGTCATAGAGCATCTACGCCGTCCGCCCCAGGGCTTCTTAGAAGTGGTATCTTGATTGCAAATATCTTTTCGATTGCGAAAGACGGTTCTCCGACTTGTACCAAGAACCTTGGCTGTTTGTTCAGCGTCAAGACCATGTTCGGCTACCAATATCACAGAAAGCGCCCTACGATAGTCCGCAATGGTAGTAGCTTGGTCACGAAGCTGCTTGGCCTGCTGAATTTCTTCATTGCTGCAAAGGACTGTTCTCGCCATAGTGCACCTCCTTGGCGAGAGCATATCATAGTGTCAACTAGATTGCAAAGTGGAATAATACGCCAACGACCGATGCCGCAGTCAAAATCTTTTACCGGTTCTATAGGCTTTAAGATAAAGGTTTTGGCAAGGCCAGAGGGAGGCGGCTGTATTGTAATACGCCAACGACCGATAACACAGCCAAAACCTTTATCTTAAAGCCTATAGTTACCCGCCGAGCAGTTCGAGGATGTCCCGCCGGATGCGATTGACTTCCCGGCTGGTGCGCTCTCGCGGCCGTTCCAGGGTTACGTCGAACACCTTTAAAATTTTTGCAGGACGCGGAGAAAGCACGGCAATGCGGTCACTCAGGTAAACGGCTTCATCGACGTTGTGGGTCACAAACAGAATCGTGTCTTTTCTTTCAGCCCAAATTTTAAGTAAAAAATTTTGCATGGTGTTGCGCGTCTGGCTGTCGAGAGACCCGAAAGGCTCGTCCATCAACACGATCTGCGGGTTGGTGATGAGTGTCCGGGCGATGGCCACCCGCTGCTTCATTCCGCCGGAAAGCTCCTTCGGGTATTTGTTTTCGAAACCCTCCAGGCCGAAGGCAGCGATGTACTTCATGGCCTCCGCGCGTCTTTCTCTGGCCGGCACGCCCTTGATTTCGAGGCCGACTTCGATGTTCTGGCGCAGTTTGCGCCACGGGAAAAGGGCGTACTCCTGAAATACCAATCCAACCTTTTCGTTGCAGCCGTTCAGATGTTCACCGTTCAGCCGGATTTCGCCCGCGCTAATCTCCTCTAAACCGGCAATCATCCGCAGCAGCGTTGTCTTTCCGCAGCCGCTCGGCCCGACGATCGTGAGAAACTCTCCTTGCTCGACGCGGCAGTCAATTTGGTCGAAAACCTGCACAGTATCTTCAGGCGCTGTCGCCGGGTAGAATTTTTTGAGTCCCGATATTTCAAGGCTGAGCGCCATAAGCGTCTTCTACCGCCACTTGACCAGGTAGTGTTCCGCCAGCCGCAGGCCGGCATCGATCCCCAGGCCGATGAGGCCGATGACCAGCATGCCGGCGATGATTTCGTCGGATCGCTGAATGTCTCTGGCCGTCATGATCATATAGCCCAGCCCATACCCCTGCTTGACGCCGGTAAACTCGGCGGCGACAAGCGTCATCCAGCCGATGCCGATGCCGATGCGCATCCCGGTCAGTATCGACGGGATGGCTCCGGGGACAAGGACCTTGAGAAATATGAACCGGCGGGGGGCATTCAGCACCCGCGCAACCTCTATGAGCACCGGATCGATGGCGTGGACACCGCCGACGGTGTTCAGGAGAATCGGGAAAAATGCGCCCAGGAAAATAATGAATGCCGCCGATTTGCCGCCGATGCCAAACCAGAGAATGGCCAGCGGAATCCAGGCCAGGGGCGGTATCGGGCGAATCATTTCGACCATCGGCTCGATCAGGTTGCGGATCGTGCGTGACCATCCCATGAGGATGCCCAGGGGGACGGCTGTCAGTAGCGCCAGCGCATAGCCCCATAAGACCCGCTGCACGCTGTAGTAGATATGAAGGTGCAGCCGATGTCCCGGCGGCATTCCCGTGCGGATGAGATCGAGCAGTCCGGCGGCTACCGCCACTGGCGAAGGCAGCTTATAGCCGGGAATCACGCCGGAAGCCGACAGGCCCTGCCAGGCCAACAGCAACGCCACGGGCGGCAGAAGCCGTTTCCAACTCATTTTGACAGGATTCCCTTCAGGATATCCTGATTGATGAACTTATCGACGAAATCGCCCGCAATGTCCTGGCGGATGTAACCGATCTCGGAAAGAAATTGAACGTATTCCCTCTCGCCCTGGATACTCGGTTCATAGGTGTAGGTGACGTTCTGCACGGCCAGGCGAACCGTCGCTTCGTCCAAGCCGGTGTATTTGATGCCGATTTTAACGGCCTCATCCGGATTCCGGTGAATATAATCGGTGGCCTGCACATGGGCCCTTACCACCGCCGCGACCATTTCAGGATGGACATCGACAAGGCTTTGCTCCGCAACCAGCACACAGCAGGGATGACCCGGCCACATTTCTTTGGACGTGGCCAGGTTTCGTCCGACCGACAGGGTGCCGGCCTTCGAGGGGTAGGGCTCCCAGGCAATGAATGCATCGATTTGACCTGTCCGCAGCGCACCGATCATTTCGGGTGGTTTCAACACGATGATATTGACCGTCTCCGGGGCCATGCCGCCCCCCCGCAGCGTCCGGCGCAGGAGAAAATCCTGTACCGTGGAATGCCCCGGCACCGCCACCGTTTTGCCCTGTAAATCGGCCAGGCTGCCGATGTCCGAATTCTCTTTGGCCACTACCAGGGCTGAGCCTTCGGTATTGACCTGCGCTGTCACGACGACTCTGGCAGCCTTGTTTGCAACCGCCGTCGTTGCCGGGGCTTCACCAACGTAGGCCATGTCCAGCTCACCTGCGGCGAAAGCCGTCATGATTTCCGGCCCGGCCTTGAACACGCCTTTCACCTGGACATCCGCACCGTTGGCCTTGAAAAAATCTTTCTCGAGGGCGACCCACAAAGCCAGATGATGAATATCGCTTTGCAGGTAAGCCATGCGGATGGGCGGGTGTAACGGCGGGGTGCCGTAGCCGTTATCGGCCATCACGGTCAGGGTGAGAAGTGTTGCGGCCACAATGAGTCGCTTCATCGAACCTCCTGAAGTAAAAGGCATCTTGCGAGGCAAGGCTGTTTGAACTGCTACGAAAATAGAATGTAGGTTGAGTCGTTTCCCGCCCGGGCGGGATTCCGGGTTCAGCGATGCCGCTGGCTGCAAGCATCCAGTTTGATCGGGTAGGAAATAGTTAAGCTTCGGTGAAAAATTCAAAATCGCAAATGATAAATAAATCACAATGGCCAAAATTCAAAATTACAAACCTGTGTCAACCCGGTGTGTCGACCTCGATGTACTTGTTTGCCGGAAGGCCGGCGAAAATGGCCGCACCGGGACAGGGGACCACCAACTTCTTTTTGTATTCCCGGCCGATGATGTTGAAAAACTCCAGGCATGCCGAACAGACCTCCGGGGTTTTGGCGATGGAATAGGGCACGATCGCCGCGCCTTCCCGTATAAAGTATTCGGGTTCGATGAAGTTAGCATGGTTGGCGCAATGGGTCAAAAAAAGTTCCCGATACGTCTTACCCCTGATGCCCATCACCTTGAGCCACCGATCCTGGCGGGCCGGGTCCTCGGTGTCCAGATCGTCCCATTTTGCCGGTTTTGCGTTGAGGTAGCCGGGCCGCGAAGCCAGCCGAATCTGATCCGCCGGGCCCGGCAGCCGAGGCGGTTTGAAGGGTACGCTGGTCAAAATAATCGGAAGGTCGAATTGCTCCAGTGGGGCCGAGCTGATGATCAGATGAGATCCGACGAAAGGTGACGTCCAGTACCAGGAGAGAGGCCTTTTACACAAATCGGCGTTTTTCCAGGTGTCCGGCGGGACGATTCCGATCTCCGTTCGCCGCGAAAGCGGGATGCAAACCGCCTTGCGGGCCTCGACGACAACTCGTCCCTGGGAAGTCAATTCTTTTTTCAGTCCCAGGGCATCCCTCTCATCTGCCCAGTAGGCATATTTACGGTACGTCGCCATGATTCGTCCCCCGGTTCCTGGCACCTCCACCTTTGTACCCCTATATCAACGGCAGAATAACTCCCGGGATCGATCTGCCAGGGATTTGTATTGCCCAAGGGCTCACTCAAAATGACGTTACATTTCAGGTGTCGACCCATACCGTCCGGCGGCCGGTACGAAAACTCTTAAATATCCATATATTCCGGCGTTTTCGCGCCTTGCCGTCCGGGTGCCGCAACACCTGAAATTGCGAACTTATTGTGAACCCTAAACTTCGGATTTTCCGCGGGAGGCCCGTCTGGCAGCTTTCTCCTTCTCGCGCACCGCTCGTTTTTCGGCACGCTTTCTCTCTTTCTCCGCAGTATTGTCCGCGTTGCTGTTTGTTGCTTTTTCTGGAGTCTCGATACTCCGGATTTCCGGAGTGGCGGCCGGACTTGCTTCAGCATCGAGAGCGCCCGTTTTTTCGGCCGGGGTTTCCGACGCAGGTGCAGGTGACGGCTGGGCATCTTCATTTTCAGGGGCGGCTCTTCTTTCAGCCCGCCGGCGTTCCCGTTCGGCTTTCTTGATCGCCTTGGGATCCGCCCCGGCGACGGTCCGCTCTGCGCCAGCATCGGCTTCCGCGAAAGCTTCGGTTTCCGTGACGGAAGCCGGCTGCGTGCCGGACCCTTCAGGTGCCGAGGTTTGCCGGACGGCCCTTCTATCGGCGCGTTTGCGTTCCCGGGCCGCTTTTCTGGTCGCCCGGTCGTCATTGGAAATTCCGGGTTCGACGACCTCCGGGGTGTCGGTGCGGACGGGATGCGCTGGGGGGGAATCGGTATTTTCTTGTCGGTCGTTTAACGCCGCCGCTTCCGCCGCCTTCTGGAAAACATCGTATCCCAACAGGGATTCCGCCACCAGGCTGCTCATGTCTTTCATTATCAGTTGCGATTCGACGGCAGTGATGCCCACGTTCAATCCCTGGTAGCAGAATGGGCAGCAGGAGACGAGATATTCGGCGCCGGTCTCCTCGGCTTCCCTGACGCGCCGCTGGGCCATTTTGTTTTGAATGTCCGGGAACCCGGCCTTGAGCCCGCCGCCGGCGCCGCAGCAGCGTGAGTATTCCCGGTTGCGGGGCATCTCGACGAGTTTGAGGCCGGGGATGGCCTCCATGATCATGCGCGGGGCGTCGAATCCACCCGTAGCGCGCCCTAAATGGCAAGGATCGTGATAGGTTACCGTCCGGTTGACCGGATGCGGAAATCTCAGTTCGCCTTTTTTCAGCAACCGCGTGAGAAACTCGACCGTGTGCAGCACTTCGAAATTGAGCGGTGCCACCCGCGGATAATCCTGCATGATCGTCTTGAAACAGCCCGAACAGGAACTGATCAGGGTTTCGATACCCAGGCTGTTGAACAGGTCGATGTTTTCCTTGAAGACTCTTTTGTGTTCGGGATCGCCCATCCGCAGCAAAACACTGGCGCAGCATTTTTCTTCGCTGCCCAGAATGCCGTAATCGATATCGAGGGCTTCCAGGATGTTGATGGTGTTGATCGCCACCTGTTTGACATTGACGTCGTAGGCGGCCGTGCAACCGAAAAATAGAAGTACTTTGGCTTTTGTTTTTCTGATTTCGCGCGGAAGCTCCTGAATAAGGCCGTCCTTTTTTGCCCGGCGGGCCCACTTGGTTCTGGCCGCCCGGGGCTGCTGCCAGGGGTTGTCAAAGGCCTTGACGCTTTTGACCAATGCCTTCTGGGCTTCCAGCGGCCCATAACCGGCCTGAACGATGACCCGTCGCAGTTCCTCCCACAGGGCCACGGTTTCGATGTGGGCCGGGCAAACTACCTCGCACTGACCGCAGGTGGAACACTCATAGAGGTTTTGAACGAAGTCATCTATTTCCGCGCGGCTGATCTCATGGTATCGGAAAATGCGGCCCAGCAGGGTTTTAAGCGGTTGGCTGATGTTTTCCCTGCGCATGATTTTGGCCAGAATTCCCTGCTGCGCCTTGGCGATCTTGAGAAAATCGATGACTTTTCGTCTGGGTATGATGGCTTCCTTGGCATCCTGATCGTACACCGGACACCAGGTGAGGCATTCGCCGCAGCGGGTGCAGGCATCCAGTTCGATCAGTTGTGTCATCTTCAAGCTATGCAGCGGTATGTCTTTCAGATCTTCCTTTTTCGAGACGCCACCGCTATCTGCTCCTGCTTTATGTTCTTCGGGCATGTTGGTAACCTGTTGGCGTAAGTTGTTTATATATCGGTTTTAAACCCGCTGCTCCTTAGTGGTCCCCGAAACCTCCTCCAGCACGTGCGTCAGCGGCACGTTGAATATGTGTTTGAGTTTGCCGAAGGGAAGATATGCAATCAATACGGCGCCCATTGCCGCATGTGCATACCAGAGGTAAGGATAGACCGCGCGCCAGTTGACCGGCCAGACGGCGAGGACTTTTGACAGGGGATAGCCGATGAAGGCATACAGGGCGGCTTCCGTCGGCAACTGCGTCAGCAGAATTCTGGCCGCCTCGGCAACAAATCCCAAAATGACCAGCGCGCCCAGGATACCCAGGGTGATATTGTCTTCGATTTCAGTTTTCACGTGGGCCGGTTTGACGATAAAGCGTTGAACGAGAGCCCACAGCACGCCCAGAAAGATGCACAGACCCAGAAAATCGTAGGTAAAGGCCGTGAAGGGAGAGTTCTTGTCGATCAGCACCAGGGCCAGCCGGCCGTCGGGATCGATGCTGAACAACAGACCGGTGAACAGGCTCAGGACAAACCGAAGAAAGATGCCCAGGAAGATCAGGGAATGCAGCGACCAGCGTTGAACGCTGTTCTTCAGGATTCGTCGCTGTAAAATGATATCCAGGAGCAGCACTTTGAGTATCGTTAAAATCTTTTTAGAAAAAATCGTCTGCCAAACGGCATCCGAACCGAGGCTGATTTTACGGTGCAGCGATTCGTCTTCGCCCTGAACGCTGCCGATAAACCAGAAGCGAAGCATGAGAAAGATGCCGCCGAGAAAAACAACCAGCGCGATCCAGAAAACCGGGTGCCCGATGCCGAGCGCTGATGGATGGCACATTATGCACAGCAGGCTCTTGGCGGGTAAAATGGCACCCGGGGCCCCTACGGTATTTTGAGGGTGATGGCATCGTCGGCAGGATTCCTTGTCTTGCGCATCGACGAGTCCGTGGTCGACCAGGCCGACGGGCAGCCGGGCGGCATCCACGTGGGCCAGCTTGACCCGGTTGTCGGTTTCGTCCAGCCTTATGACGGTGTGCTTGAAATGGCAGGCCTGGCAGTCAACCCGCAGGTGCGGAGCGTGGGCGGTGCCTTCTCCGTGAACCGTGTGGCAACCGCGGCACTGCCCGCCATTGGCCGTGCGGTGAGGCGACCGCGCCACATCGGTGTGGCAGTGGATGCAGGCGACATACCGGTGCGGAGTGTCGTTGAAGGTTTCGGCGGATACTTGCAGCGGCACCTCTTTTCCGTCCACGATGCGGCGGCAATCGGAGCGGCTGTGGCAATCGCTGCAAAACGCCCGCGATGACAACACCCCCGCATTGGTGTTGGTGTTGGCCCGCCGATGGCAATCGAGGCAGAGCGGCGGCTCGGTCTCGCCGGGCGCATCCTGGCCGGCCATCAGAGGGTCTGCGGCCGCAGCCAGAAGAATGACGATAACGGCGGCAATTTTTAAAGCTTTCCAGACTTTTTGGCTCATCCGATCTATGTTTCCTCTCCTTGCAAAAAGACGTCGCCGTATTCTTTCGGTGTCGATCTCGAAAGACCGGACATAGGTGCTCTATGCGTGTTCGCCGGATTTACCGCCGGATTCGTTCAAAGCCGCCCATTCGCCCGGATGTTCTTCCATAATTTTCTCCGACGAAGTTCTGCCGGTAAAAATGCTCGTATCGACCGGATAAACCGCGGGGCGCAAATGGGCCAACCCGATGTGAATAAAAAATTTGACCGCAACGGCCAGGATGGCTTCGAAGAAATGCAGCACCTGGGCGATGTTGACAAAAAATCCCGGTAAAAAGCGTGTGAAGAACTCCGGAAACCACAGCACCAGGCCGGTTATCCCCATGGTGTTCATCCCGATGAAAAGGGCCCAGTAATCCAGTTTTTCCATATAGGAGAATTTGTCAAAACGCGGAGGTGCGTTCCTGCGGCCCAGAAAATAGCCCAGGTTCTGAGTGAAATCCCTGAAATCCTTCACCGCGGGGGCGATGGAGAGCGGGCCGGTGAATTTTCCCGCCAGGACCGTCTTATAATAAAGGAACCACAGGGCCTGCACGATGACGCAGGCGTAGGTGATGACCGCGAAAAAACGGTGCATCCAGCCGGCCGGGCCGGATCCGCCGATCAGCCGGATGAACGCCCTGGCCGGCGCCGTGGAACTGAAGCCCAATGACAGACCGGTGACGGCCAGGCCGGTAAAGCCGATCATTATCAGAAGGTGCACGAACCGGTGCAAAACGGAAAAACGAACTTCGATGCCTTGTCGATACGGGCGCTCGGCCATTTTAGTGTTTCCTCAGTTTTTCGTGCAATTCTCGCAGGAGCCACAAGAGGCTGTGGCCGAAGAAGAAAATCAGCGACAGCGCCACCACCACGATGGCCGCGAGCTTGACGCGCTGGATCCATAGAACCGATTGGCGTTTGGGGGAATCGGCGTCGGAGGGGCCGGCCAACGAGGCATGAATGACAACGTTGGTGAATTCCGCTGCGGCCTGCGGGTGGCAGCGCCGGCAGACCGGCAGCGCCGCCGCCGGCTGTTTGAGCGACACCGCGGTGTGGGCCTGGTGGCAATCCGTGCAAAAAGCCGCCGCGGGGTTTTCCAGGTGCACGCCCACCTTGCCATGAATATTTTCGAGGTAGCTGGCGGTTTGGGCTTTGTGGCAGCGACCGCAGACCTCGATCATGCGTTTGCCGACGGCGACCCGCGCCAGGCCGGAGGGGTCGTAATGGGCTGAATGGCAGTCGCCGCAGGTGGGAGCCGGGTTTTTTCTTGTTGAACCGGGAAGGGTCGATTCAGTCCCGTCGATCTCTTTTGACAGGGCCTTGGCGTGTTCGCCTTCCAAATACCGCTGATAGGACAGCTTGTGGCATTTCTGGCAGCGGCTGTAGTCAAAGGCGCGGGTGGCCGATTTTTTAAGAAAATCCGGATTTTCCTTGTCCGGATGAACCCGGCCGTTTTCCTTCATGGTTCCATGGCACTCCTCGCA
>JBAPSB010000269.1:0-7927 GCA_049281435.1 Desulfobacterales bacterium
GGATGGCCGCGATCCAGCCGGCATTGAACGGCTGGCTGAACAGGGAGGCCTTGCGGTAAAAATGCCGGCGCGTCGGCCAGAGCGCCATCAGGATCAACAGCAGGGCGCTGGCCTCCTCGTAATCGAAACCCTTGACCAGGGAGGCGGCGATGCCGACGAACAATAAGCCGACGGTCAAGTGATAGGCGGCATCCAGCCGGCGCTGCAGCCCGCGGCCCAACAGCAGCAACCCCATGCCGGCGACGCTGCCGACAAAGTGCGAAATCTCCAGAAAAGGCAGGGGAATCAAGTTTTTTAACACGGCAATGCGCTGTTCGAGGACCGGGGTCGTGCCGGACATCAGCAGGATGACCCCGCCGAGAAAGGCCGCGAAGGCAAACACCTGGGGGACCATGGGCGACACCCAACGCCCGAAAAGCCGGACGAATACGCTCAGCCATTCCCGCTTGCGCAGGATTTCCTGCGACCCGAGCAACACTGCCGCCGCGCCCAGCGGCAGCCAGTAATACAGCACACGGTACCCCAGCAGCGCACCGAAAGTCTGATCGGCCGGCAACCGGCCGGACAGCAGGAGCACGATCACCGTTTCAAACACCCCGAGTCCGCCGGGAACCTGACTGACGAGTCCGACCAGCTGGGCCATCAGGTAGACGGCCAGAAATTGCGGATAGGTCATCGCGGCGCCCGGCGCCAGCAGCGCGAACAAGACCAGGCTGGCGAGCATCCAGTCCAGCGCCGCAATGACCAGTTGGCATACGAAAAGACGCAGCGAAGGAAGCTCAATCGTCCATCCGCGAATCGTGATGGCGTTTTTTTTGACCGATATCGCCAGGCCGATCCCCGCCACAATCGCCAGCATCACCAGGGCAATCGTCTTGAGGGAGGTCAGGGGCAGGTGGATAGCCGCCGGGACGCTTAAAGGCTCGATCAGGAATACGGTCCCGCCCAGGGTCAAAAATCCGAGCCACAGCGTCAGGGTGCAGAAGGCGACCACCTGGGTAATTTGCAAGGTGGACAGGCCCCAGGCCGAATAGAGGCGGTAGCGCACCGAGGCCCCGGCAATCATCGACATGCCGATGTTGTTGCTGAAGGCATAGCCGATAAAAGAGGCCAGCCCGATTTTTGAATAGGGCAGCCGATGGCGGATATAGCGCATGGCGAGCACATCGTAGCCGGTCATCACCCCGTAGCTCAGCAGGGTCAGCCCGGCGGCCGCCCACCGGTATGGTCCGGGAATCGATTCGAAGGCATGCAGGATATCCCTGAGATGATAGGTTTTTAATTCATTGTGCAACAGCCAGACGGCGGCGGCGAAAAGAAACAGGCTGAGGCCGGGTCCCGCTATTTTGCACAACATGGATCTCATGGGGCCGTGTGACGTCTCCGGTAAATGAAATGCACGATCCAGATGAAAACCCCCAGAAGGGCGATGACGGCAAACACCAGCACCTCGTAATGTTCTATCAGGCCTTGCAGGGTCATCGCCTTATTCCTCGCCTGCCCGTAAATTTCAAGCCCTTTCGATTGACCGTCGGCTTCCGGCCGATGGACGAACGACCCTGCCGGACTTATGAATTAAAGCATTGACAGATACCGGCAGACGGGGATCGTTACGGCCAAATTGATTGTGGTATCTTTTGACCAGGATTTCAAGGCCCGCCCGGTTTGTCCTTATGCGGTGACGATGAGTTTGCGAAGGAGGACACCATGGCCGAAGAGAGCCCTTATCCCCTCATTTCGGAATACGGCTATATCGCGGATTGCCACTCGGCGGCGCTGATTTCCAGGTCCGGCGCCATCGACTGGTGCTGTTTGCCGCGCTACGATTCCGCCAGCTGTTTCGGCCGGCTCCTGGATTGGGAAAAGGGAGGCTATTGCCAGGTGACGCCGAGCGTCCCGCACGATGTTTCGCGGCGGTACCGATCGGATACGCTGGTGCTGGAGACCCATTTTAAAAGCACCGACGGCGAAGTGCGCCTGCTGGATTGCATGACGATGCGCGAGGGTGGCGAGCACCATCCGCACCGGCAGATTCTGCGCATTCTCGAAGGGGTGGCGGGAGACATGGAATTCACCGTGGATGTCGCACCGGTTTTTGACTACGGGTCCGTTAAGCCCTGGATTCAGAAGCGCAATGATCATTTCATCGCCCTGGGGAGCAGCAACGGGTTGCTGATTTCAAGCGATCTGGAGCTGCAGATGAAGCACCGGCACCACCTGGAGGGGATATGGCGGGTAAAAGAGGGGCAGCGAGCGCATCTGTCGATTCTCTGGCGGCCGCCCGAGGATCTGGACGAGGACTTGGTCGAGCCGCCGGATCACGCCGAGCAGGAACGGCGCCTGGCGGAAACGCTGGCGTGGTGGCAAAAATGGTCGGAGCGAAATGCCGTCACGGGCACCTACGCGAAGCAAATGCACCGGTCGGCGATTATCCTCAAAGGCCTCACCTTCGCCCCGACCGGGGCCATAGCGGCGGCCGCGACGACTTCCCTGCCCGAAAGCATGGGGGGAATGCGCAATTGGGATTACCGGTTTTCATGGATCCGGGATTCCTATTTTACGGTGCGCTCGCTGGCTACTTTGGGCTACCACAGGGAGGCCGATGGATTCCGGCGCTTCATCGAACGCACCGTGGCCGGCAGCGCGGCGGAGGTCCAGGTGCTCTTCGGGCTGGGCGGAGAGCGCCGCCTGCAGGAGTACGAGCTGGAGCATCTCGAGGGCTATCGCCGGTCGCGGCCGGTGCGGATCGGAAATGCCGCCGAGAGCCAGCGGCAGCTGGATGTTTATGGCGAATTGCTGGGGCTGGCCTGGCTCTGGCACCGGCAGGGGTGCTCGCCGGATGACGACTACTGGGAATTTCTGGTCAGCCTGGTCAACAGCGCCGCCAAAACCTGGAGCGATCCGGATCAGGGGATCTGGGAGATGCGGGGCGCGCCGCGGCATTTCGTGCACTCCAAGGCCATGTGCTGGTCGGCCCTGGATCGCGGTATCCGCCTGGCGCAGGAGCTGGACCGCACCGCACCGCTCGATGCCTGGCAGGCCGAACGCGACAAGATTCGGCGCGCCATCGAAGAGCGGGGCTACGATAGCCGGCGCGGCATCTTCACCCAGTCTTTCGATCATCCTGGAATGGATGCGGCCTTGCTGCTGCTGCCCACGACCGGCTTCGCCGATTACCGGGACGAGCGCATGATCCGCACCACCGACGCGGTCAGAAAAGAGCTGGAAGAAGGCGGCCTGCTGCGCCGGTATGCTTCGGAAGGCGATGACATGAAGGGCAGCGAAGGGGTTTTTTGCTGCTGCACCTTCTGGCTGGCCGAGTGTTTAGCATACCAGGGGCGGCTCGACGAGGCCCGCAGCGTGTTCGAAAAGGCGCTTCAGACCGGAAACGACCTGGGCCTCTTTGCCGAAGAATACGATCCGCTCAACCGCCAGATGCTGGGCAATCTTCCCCAGGGCCTGACGCACCTGTCGCTGATTGCTGCCGCGGCGGCGCTCGACGGTGTCAAGCCCGATCCTGGAACCATGAATAAAGAGTCCCAAATCTGCTCGGTTTAATCCGGAGTCAGACGCCCGCCGCCGCATGTCGCATTGAAGCGGGCGGGCCCATCACTCGGGGCCGGGTCCTTCGGCTACCCGCACCAGGCTCTCCGGCCGCACCCATTTGGCGAAAGCCTTTTCGACTTGCCCGGCGGAAAGCTCGAGATAGCGCCGCGCCGCCAGCAGCGGCTCCCGCAAAGGCAGATCGAGTTCCACCCGCGCGATGAGCCCTTCGGCAATGAGCGTCGTGCTCGATTCGGCCAGGGGGATTTCCTTGAGCAGCATGGCCTTGGCCAGTTGCAGCTCGGCGGCCGATACCGGCTCGCGCTGCAGTTGCGCCAGGTTCTGCTGAACGATGCGCTGGGCGGCCGAGACTTTGGCCGGATCACTGGCATAGGAAACCAGATAGATTCCCCTGGTTCGATCCATGTCAAATGCCGAGGATACAAAGTAGACGAGCCCGTTTTTTTCGCGCAGGTCGCGGTACAGGCGGGTGGCGTAAAAACCGCCGCCCAGCACGTGGTTGCCCAGTTGCAGGGCATAGTAATCCGGGCTCGAGCGATTCAGCCCCAGGGTCTCGGCCAGCACGACCTTGTCCTGCACGCGCGTGTCGTTGGGAACGGTCACGGTGCCGGCCGGGCTCAGGGGCACCGGCGGCAGCGCCATCTGCGGCCGCGCTCCGGTGGCACGCCAGGCGCTGAAATACGTCGATATCAATTCTTCTGCTTCCGGGTAGTCGACCGGGCCGATGACGACGATGGTGGTCAGATCGGGGCGAAAGACGCGGCCATAATACGCACGCACATCGCTGAGGGTCAGGGACCGCACCGTTTCGGGAGTGGTCTGCCGCAGGGTGGGGTCGTCGGCCGGAAAAAGGGCTTTGCGAAGCGAGCGCTGGAAGAGGTAGCCGGGGCTCTGGAGTTCCCCGGCCACGGCGCTGGCCACCAGGGACCGCACGGTTTCAAAAGCGGCTTGCGGCAGGGTCGGATGCAGGAGGTGGTCCGCCAGCAGTTTGGCGCCCTGATCGAGGTGGTCTTTCAGCACGACCAGGGAAAAATCGGTGCCGGCCGACTCGGATGCCCCGATGTCGTCCAGGGCTTTCTGGAAACCGAGGCGGTCCAGGGTGGTCGTGCCGTAAGAGAATAACTGGCCCAGAATCCGATCGACGCCTTCGCGTCCCTGCGGTTCGGTTATTTGCGGAATGTTGTGGATGTGACCGTAGATAGAGACAATGCGGCTGACCGACTCGGGCTGGACGATGAGCCGGATGCCGTTGGGCAGAACGTGGTCTGCGGGCTGAATGCGAAGATCCGGGATCTTCACCTGTTTCAGCGAACCGGCTGCCCACTCCGGCAGCCGGACGCCTGTGGCCGGCTGGCGCGCGAAGGACTCAAGGTGCGGTGCGGCGGTTGCCGCCGCGGGTGCTCCGGATGGTTTGGGCGTCAAGACCACACGGATGGCGGCGTCGGGATCGAGGTAATTGCGGGCAACGGCCGCCACATCTATCGGCCTGACGCGGGCGATGGCCTCCAGATTTTCGCGGGGCGACCGCCGATTTTCGACGGCCACGGCCTGGGACCAACTCATCGCCATGCCGGAAACGGAGTTTTTCCGCATCTCGCCGGCGGTGACGGCATGCCGCTGGGCCGCCTGCACCAGGTCGCTCGTCAGGCCGTCGGAGAGCTGCCGGTCGATTTTGGTGCGCAGGAGATCGAGCAGGGCGTCACCGGCCGCGCCCTGCGGGAAAGCGGCGGTGGCATATCCAATGCTGGCCGCGGGCATGGCCTCCAGGCTGAAGTCGACCGACAAGGCCTTGCCCGCGATGACCAGGTCCTGGAGTTGGCCGCGCCGGCTGCCCAGCAGGTCGGCCAGCACGCGGGTGGCCGCATATTGCGGACTGGTGCTGCCGGGCATGCGAAACGCGATCACCGCCAGGCCTTGGGGGCGATCGGTGGCCAGACGCAGGGTCCGGGCTTCGACCGGCTCGAGCTCCACGGGGCTGCGGGCCGGGATTTCGCGGGCGGGAATACCGTCAAACAGGCGCCGCACCTGCGCCAGAACCTTAGATGGATCGACGGCGCCGGTTATGACCAGAACGGCGTTATTGGGCGCATACCAGGTGTGATAGAAGTCGCGCAGCATTTTGCCGGTGGTGTGGTCGAGGGAGGCCTTGGTTCCTAAAGGGGTGTGGGCGTACGGGGTGCCCGTGAACATCGCCGCCAGCAGGCGGCTGTAGAAGACATAGTCCGGGTCGGACAAATTCTGGGCGACTTCCTGCTCGATGGCGCCGCGTTCCTGGTTCCAGTCGGCGCCGCTGTCGAGGACCCCGCTCATGCGCAGGGCTTCCACGTGCAGGGCGAAATCCAGATCCTGCACCGGAACGGTGAAAAAATACTGGGTCACGGTCTGCTGGGTGTCGGCGTTGAACTTTCCGCCCACCGCGGCGGTGACCGCCGCGAGTTGATCGGCGGAGAGATCCGGGCTGCCCCGAAAAAGCATGTGCTCCTGGGCGTGCGCCATGCCCGGGAAACCAGGCGGGGCATCGTTCGAGCCGACCAGGTAATTCATCACGGTGGTGGCCACCGGTGCCAGTGAATTACGGACGATCACAACGCGCAGCCCGTTTTTGAGCGTGGCGCGCAAGGCGTCATCGGCTGCTTCCGGGTTTTCACGGCCAGTGGCGCGCGCGATCCCGCCCTGCACGAAAAATGCGAGAAAAAAGACCAGTATCAAAGCGCCATTCAGACATGATGCCGGATGGGGCCGGTATTTGGCGGATGGCCGAGATAAACCGCACCGATTCATGACGCGTCTCCTTTTTTCTGGATGTTGTTCTGTTCGACTATTGATCTGTGTGGTCATCATCACTTCACATCGATCGGCACCAGGGCCGTTTCTCCGGTCCGATGATTGAGGGCCAGCAACATGACTTTCTTGTGGTGCGGTAAATTCGTCACCAGGCCGGCAAAGCTGCTCACGCCTTCGATCGGCTTCTGATTGAGGGCCAGAATCACATCTCCGGGTTCGAAGCCGACTTTTCCCATGGGGCCGGCGGGGTCGACGGACCGGACGACGACTCCGACCGGGTTTTCCATGCCGTACTGCCGGGCCTGCTCGGCCGTGAGGTTTTCCACTTCTACGCCCAGCCGGTTTTCGAGCGAACTCGTCAGCAGTTTAAGGGCTTCTTCTTCACTGCCGATTTTAACCTGGATTGTTTGCTGTTGCTTGTCGCGCCAGACGGTCAGCGTCTTTTCCTGCCCGACCTGCGCATTGGCAATCGCGTTGCGAAGGGCCGCCGCGTCCGCTATTTCGCGGCCCTGAAAGTCGAGAAGCACATCGCCGCGGGTGAGGCCGGCCTGGTCCGCCGGTCCGCCCTGCATGACATCGGACACCAGGGCGCCTTTAGCGGACGCAAGGCCGAAGGTCTTGGCCAGTTCGGGATTCAGCGCCTGTAAACTCAATCCGAGCCAGCCGCGTTCGACTTTTCCGGCGGTGATCAAGGCCTGGGCCACATGCGTGGCGATATTGCTCGGGATGGCGAAGCCGATGCCCTCGGAGCCGCCGGACTGCGACATGATCGCCGAGTTGATTCCCACGACCTGTCCCTGGAGATTGAGCAGCGGCCCGCCGCTGTTGCCCGGGTTGATGGGGGCATCGGTCTGCAGGAAATCCTGGTAGCTGTCGGGATCGGTGATGCCCGTGCGGTGAGTGGCACTGATGATGCCCTGGGTCACGGTCTGATCGAGTCCTTCGGGGTGACCGATCGCCACCACCCACTGGCCGACTTTGGCCGCATCGGAATTGGCGAAGGTCACGTGCGGCAGAGATCCGGATGGGGATATCTTGATGACGCCCAAGTCGGTTTTGGGGTCGGTGCCCACCACTTCGGCCGGATACTGCGAACCGTCGGCCAGAGTCACCTGGATTTTGCCGGCTCCGCCCACGACATGGTAGTTGGTCAGGATGTGTCCCCGGTCGTCGATGATCACGCCCGTTCCCAGTCCCATCAGTTCGCGTTGAAGTTTGGGGGCCATTTTGTCCGGAAGACCGAAGAAGTATTTGAAAAAAGGGTCGTTGCGGTATTGATAAAAGGGGTTGGCGATCTCCTGGTGTTCGGTGATCTCGATGTGCACGACCGTCGGTATGGTGTCTTGGGCCACCTTCTCGATCGCCGTGATCAGGTTATCGGACGGCGTCACCGCAGCCGATGGCGCCGCCGTATTTTCAATCGGACCGGACACCAGGGGCGGAGACTGGACCGTTGCAGAGGTGCTTTGCGTCGCGTCGTCGCCTGAACAGGCGGTTAGAAAAAAGGCAACGGCCGCCAGAAAAAGCAGATGCAGCAGAGATTGCGGTCGCCTCTTTTTGATGATGCGCAGCGTGATAT
>JBAPSB010000270.1:0-8782 GCA_049281435.1 Desulfobacterales bacterium
CCGCCCTCCGCCGTCTGCCGTCCGCCGTCGTCCGTCCTTGACCTTGCCAGCCAAATTCACTAGAGTCAACTTGTTACCAAAAAAGGAGGCCAAACCATCGCATGACAAAACCCAGGAACGCCATGGAAATTTTTCGACTGCTCGACAAGTCGAACTGCCGCCAATGTGGGGAAAAAACCTGTCTGGCGTTTGCCGGCGCGGTCTACACCGGCCGAAGAGAGCTTGCCGATTGCCCGCGGCTGGCGCCGGAAGCCCTTGCCTGCTGCGCCGCAGAAAGCGAGGTCGAAAACCTCGCGGAACAAAACCGGGACGCCTATCTGGCGGAACTTAAAAACGAGGTTGCCGCCACCGACCTGGCCGAAGCCGCCGCAAGATCGGGCGGCACCGTCGCGAACGGCGTTTTGACCCTAAAGGTGCTCGGCAAGAATTTCAGCGTGGATGAAAAGGGCAACCTGCGCGCCGACATCCACATCAATCCCTGGGTGACGGTCCCGTTTCTCAGCTATGTGCTGCAGGGCCAGGGTCGGCCAGTCTCGGGAAACTGGGTGTCGTTCAGGGACCTCAAAGAGGGCCGGGAACGCTACCCGCTTTTTCAGAAGCGCTGCGAGGAACCCATGAAGCAGGTCGCCGATGTCTACCCTGGACTTTTCGACGACCTGGTGCATATCTTCAGCGGCCGCCAGGTGGCGGAACAGTTCGAAGCGGACATATCGGTTGTCCTGCTGCCTCTGCCCAGGGTCCCCCTGATGATCTGCTACTGGAAACCCGAAGACGGGCTCGCATCGAGCCTCAACCTTTACTTCGATCAAACCGCCGACAACAACCTTGACATCGGCTCGCTCTTTTCGCTGGGGGCCGGCCTGGCGCAGATGTTTGCCAACCTCGCCCGCCGCCACGGTTTTTCCGAAAAACTGCGCGGCGCCTGAATTATCCGAACCGGGCGGCAGTCTCGAGCCGATGCCGATCGTTAGGCCCGCACCCGGCGGTTTTTCAGTTCTGAATCCAGCGGCCGGCGGCATACCCGCCCGCGGCGACGACGGCGCACAGGACCACTCCCCAGGCGATATCGACCGGAACCAGAGCGGCCGGCCAACCTCGGATCAGGGCGTAATTGGTCAATTCATAGGTGGCATAGGTAAAGAAGCCGTACAAAGCGCCCATGACGATCGCATGGGTCAACGAGGCCCGCGCCAGGGCGGGCACGATGCTGAAGATCATCAAGCCGATAATGTAGATGAAATAAAAGGCGAGGGCCGCGGACCAGTTGACGCGTTGACCGAGCAACTCCCCCAACTGGCGCTGATAAAAGGACTGTGCCACCCAGCCGAGCCAGACGACATCGACCACAAGGAACACCACCAGGCTGGCCGCGTAAACAATGATGTATTTGTAAAAAGGCATTTGGCATTCCTTTGTCATATTGGTTAAGGCCGGCCACCGCATCGCAAATGGTCATGGTCACGGCCGAGCGGGTTCTGGTTTCTTCCTGTCAATCTTTTTCAACAATGGCCTCAAGCCATAGTACAAGGCGGCGAGAGCCGGAAGGCAGATCAGTCCCCAGGCCGCGATTGCCCGCATCGTCGTGTCCCACAGTTGCCGGATGGCGTCCCAGAAATCGGCCCGGAACATCTCAATCAGTTGCGAAGCCGACAGGGGCAGCGGCTCGATGTTGAATAACCAGGCGCCGAACTGAAAAAACGGGATGAGAAGCGCAATCTGAAGCGGATAGACCAGATAATTGACCAGCTGAACGGCCGGCAGATTCAGCCGCAACACCATCGCGGCCAGGGTGCACAAGAGCGTCGTGGAGCCGATCACGGGAAAGATGCCGATGACGATCCCGACGGCCATGCCCAGGGCGATTTTCTCCGCAGTGATCCCCTGCCGGAGCAATCTGATGACCGGATCGACAAGTGTTTTCTGTAACAGCAGGTAAAATCGCACGGCAAGGACCCGCTCGATAGAAGTTCAGTGAGTAAACACCCCCCATGAAATGACTTACAAGACCGGTGCGGGCCGATCGCGTCAGGCCGGATCGGGTTGCTTCCACCGGTAGGGCAGCTCCCGGATGGTGCCCGGCTCGGTCATGGTTTTCAGGGCGTCCAAGGCGTCCAGAATGATGCGCCTCTGGCGTGTCACATTGCCGGGCTCGCCGAACATGCTGCCGCTCGCGAATTTCACGAGCAGGGCCCGGGGCGGTTTGATGTGCGCCATCCGGTCGGCCATGTTGCCCATGGAGATGGTGGGAATGCCGGCCTCCTCGGTCATGCGCTGGATCAGACCAACTGTCTGATGGCACTTGGGTCAGACCGGCACCAGCAGCACAACGTCGACTTTATCTGCCTTGATCCGTGAGATGAATGCCGGAATCGTTTGGTCGACCAGGGTCGCCACATCGTTGACGTAGCTGAAACTGTAATTCGTGTCCGCCACCCGGCCGATGATCCCCTCTTGCTCCAGTTCGACCAGGCGGTGGATGGGAAAGATGATATTGAGGTCTTTTTCCGCCAGGCTGTGGTCGTAGTGCGCATGGGCAAATCCGATATCCGCCTGTTTCACGTTTTTGGGGATCTCCCGCAGGGACGGATCCCCGTGAATGGAAACCGTGTCGAAGGCCGGCTGGCTGTCCTTGAGAAAAAGGCCCCCGCTGGTGACCAGGGCGAAGGTCTGCTCTGACGGTTGGCCCCGGTAAGGCGTCCAGGGCACATCATCGGAAACGACGAACGGATAGCGCTTGACGATTTCCGTCATCCTGCCCGCCTCGTATTCCGGCAGGCTTTCGGTCACCCATTTCTCGTAGGCGGTTTTGAACTTTTCCCGATCGAACGTCATTTGTCTCTCCTCGATCACTTCAGTGTTTCGGTTAAAAATTCCTTGAAGCGCTGCCAGGACTTCTGGTCCGCATCAGCCCGGTAGCTGTCGGTGTCAAACTCGGTGAAGGCATGCGGTGCGCCGCCGTAGGTGATCATTTCGTGGGCAACGCCCTTTGATTCGAGGGCCACGGCCAGCGCGGCAAAATCCTCCATGGTGACGAACGTGTCCGCCGTGCCGTGCAGGATCAGAAGCTTGCCCCTGGTCTTGGAGTAGTCCTGTCCCTCGGGCGTTTCCAATCCGCCGTGAAACGTGACAAAGCCTTTCAGATCGGCTCCCGACCGGGCCAGCTCCAGCACCGCGGCGCCGCCGAAGCAGTAGCCCATCGCCACGGCATTCGCGGTGTCGGCCCCCTCGAATCGCGCCGCAGCCAGCGCGGCATTTAAGATAGCGCGCATTTTTTCACGGTCTTTGTACAGCTCACCGGTGTGCTGGCGTTTATCTTCCATTTTGGTCGGCCTGACCCCGGCGCCGAACAAGTCGACGGCAAACACCATGTAGCCCATTTCGGCCAGCATGTCGGCCCGTTTGATTTCATACTCCGTCAGGCCGTCCCAGTCATGCACGAGGAGGACGAAAGGGGCCTTGCCGGAGGCGCCGGTGACATACCCCTCGTAAGGCACACCGTTTACCTCGTAGACCACCGACTTGCCGGCAGCGGCCGCCGTGGATGTTAGGATCATTGATAAAATTAAAATGAACAGGCGTTTCATCTTCTTATACCTCCATGATCGTGCCAAGATTGCAAGAAACAGGTGGGGAATGAATGAATAAAATCAGTTACAGATGGAACCAATTGTAAAAGATAGGAACGGAAGATCAAAATGCAAATTGGCGGCGGGCGCCGGTGTGCCCCAAAAAAGACCGCCTACAAAAACTACCAGAGGCCGGATTGGTATGACAACGAAGGGTCGTTCCGAAACCTGAAGGGCAACAACAACTGCCCGCAGCGGTCGCAACAGGCATCCTTGTCATCGAAATGAGAGACCGCGATCCCCAGGAGCCTGACCTTTTTTTGGCCGGCTTCGGTTTTCACCAGCAGCGGTTTGACATGGCGCATGATGGCCGCGGCGCTTTCCACGGGCTCCTCGAGCGTCAGGCTCCTGGTGATGCTCCTGAAATCATGAAACTTTATCTTCAGGGTGACCGTCCGCCCGCGGGCTTCATTCCGGATCAGTGAATTTTCGACTTCAAAAGACAGGTTTTCCAGTATCTCGACCATCCGGTCGATATCGTCGATGTCCTGCGGCAGGGTTGTTTCCTTGCCGATCGATTTGCGGATGCGGTTCGGATCGACGGGCCTGTCATCCACGCCGTGGGCAATGTCGTAATAATAAACGCCGGCCTTTCCGAACAACTGAATCAACCGCGTCTTTTCAAATTTTTTGAGGTCGGCACCCGTTTTGATGCCGAGGCCGTGCATCTTTTCCTCGGTGACCCGGCCGACCCCGAAAAATTTCCTGATCGGCAGCCGGTCGATGAATTCGCCGGCGGCCTCGGGCACGATCACCATGATGCCGTTGGGCTTGTTAACATCAGAAGCCACCTTGGCCAGAAACTTGTTGAAGGACACCCCCGCCGAAGCCGTGAGCCGCCCGGTTGTCTCATAAATTCTTTGCTTGATTTCGCGGGCGATGAGGGTGGCCGACGTCATCCCTTTGCGGTTGCAGGTCACATCCAGAAACGCCTCGTCCAGTGACAGCGGCTCCACCAACTCGGTGTAGTCGCAGAAAATGGCTCTGATCTGGGACGACACGAACTTGTAGACCTCGAACCGCGGCCGGATGAACACCGCCCGCGGGCAGAGTCTGAGCGCCGTCGCGGAAGCCATGGCCGAGTGAATTCCGAACTTGCGGGCCTCGTAGGAACAGGCGGCCACCACGCCGCGCGACTGTGGGTCGCCGCCCACGATCACCGGCTTGCCCCTCAACTCGGGCCGGTCGCGCTGCTCGACCGAGGCATAGAAGGCGTCCATGTCGATGTGGATTATTTTACGGACGGGGTCCATCTGCTGTCGGGATTGTCCCACTCGGGAAATGGGAGAAAAAACCCTCGCCTTTGAGCGAAGCCTAAATTCAATGTGTGATGTCGCCTCAGGGGTTCGAGGGGCACGGTGGCCAGGGATCCAAGCAAAGGATTGAATGGTCATTTTTACTTGACCCTTGGAATCCTCAAATCCTTGAACCCTGAGCCATTGGCTTTAACCGAAGGTAGTTGATTTCCGACCGGAAAAACATGGCCCATGGCTGGCGTCACTCGGCATAGCCTTCACCGAAAACCTTTTGTCCGATAAAAAGCCTGAGATCCCGCTCGGGCTGCTCGCTCTCCTCGCCCGGCCATATCATTTTCTGATCGACGATCCGGTCGGAAAGCCGTTCTTTCGAGGTCAGGCATCGGTCGCAGACAGGGCCCCTTACGACCGTCTTCATCGTTCCCACGGGTTCGCCCCGGAGGGAGACCCCGCAGATGTTGACGCAGCCGCAGTCCAGCTCGATCACGGCCATGCCGATGGCCTCGGGATGTTTCATGACCAAACGGTTGCAGATATTTTTCAAGGCCTCGTGGACGATGAGACCTGACTTTTCCATCCAGCACCTCCCTGAAGCCGTGCCAATGACATGCGTGTTCCGATCGGCCCGCGGGTATCGACCCACGATCCGGTCGGCGGCCGCACCGCTGCCGTGGCGGTGATCATACACCAAATCCGGGGCGAGAAAAAGCCCGACGAACCTGAATAGCAGTTCCCCTCAAATGTCGGAGGCCGCGAAAAACCTCCATGGTTCTTCGCGGACAGTAACATTCCGTTTTCGTTCTATGGATTTACGAGTACAACTGGTTCGATGACGAGCGTTATGTCGTAACCTCCGGCGAAGCCCTGCCGCCCGGCAAGGCCGTCGTGAAAATGGATTTTGCTTATGACGGCGACGGGGCCGGCAAGGGAGGTACGGCCACTCTTTACGTCAATGACAAAGAGGTCGGTAAAGGCCACATAGAGAAAACAGTGGCCGGGCGATTTGGCGCGAAGACGTTTTGCCTACGCTGATGGCGGCCGTCGGCAACCCTGATATTTCGGAGCAGTTGAAAAGCGGAAAGAAGTTGGGCGATCGGACCTATAAAGTTCATATCGACGGGTTCAACAATCTCGACTACTGGACCGGCAAATCCGATACCTCGGCCAGAAACCGTTTCTCTTACTACTATGAAACTTCGCTGACAGCCATTCGCGTCGGCCCCTGGAAAATGCATTTCGCCACGAAGGAGCGCTATTTCGACGACATGGTACCCCATACCATGCCGATGCTCTTCAACCTGAGAAAAGACCCCTTCGAACATTATGATGATGTCACCGGATTTGGCCAGATCATGCACAAATCCTGGGTGATGCAGCCGGCCATCAGTTTGCTGAACGAACACCTGGAAACCTTCAAGGAATTTCCACCCCGGCAGCCGGCAGCGTCGCTCGATATCAACAAGGCCATCGACAAGGTTCTGAAATCAGGCACCAGGCAATAATACCGCGTCGCTAATATTCTCAAGTTGTCAAACATTGACGAAGGCACCTTTTTGACGTACATAATCATGTGACACTAAAACAGCCTAGGGATTATTTCCCATGAATACAGCGACTCAAAATAAAAACGAACGAATCAACCTCCGCATGAAAAGCGATTCAAAGAGACTCATTGAATGTGCGGCCAGTTTTGAGGGGCAGACCGTTAGTCAATTGATAATGACCAGTGCCTTGGAGCAAGCCAGGAAAACCGTTCAAGAGCATGAGACGAAGACATTGAACACGAAAGATTCCAGGATATTTTTCGAGGCTTTGGCCGCACCGGTGCACTTCAATCGCAAACTGGCCGCAACTCTTGAGGAACATGATCAGCGTGTTGTCAGTAAATGACGGCTTTTCCAAATTTGGTTATCGCGCCGCTTACGCCTAACCCCACACATGACAGGACGGGCTTTCAGTGCGGCGTCGAAGCGCTTGACCGCTATTTTAAAAAGCAGGCTAAGCAAGATATCAGACGCCGCATCAGTCGCGTCTTTGTCGCGACCAAGCCCGATGACCCGAAGGCGGTGGTGGGCTTCTACCCCTGAGCACCTTATCCATTAAAATGTACCAATTACCCGAAAAGCTGTCTTGGAAGTTGCCTAAGCATCCGGTGCCCGCCGCTCTGATCGGCAGGCTGGCGGTCAGCAATGCCATTAAGGGGCAAGGTATTGGGAAAATGTTGCTGGCCGATGCAATCAAGCGCACGCTGGCGGTCAGCGATCACATCGCAATCTATGCCATGGTTGTAGATATTTTAAATGACAACGCCAAAGGATTCTACGAACAATTTGGTTTTACCCGCCTAAGCGATAATAGCCGAAGACTATTTCTGCCGTTGAAATCCGTTCGAAACAAAAACCACAGCCCCCAACCTTGAAAAATCAGGCCGATCAGACAACCGCCGGCCTTCAGGACCCGCAGGGCGGACAGACGCTCGCCGGCGGCCTCGGCCCCGTGTTGCTCATGACGACGATCTTTCTGCTGAACTTCTCGTCGCGGGTGATCTTCGCGCCCCTCATGCCCGTTATCGAGCAGGACCTGGGCATTCGGCACGGCGACGCCGGCTCCTTTTTTCTGTTGATCTCCTCGGGCTACTTTTTCTCCCTGCTCGGCTCGGGCTGGGTTGCCGCCCGCCTGACGCACCGCGGCAGCATCATCCTCTCGGCGACCATCGTCGGATTGGCCCTTTCGGTGACGGCCGCCGCCGGCAGCCTGGCGACCATCCGGGTGGCCCTGTTCGTTCTGGGATTGGCGGCCGGCATCTACCTGCCCTCGGGCATCGCCACCCTGACGGACCTGATCGTGCAGCGCCATTGGGGCAAGGCCATCGCCATTCACGAGCTGGCACCCAACCTGGGGTTTGTCGCGGCGCCGCTGCTGACTGAATTTTTACTGTTGCGACTTCCCTGGCGCGCCGTGACCCTGATCCTTGGCGCGGCCGGCCTGCTGGTCGGAGTCGTTTACGCCCGCTTCGGGCGCGGCGGTGAATTCAGCGGCACGGCACCCAATCTTGCCACCATCAAATCGTTTATGGCCGTGCCCTCCTTCTGGGTGATGGTCCTGCTGTTCGGCCTCGGGGTCAGCGGCACCCTGGGGCTCTTTACCATGCTGCCGCTCTATCTCGTCACCGAGCAGGGCGTCGAGCGCCACCTGGCCAATACCCTTGTCTCCGCCTCGCGGCTCTCGGGCCTGTTCATGGCGTTTGCCGGCGGCTGGGCCACCGATCGTTTCGGCCCGCGCGGCACGATGAGCGCCGTCCTGCTGATTACCGGCATCACGACGGTCCTCATGGGGACAGTCTCGGGCACACTGGTGCTGGTCTTCGTGTTTCTTCAACCCTTGACGGCGGTTTGTTTCTTCCCGGCCGGATTCGCCGCGCTTTCCCGCATCGCTCCGCCCGGGGCGCGCAACATCGCCGTCTCCCTGACCGTCCCGCTCGGCTTCCTGATCGGCGGCGGCGCCGTTCCGCTGATGATCGGGACCATGGGCGACACCTCTTCATTTGCCTTGGGAATTTCGATTGTCGGCGGCTGCATCGCCGCCGGTGCCATTTCGGCCTTTTTTCTCAAATTGTGAACCATAGTTTTGAAAGTGAAGGGTAAAAAGTAGACTCGAAATAATTCTCGATCAACAACGCTATAAGCCTTACCATTTCAACAACGGTATAGCTCTGAGAAGTGGGTTTGGATATGATGTGGCAATTGGTTGTAGGTGAATATTGCTTAACATTGAATTGAAGGTTGAATTGAGGTATTGGCCACCAGGAAATTTTATTTTTTCCGGATTGGGAGGCAATGCCATTAACTAAAGGACAAATCTTCCCCTCTTTGAAAAAGGGGGGTCAGGGGGGATTTCTTA
>JBAPSB010000271.1:0-3791 GCA_049281435.1 Desulfobacterales bacterium
CGCTGGCGTTCCTGGTGTTTTTCTGGGTCATGCGCATCTGGGGCGTCGAACTCAAACTCGGACAGGAGGTGGCCCGGGCCGCTTTCAAGATCATGGTCGACGTACTGGTCTGCTTCGTGGTTTGGGAACTGGTCAATGCCGCTATAAAGCGCCGCATTGCAAAAGAGATTCCCGAAGAAGATGAGGACGACGAAAGGGAAGAAGGCGGCCGCGGCGGTTCCCGCGTCGCGACCCTGCTCGTAATGCTGCAAAAATTCATGCTGGCTGTCATTGTCGTGATGGCTGTATTGATCATACTGTCTTCCATCGGGGTGAACATCGGTCCCTTGATCGCCGGGGCCGGGGTCATCGGCCTGGCCATCGGGTTCGGCTCTCAAACGCTCGTCAAAGACATAATCTCCGGGATGTTCTTTCTGATCGACGACGCCTTCAGAGTCGGAGATTACGTGGAGTCAGGGAAGCAGAAGGGAACCGTGGAGAAAATCTCCCTGCGTTCGCTCCGACTGCGTCATCCGCGAGGGATGGTCTACACCATCCCCTTCGGCGACATCAGCTCGGTTACGAATTTCAGCCGGGATTACATCATCACCAAACTCGACTTTCGGGTCCCTTTCGGCACCGATGTCGAGAAGGTCCGCAAGCTGGTCAAGAAAAAAGTCTACCAGAAGATCATTGAAGACCCCGAACTCGGAAAAAAATTGCTCGGCCCCATCAAGTCTCAAGGCGTCAGAGAGATGGACACCGATTCGGCCATGATCTTGCGTGTAAAATACAAAACACCGCCCGGTGAACAGTTCGCCATCCGCAAACATGTCTACCGGCTGATGCAGGAGGCGTTTCAGGCGGCCGGCCTCGAATTTGCGCATCGCAACGTTACCGTTTCCCTGCCGCCGGGGATCGAAAAATCGCTGGCCTACGCCGACGACCAAACCCGCAGGAAAATTTTAGAAGCCAGCGCCGCTGCCGCCGGAGCGGCTATTCAGGCCGAAGAGGAAGAAAAGGCCAAGAAAATAAAATCTTGACGACCCGCGGTGATTTAGCCGAAAATGCCGGAACAAGCCGTTTATACAGGCTTTAAGATAAAAATTTCGGCAAGGCCGGAGGGAGAAGGCTGGTAGTGTAATACGCCGCCGACCGACACCAGCAGCCAAAATATTTATCTTGAAGTTTATAGAACCATAGCCTTTTATGTGGTCGCTTCCATTAAAAAGAATATCATCTGAGCCGAAACATGCATTCCCGCCGCGAAGGCAGACGGCATTTATTTTGGTTTCGAATATGTATTTTTCAAGAGAAATAAAGAAGGAGAAGTCGAATGAAGTTCGATAGAGTCGCCGGGTGGCCCTCAAGGCCTGTCGTCTTCAGTCTTTTCCTGACGGCAATTGTTGTCTTGAACGGATGCGCCACGCCGGTGGGCGTGCGCCGCATGGATCCACCGGAGGCTCAACGCAGGCTTACCGAAAGCGTGCTGACGGACCAGAACCTGAGCGCACCGACCCAGCAGATTCTCAACCGGACCGGCCTTGCTGAACAATTCAAGAGCGATCCGGCAGAAGTTATTTCAACCATACACCAAGGTACGCTCACCGCAACCAATTCGGATTTTATCTTTGCCCTGGCAGAACTTACCTTTTTACATGCAACCCGCAGCGGAGACCGCTCCTACTTTTTAGCTTCTGCGGTGTATGCGTATGCGGCCATATTTCCGAAGAATGCAAAGGACGCGCTGGATCCATTCGATCCCCGCCTGCGAAACGCCGTCGATCTTTACAACCAGGGGCTGGCACAGGGCTTTAACCAGAAAGAGACGGGGAGGGTTCTGCTGGAGTCCGGCACCTTCAGGCTCCCCTTCGGTGAACTCGTCGTGCAAATCGACCCGGACGAGTTTCGTTGGGGACCTTATCGATTGAACGATTTTTTCGCTGCGTCGGCGTTTGATGTGCGGGGCCTCAGAAATAATTACCGCTGGCCAGGGGTGGGAATAGCGTTGGTCGCCACTTTGAAACAGGTGGACGGAGAGCAGGCGCTTGAGTTTGCCAGGGTCCCGTCGTCTTTGAAAATATCGACCACCGCCTTCCTGCAACTGGAGGATGTCGAAGACGGACTCCGGGAAGGACGGATAGTGGGCAATTTGGCCCTCTACACGAATCAGGAGGCCACCTCGGTCAACGTCGGCGGGCGCATCGCCCCGCTCGAGTACAATCCGACAGCTGCTCTGGCCTATACGTTGGAAGGCTCGCGGATTTACGATCTGGAACTCAAGGGGCTGCTCTCGGGGGACCTGTTGCTTTTTAATCAAATGGTGCGTTTTAAGGACAACCTGTTTTTGATGGAGCCCTACCGTCCGGGACGAATCCCGCTGGTGCTCGTTCACGGGACGGCCTCCAGCCCTGCGCGCTGGGCGCAGATGCTCAATGAAATTTTCAACGACCCGGAACTGGCGAGCCGTTACCAGGTTTGGCTTTTCACTTACAACACCGGCAATCCAATTTTGTATACCGGGGGCATCCTCACCCAGGGTTTGCGCAACGTAGTTCAGGAACTGGACCCCGAAGGCAAGGACGAAGCCCTGCGGAAGATGGTGGTCATCGGTCACAGCCAGGGGGGAATGCTGGCGAAGTTGACCGCCATCGACAGCGGGACGCGTTTCTGGGATCAATCTTTTAACGTTCCCATCGATCAGCTCGATGTCTCGCCCGAGACACGGGAGCTTCTGCGGAAAAGCCTGTTCTATCAGCCCCTGCCCTTCGTGCGGTACGTCGTGTTCATCTCGACGCCCCACCATGGAAGCTTTCTGGTGGGCGGCCGGGTCAACGGACTGCTGCGGCGGTTGATCTCCTTGTCAATCAAGGTTCTAAATCCGCTGCAGGAGGTCATTGAAAGCAAACCGGAAGCCGTTTCAAAGCGAATCTTAAAGGACGACATCCCGCGCAGCACCGACAACATGGACCCGGACAGTCTGTTCATAAAGACCTATTCATCGATCCCCATCGCTCCGGGGGTCTCGTCTCACTCCATCATTGCGGTAAAAAACCCCGAAGACCCGCAAGATGACTGGAACGACGGCGTCGTGTCATACAGCAGCGCCCATATCGAGGGCGCGGACTCCGAGCTTGTCGTCACCTCAGGACACTCCGCGCAGGAGGCGCCGCAAACCATCGAGGAAGTGCGCCGAATTCTGGTCGAAAATCTCAAGGACTGAGGAACAAACGATGGTGAGTATTTTAAAGTACGCCGGGGGTTTCAGTTGCGCCGCTGTCGTCATTTTCATGACGGCATGGGGGGCGTTGGCGATCTGGTATTCAAACCTTTCGGAGAACTATGTGCGCGCCGGCCTGGCCGGCCTGTTTGTGCTGGCGACCCTCCTGGCGTTCGTTTTTCTTCGCAGGCGACGGCAGACTTTGGCGGTGTTTCTGGTGGTCTTTGCCGGCATTGTAGCCTGGTGGCTGACCATCCCCGCCTCGAATCATCGCGCCTGGCAGGCGGATGTGGCCCTCCTGCCTTACGCCACGGTTACCGGCGAGCAGGTCACGATCCACAACATCCGCAACTTGAATTACCGGACCGAGACGGACTTTGACGTACGCTACTTCGACAAGACCTTCGATCTCGGCCGGCTGCAGTCGGTCGACCTGATTGCGGTCTACTGGATGGGGGATGCAATCGCCCACGTCATGGTCAGTTTCGGGTTTCAGGAGCAGGACTTCGTGACCTTCTCGATCGAAACACGCAAGGAAAAGGGCGAGGACTACTCGACCCTCAAGGGGTTTTTTAAGCAGTACGAGCTGATC
>JBAPSB010000272.1:0-25878 GCA_049281435.1 Desulfobacterales bacterium
GCGTACTGGAGGCCGTCGCGCGGGTCGCCGACGGCCGCCTCGCCAATGCCTTTGCCCTTGTCCGGCCGCCCGGGCACCATGCGGAAAGAAACCGCGCCATGGGGTACTGCCTGTTCAACAACGTCGCCCTGGCGGCCGCTTATGCCCGCCAGGTCCTCGGCCTGGACCGCGTCCTGATTCTGGACTGGGATGTCCACCACGGCAACGGGACCCAGCACATCTTCGAACAGGACGACCGGGTCCTGTTCGTCTCCATCCACCAGTACCCGCATTTTCCCGGCACGGGCTGTTTCACCGACGCAGGAATCGGCCGCGGCGAGGGATACTCGATCAACATTCCGGTCCCGAGAGGCTATGAGGACGCGGACTATGCCGCGATCCTGCCCGCGATTCTGACACCGGTGGCCGCAGAGTTCAAACCCGATCTGATCCTGGTTTCCGCCGGTTTCGACCCGCACGCCTCCGATCCTGCCGGCGGTATGCGCCTGACCCCGAGGGGTTTCGCAGCCCTGACCCGGTGCCTGCTCGAAAGCGCCGCGGCCTGCTGCGGCGGGCGCCTGGTGCTCGTTCTGGAAGGCGGCTACGATGTCTCCACCATCGGTGAGAGCGTGGAGGCCGTTTTGAAGGAACTGTCCGGCGCGACGATAAGCGCGTTGGCCGACATCGCCGCAGCCGCAAATCCCAAAAAAGTGATCTATGCCTTGAAACGGGTCATGAACGTCCAGCGCCGGTACTGGAAAAGTCTGGCCCCGCCGCTGATCGTGAATTCTTCCGGCCGAACGGTTTGCATTTAGGCGTGGCAAAAAGAGATGCCGGCCATCGCGGCGGGATACCCGTTATAGAAGAAGGGGGGATAAATGAATAAAATCAATATCATGGAAGCCTCGGTCCGCAAATGGACCCGGATTATCGCCGGCAAGGGATCCGACGGCGGCATTCTGGACTGCCCCCCCTGCAGGATTTATTACATGATGGTGTGCTTCGGCTGTCCCATTGCCCAGTACACCGGCAAGAAGTTCTGCAAGGGCTCGCCTTACGGGCGCTGGTACTGGCACCAGAACAACGAGCACGGCTACCTGCGGAAAAAAGTCTACTGCCCCGAGTGCTTGCGGCTGGCGACCGAGATGCGCGACTTCATGATCGAAATCGTTGCCGACCTTAAGCGAAAGCCATCGCAACCGTGAGCGCACGGCACCGTTCTTGTCCGGGTCACCCGCGGATGACCCCGGTTCCACCGGCGGGCCACAGCGACTTGCAACCGCGATACGGCACCGCAAACCAGGATAAGCGCCGGTGGTAACCGCCGGCGCCGTTGCCGCGGGCGGGGCCGTCGCGGAGGTGGTCATCCTGACTCTGGGCGGTTTCATTTTTTTCCGCCGGTGCGGCAACACGGTGGCCGAATCGGGTACCTATGGCCTGATGACCGTTCTGATGGGGCTCTCTCTGGTTTTTCAGGCCTCTTTTCTATTCAATCTGCCGGCCGCCTCCCTTTTCATCGAGGGCCTTGTCACCGCCCTGGCGCTGGCGTTTGTCGTGCGGCGCCGTTCGGAATTGCACCTGGCCCTGACCGCCGTCCGGTCTCTGTGGTCACGACACCCGCTGGCTTTCCTGCTGGTCGGGCTCGTCTGGAGCTACCTCGGTTTAACGGCCATCGTCATACCGCCCGGCACGATCTACTGGGAATCCCTCGGGCGCCTGCTGACAGTTGAACGCCGGCCGGCCCTGTTTCCGGCTGGGCTGTCCGCTGCGGCCGGCGCAAGCCCGGCCGGACTGGTATCGGCCAACACCCTGGTTCTCCCGCACCTGTTTCTGCGCTTTCACACCGATGCGGGGATCGGCCTGCTGGGATTCGCGGCCTACCTGTCGATCGGCTTCAGCGTCTATGCGCTGTCACGCCGGTATGCCTGGCCCGCAACGGCTTTCACCGTGGCGCTGATGGCCCTCAGCCTGCCGCGCATGGTGTACCTGGCGACATCGCCCGGCTACGACAACATCCCGACGGCCGCAGCCCTTTTCTGCCTCCTGGCGATTTACCGGACGGTGGAATCGCCGAATACGCGCGACCTGTATTTACTCGTTCTGGGCCTGGTATTCATGATTTCGACCACCACGCTGCAGCTCGCATTTCCGCTGGTGCTGGCCGCGCTGGCCGCCCTGCTGCTTTTCCGCCGTCACGGCCTGGCCACCTGGTGGCACCTGGTGGCGGCTCGTCCGGCGATTCTGCTGCTAGTCGCGGTGCCGGCCCTGGTTTTTTCACCGCTGCTGCCGTTGGCCTATTTACTGGCAACAACCACCGGCAGCGGCAGCAGCCGGCTACTGCCCGTCGCGGCGTACAACACCGACGGGCTGCAGGGCGCGGCGGCCAACGCACTCCGCTACCTGCTGCAGAGCATCGATGTCACGGCCCCGGTCGATGGCCTGGTGAACTGGGCCATGGGCTTTTCGATCAGCGGCCTGCTGCAAAACCTCTATGAAACCCTGGTCACACCGGTATTCGACGGCCGCGGGGCGGCGGCCGCCTTTAACATCGCCTTGGGGGCCGACGAGCGGTTTTCCTGGTTCGGCCCTTTCGGCTTCATTTTGATCCTGCCGGCGGTCGCCTACGCCGCCCGTCGGGCGCCCAGACGCTTGAAAGCGGTCGCCGTCGCGCTGGGCGGCTATTTTTTTCTGGTGGCCCTGATCCCCGCCTGGCAACCGGAAAATGTCCGCTACCTCGATGTCTTTTTCTTGTGCGGCAGCGTGTGCACCGCGTTTTTCCTGCCGCCCTGGCGCGTGAGCCGCAAAGGGCGGCGGGTCCTGCTGGCGATCGGAATCGCCCTGCTGCTGTATGCCGCCGTCGGCAACGAACACAAACCGGCCATCGTGCTGCCCCACGGCTTCTTGAAGTCCGGGGCAGACTCTCCGGCAACTGAACACCGGCCCAAAGGAAAAGGCCCCGCTGAAGCCGTCCTGCCCGCCGGCAGCATCTGGAGCGCTGCCGAGTGGGGCCGAAAGCGCTGCTGGGCCGCAGCCCTCATTTTCGGCGACAACCGCCTGGAAGAGGTGGCCGACCTGGTAACTGAGCCTGAGCGGCTGTGGGTGGTCTACGCTGACCTTAAACTGGCCTACCCTTTTTTGAGGCGGTTTCCGGCCGCGGCCGCCGTTGCGATTAGCGACCTCTCTCCGGTAGGCGTGTCGTCCGCGCGCAGCCGTCATCCTGCGTACCTCGTGTTCGTCGACGGCTCCCCGCCGCCATGGATGGCGGCGAGCGGCTCGAAGCTCCTGTGGCAAGCGGCCCGCGGCACGGCCACGGTGCCCGGCGCCTTGGTACGCCGGCCCTGACGGCGGACTGTGGCCATGATCGTGACCACCGCGGTGTTCGGCTTTGATTTTACGCGCGGAATCATCTATAATGATTCAATTATACTAAGATTTTTACATCGCAAAAGCAGATGGGCACACCAATTTTGAACGCATCCCGGATTTTTTCGGTCCTGTTGATCTGGGCCGCCCTATTCTTTTTTACCGGCACCCTGCTGGCGACCGACACCCCCGGCGACCCGGCGGCGCCTCAGCCCCCGATTACCGAAAAGCAGTTGAAGTCGGCCGCCAACAGCAGCCTCTGGCGCCTGAAGCACGCCATCGACAAGGAGGGCTATTACGCCGCGCGCGTCGCGTTGAACGTCTGGCGCAGCAATGCCCTCGATGCCGGCGTTTTCGACCAGGCCGACTATGCCGAGTACAAGCAAAAGATCTACGACAAATCAATTAGAAGCAGCCTGCAGTGCTTCGAGTATGCGATCCAGCACGGAAATGTCACGGACGCCAGAATCTGCCTGCACACCTGGAAGGCGCATTCCGAAGAAATGGGAACCTTTGACCCCGATCTCTACGAGGAGATGCACAAAAAGTTAAAGTGACAGATTACATTATCGGCGAAAACCATCAGGAGCATTAGCGATGACGACGATAGCGGATTATGACGTTGACCGCCTGATCGGCATGCGGGTGGGGACTTCGACCATATTAAGGGAACTGGCGCGCGGCGGCATGGCCATCGTGTTCATCGCCTTCCAGAAGACCCTGAAACGTCAGATCGCGATCAAGGTCCTGCCCAAGCTCCTGATCACGGAAAAGTCGGCCGAGCTTTTTCAGCGGGAAGCCGAGGCCGTCGCCATTCTCTCCCACCCCAACATCATTCCGGTTTACGAGGTCGGCGACACCCAGGATTTTCTGTTTATCACGATGCAGCTGATTCAGGGCAATACCCTGGGCCAGTATATGCAGTTCGCCCAGAAAAACCCGATCCCCTCGCGGCGCGTCCTGCCGCTGCCGGCGAGCCTGCGGGTCATGATCCAGGTACTCGATGCGCTCGATTACGCCCATAACCAGGGCATCGTCCACCGCGACATCAAACCGGGCAACATCATGATCGAGAAACATTCCCGGCGGCCGCTGGTGACCGATTTCGGCATCGTGCAGGTCCTGAACGGCGACAGCGAAGCCGCCAAGGCCGTTCACGGCACCCCGTTCTACATGGCCCCCGAACAGATTCTCGGCCAGGAGGTCGACGGGCGCGCGGATATCTATGCCGCGGGGACCATGCTCTACCAGATGCTCGTCACGGACCTGCCGCTGCCGGACTTCAAGAAGAAAACCGATCTTCTCAAACACAAGATCCTCAGCCGGCAGGGCTTCTTTCTGAAAAAACCCTCCGAAGTGAACACGACCCTCGACCCGGAGATGGACCGGATCGTGGCCAAGGCCACGGCTTACGATCCGCAGGATCGGTATGCCAGCGGCCGGGATTTTCTCGCCGACCTGGAGCAGTTCCAACGCCGGCACCGCCTGTAACCGGTACAAGAGATAGCATCCATGACCGTCAAAAAGCTTCCCAAGGAGATTTCAAACCGGATCGGCAGAGCCTTTGCCCTGATCTTCAACCGCTCGGCGATGTACACGATCGACCACCCGTTCACCGCCCAGGCCCTTTCCGAGTTTTTCACCACGACGACCCGCGGCCTGGCCCTTTTTTCTCCGATCGTCCTGATCATGCATCAAGAGCAGTTTTTCATCGAGGAAGAACCGCTCGATCAACGGATCAACACCGGTAAAATGCTGGCCCACTTCAAAAAGGCGGAGATCCACTCGATCTCTTTCGAGCACGGAATGACGGAGTCCGAACTGACCCAGTTTGCCGGGGTGCTCAACGACATCGCCAAACATGTCAATGCGGAGGCCATGAAGGCGGCTTGCGACGAGCTGGGCATCCGCCGCATAAAGATCAACCACGTCTTTTACCAGAAAGTCACCGCCGACGATGAGGTCGTCGACCGGCGGTTGTTCGAGCAGTTTTCCGCCGCTTCGGCCTCCGGCACCACCGCTCACGGCACCGACGAGGTGCTGGGGCTGATGGCCGAAAGCGTGCTGATGGAGGAACTCGAAAAGTCCCTCTCGCTGCAGAGCATCATCGAAAGCCCCACGGGTGCCTCCCAGAAGATCATCGCGGCCGACCAGGCGGCGGCCGGATCCGGCGAACCGGGGGCCCCGGCCTCCGGCGATGTCATCATGGCCCAGTTGCAGCGGATCCGGGAGCAGGTCGATCAGTCTTCTGCGACGGCCGCCAGGCCGGATTTGAGTGAACTGGCCGATGCCGTCTTTGCCATGAAGAAAAACCTTCTCGACGGCATTGCGGCCCGCAAAGCCGAAGGGATCGTTTACCAGAACGAGCGCGAAATCATAGAGGAGACCCAGGCGCTCACCGATCAGGTCCTGATTCAACTCATCTGCGAGGAGTACCAGCAGGGAAAAATCTCGGTTCAGCGTCTGGCGCATATCCTGCGGCGCCTGGTGCCGGAGCCGGCCGAACTGCAGCGTCTGCTGCCGAAAATAAAGGCCGCCCTGCTGGCCGAAGGCATGCAGCTGCACGAGTTTCTCCAGTTGACCCGCGAGCTGAAAAAGGAACTGCAGAGCGAGGATCTGGTGACGGCTCTCGAAAAAAGCGCCGAAGAGCTGGGAATTTCAGCCGATGTTCTCATAGAGGAAGTCAACCGCGATCCGAAAAGCGCGGCGGAATTGATTTACCTGGCCTCCGAAATCCGCCGGGGGTCCGGGGACGAGACCATTCTCTCCGATCTGCTGGTCGATTACATCGAACGCGTCGGTTCGGAACTGGCCTTCGATGCCGCCCAAAAGCAGGGCGAGGCCGGCGACCGGCACCTGCGCGGCCTGATTTCAAAGATCGAGACGACCCTGGTCGAGCGGCTCAAAGGCAAGGACCTGAGCACCGAGATTTTGCGCAAGGTGGCCGAGCGGTTGGGTGAGCGCATGGAGGAATGTCTCGATGCCTTGAAATCCCGCTGGACGGCCGGTCAAGGTCCCGTCGATGGCGCGGGTGCCGCGCATCCGGCGGTGATGGCGGGCCTGGCGCACGGCGGTGCGTCCACCGGAACCGGGTCCCAAGGGGTCCCTGAAGAACCGCGCGCCCCGATCGATGAAATGGAAGCCGGTCAAGGTCAGACGCCCGCCCCGGCGGAACCTGCGGCCGCCAAGGCGGCAGATGAGGAAAAAGCGGTCAAGACCGCCTTGCCCAAAGGCATCCTGAACCGCAACAGCATTCTTTTTTTCCTGGAGAAGGAAATCGACCGCACCCTGCGCTATAACACCCCCTTCTCGGTGCTGACGCTGGCCATCTACAAGATCACCCCGGCCGAAGCCCTTGGGCCCGGCGCCGTCGAGCGCGGCGAGGTCATGCTCTTCGTGCTCAACAACCTGCTGCGCGTCAGCCGGCGCACCGACATTATCGGCGTTCTCGACCGCAGCAGAATCCTGGCCCTGCTGCCGATGACCAGCCAGAAAAACGCCCGGGCCGCCATGCGCCGCATTCTCAAGGGGGTTCACGATGCCGATTTCAGGATCGCGGACACGCCGGTCGACATAAAACTGGCCGGCACCGTGACCGACTTCGACAAGGACCGCACCCCGACCCTGGATGACTTCGTCAAGCGCGCCGAAAGCGACATCCTCGACATGGTCACCCGTTTAAGAAACATTCAGAGCATCTATTGATGGCTGCCGAACCCACCCGTGCCCAGCTCGTCCAACGGATCGCCGCCCTGGAAAAAGAATTGGCGGACAGCCGGCCTCACCGCACCGAAGCGCCAATCCAGGCCGAGGAGACCCTGCGGAAACAAAACCAGTACTTGACCGCCCTGCACGAAACGACCATCGGCCTGATCAGTCGCCATAAAATCGACGAACTCCTGCAGGATATCATCGAGCGGGCGGCCCGACTGGCCGAGACCGAAAACGGTTACATTCATTTATTCGATAATGCAACCGGTGAACTCGTTATTCGTTTCGGAATCGGCAAACTAAAAAAAGCCATCAACACCCGGATCAAACCCGACCAGGGGTTAGCCGGGAAAGTGTGGCGCAGCGGACACCCCGTGCTGGTCGATAATTATGGCAGCTGGCCGGAGCGAATCCCCAATCCGGTATTCGATGATCTGCGGGCGATTGTGGGCATCCCTCTTAAATCCGGCGATCACGTCTTGGGTGTCATCGGGCTGGAGCGCGACAGCGAAAGCAAGCCATTTGAACCGGCGGAAATCTCCATTCTCACTCGATTTGCGAATCTGGCCGCCATCGCCTACGACAACGCCCAACTGTATGAAAAACTCCAGCGTGAACTTACCGAAAGACGGGGGGTCGAAGCGACCCTGCGCCAATACGAAAAGATCGTTGCCACGTCGAAGGATTTAATGGCGTTGGTCGACAAACACGCCGTTTTTCAGGCCGTCAGCGACAGTTACCTGAAGGCGCACGGTAAAAGGCGCGCCGACATCATCGGCACCTCGGTTGAGGGCCTGGTCGGCCGTGACCGATTCGAAAAAGACATCAAGCCCCATATCGATCGCTGCCTGGCTGGTGAAGAAGTCACCTTCCGGCTGTGGTTCGATTTTGCCGGCATGGGCAACCGCTTCATGGAAGCCACCTATACTCCTTTCCGGAACGAAAATGGTCAAATCATCGGCTTCGTCATTGTCTCGCGCGACGTCACCGAGACCAAGCACCTTCAGGAGCAACTGCTCCAGGCCCAGAAAATGGAAGCCATCGGCACCCTGGCAGGCGGCATCGCGCATGACTTCAACAACCTCTTGATGGGGGTTCAGGGCCGCACCTCGCTGATGCTGTCCGAAATCGGGGCCGATCACCCGCATTTCGAAAACCTCAAGGGGATCGAAGATCACGTGCGCAGCGCATCCAACCTGACGCGGCAGTTGCTCGGCTTCGCCCGCGGTGGCCGCTACGAGGTCGAAGCGCTCGATCTGGGGCTGGTGATCCGGGAGAAAAACCGCCTGTTCGGCCGCATGCAGAAAGGGATCGTCATCCAGGAAAAACTGCCGCCCGATCTGTGGATGGTCGCAGCCGACCGCAGCCAGATCGAACAGGTGCTCCTGAATCTCTACATAAACGCCTGGCAGGCCATGCCCGGCAGCGGCACCCTCTGCGTGCAGGCGGCCAACATCGATCTCGATGCGGGTGGCCTGGCGGCCTACAAACTGCCCGCCGGCCGCTATGTCAGGATTTCAGTCGCCGATACGGGCACCGGCATGGATGCCGCCACCTGCGACCGCATCTTCGAACCGTTTTTCACGACCAAGGAAATGGGGCGCGGCACCGGGCTGGGGCTGGCTTCGGCCTACGGCATCATCCAGAGCCACGGAGGCTTCATCACCGTCGAGAGTACCGAAGGCCAGGGCACGACATTCGACATCTACCTGCCGGCGACGGACAGGCCGGCGGACATCACCGCCCGGCCCGTTGCGGCCATTCAAAGAGGCGCCGGCACCATCTTACTGGTGGATGACGAAAAGATGATCCTGGCGGTGGGCTCCCAGATGCTGCAACGGCTCGGTTACGAGGTCCTGACGGCATCCGGCGGCCGGGAGGCGGTCCGGATCTGCAAACGTCACCACGGCCGCATCGGGCTGGTCATCCTGGACTTCATCATGCCAGATCTCGGCGGGAAGGAAACCTGCGCCCTTTTAAAAGCCGTGAATCCGGCCGTCAAAGTGCTGCTCTCAAGCGGGTATGCTCTCGATGGCAAGGCCGGCGCCATCGCCAAATACGGCTGCGACGGGTTTATCCAGAAGCCGTTTGACCTGAACACCCTGTCACAGAAAATCAGCCGCCTCCTTCAGGCCAACGAATCAGCGTGACAAAATTCCCCCTCTGACCGGCAGGCGCGCTTGGCCGCCCGTTGGGCGAATTGTGCTCCCGTAACGCCGCAGCCCTCCGCCCGGCCGGGCCGTCAACCGGGCCGTCAACCGAGCCGTCAAATAGATCAGGCCGATATCCTCCAACCTGTTTGCAGCCCTGGCCGCAGGCGCCTCAGCGCCCCTAAGGGCCGGCGAGTTCCCGCCCCGCCCCAATCCGGCCGCGCATCATCGAAAAAAAGACCCCGGCCGCGCACAGAACTGTAAAGACCGCGAAGGTGATGCGGACACAGCGCAGGAAAATGTCGTAGTTGGCCGGCGTGATCGGGGAACGGCCGATAAACACCGCAAAGATGACCGTGGCCGTGGCCATGCTGGTCATCTGGCCCAGCAGGCGCATGGTCGCCACCGCCCCGGAGGCGATGCCGTAGTATTTCCTGTCGACCGCCCCCATGATGGCACTCATGTTGGGCGAGGAAAACAGGGCGAACCCGAGTCCGAGCAACGCCAGGTTGCCGACAATCAGGCCGGCGGGGGTCCCCTCGGCGATAAAGACGAAGAACAGCAGCCCCAGGCTCGTGACGGCCATGCCGGCCGATGCGATCAGGCGCGGCTCGATGCGGTCGGACAGCCGGCCGGCAACGGGCGAGAGCATCGCCATGACCACCGGTTGGGCCATCAGCACCGTCCCGGCGCTCTGGGGCGTCATGCCCTTGATATACTGAAGATAGAGGCTGACCAGAAAGGTGGTCGCGAAAGTGGCCGAATAGTTTATCAGGGCCGCCAAGCTCGAAAATGCAAACAGGCGGTTGCGCTTAAAGAGCCTGACTTCAAAAACAGGGTTGTCAATGCGGGTTTCGTAGCGGATGAAAACCGCCAGGCAGGTGAAGCCGACGGCCAGCAGTGCCGCCGCCGTGCCGGACGGCAGCCGCGCCGCCCCGTACACCAGGGTGAAAATCGCCACGACATACAGCAGGCTGCCGCGCACGTCCAGTTTTTCTCCGCCGGCATCGGCCCATTCGCCGGTCAGGTATCTGAGGGTGATGTAAACCGATACGGCACCGATGGGGGCCGCAACCCAGAAGATGCTGCGCCAGCCGAAGTGCTGGGTCAGCACGCCGCCGACGAAAGGCCCGACCGCCAAACCGATATAAACGGCCGCCACGTAAAATCCGATCGCGCGGCCGCGCCGGTGCGGCGGAAACACCGAGGTTAAGATGGCCATGCCGGTCGTGACGAACATGGCGGCACCGAAGCCCTGGAATATCCTCAGAAAGATCAGCATTTCCACCGAGCCGGCCCAAACGGAGAGAAACGTGGACAGGCTGTAGAGAATCAGCCCCGCGGTGAAGATTTTGTTACGGCCGTAAATATCGGCGATTTTGCCGATCGGCACCAGCAGCACGGCCGTGGCCAGCAGGTAGGCGGTGGAAATCCAGGCCAACAAAACCGCGTCGACGGCGAATTCGGCCTGGATGGCCGGCAGGGCGACGTTGACCGACGATATCATGAAGGGCCCCATGAAGGAGGTCACGGTGGCCACCAGCAGTGCGGATTTCTGCTGAGCGCTGTCGCCGGGCGTGCCCGGGTTTTTCACGTTTTCTGAAGCAGGCATCGTTTACCTTGCCCGCCACTTGCGGACGAAAATGGAATTTTCATGCCCTGTGGCGGCCCATCGGTTTCTGTATCCTGAATGTCTGGTCGTTATGCCGGAAAGCGACCCTGAAAAAATCCGGGAGAAAGGCCATTTCATTTCGCCGGCGAAAGGTGTAAGTTTATCTTTTAATGGGAACGGTGTCAGATGAAATTTACTTGGCCCCTTTTTTTCAAAGAGAGGAAGATTCGGCCTTGCGCCAATGGCCTTGACCCGCACCCCGTAACCCGCAACCCGTAACCCGTACCCCGCAACCCGTACCCCGCAACCCATGATACTCACTCCCCGGATCCGGAACAACATCTGTGTCAATGCCCACCCGCCGGGGTGCACCGCGCAGGTGCGCGCGCAGATCGACTTCGTCCGTGCCCGCGGAAAAATCGCTGGCCCCCGCAACGTTCTGGTGGTCGGTGCTTCGAACGGATACGGGCTGGCCGCCCGGATCGTTTCGGCCTTCGCCTGCGGGGCCGCCACGATCGGGATCGGATACGAGAAAAGCGGCAGCGCGCAGCGCACCGGCACGGCCGGTTGGTACAACAGCCGGGCCTTTCGCGAAGAAGCCGCGCGGCAAGGCCTGGGCGCCTGGGACATCAACGGCGACGCGTTTGCGGCAGCGACCAAGGCCGATGTTGCCCGCCTGATCGAGCAAAAGCTCGGCCGCATCGATTTTCTCGTTTACAGCATTGCCGCCCCGCGCCGGATGGACCCCGCCACCGGGCAGATGTATTCCTCGGTCATCAAGCCGGTCGGCCGGCCCTTCACCGCCAAGACGCTCGATTTTCTCACCGGCACCATCACGACGCTAACAGCCGAACCGGCCAGCACCGAAGAAATCCGCCAGACCGTCAAGGTGATGGGCGGGGAAGACTGGCTCTTGTGGCTGGAAAAGCTTCGCGCCGCCGATCTGCTGAACCGCGGGTTTCTGACCGTCGCCTTTTCCTACATCGGCTCGCAGCACACCCGGGCCCTATACCGCGACGGCACCATCGGCGCCGCCAAGAAGGACCTGGAGCAGAAGGTCGCCGTCATCAATCGACTGCTGGCACCGCTGGGGGGCAAGGCGCTGATAAGCGTCAACAAGGCCCTGGTCACCCGGGCCAGCGCGGTGATTCCGGCCGTGCCGCTCTATATCGCCCTTCTCTACCGGGTCATGAAGGACGGCGGGCTGCACGAAGGCTGCATCGCCCAGATGGACCGGCTCTACCGCGAACACCTCTTCAGCGGACGGCCGCTGCGCGTGGATGAAAAAGGCCGCATCCGCATCGATGACGTCGAAATGCGCCCTGATATCCAGCGGAAGGTGGCCGAACTCTGGGAAAAGGTCGATGCCGGCAGCATCGACGAACTGGCGGACGTCGAGGGGTTGCGGCAGGAATTCCTGCGGCACCACGGCTTCGGGATGCCGGGCATCGATTACAGCCGGGAGGTCGATCCGGCCGATTTTTAACCGGACCCCTCCGGCGCGCCTTGCCGGCCGGGCTCTTTGGCAACCCGGCTTGCAGACTGGCTTTCCTATGCTTTTTTGTTTCGGAATTTTTGCGTCAGCGGACGGTGGGTGAAGGCTTTCGCGGCGGGGCCGACATAGTCCGCCACGATCTGGCCGCTGCCGATCAGCCGCCACTTGTAAATCACCAGGCCTTCGAGCCCCACCGGCCCGCGGGCGTGGATCTTGCTGGTGCTGATGCCGACCTCGGCCCCCAAACCGAACCGGTAGCCATCGCTGAACCGGCTGCTGCAGTTGAGAAAGACGTCGGCCGCATCGACCGTGTCCATGAAGCGCACGCCCCGCTCGCGGTCGGCGGTCACGATCACCTCGGTGTGGCCCGAACCGTAGCGGTTGATATGGGTAATTGCCTCATCGAAGCCGGCGACGACCTTGACGGATAGCATCAGGTCGAGATACTCCGTGCACCAGTCCTCGGGCGTGGCCGGCCTGACGTCGATCAGCCGGCGGGTTTCCTCGCAACCCCTGATCTCCACCCCTCTTTCTTCCAGGGCCGCCTTGATCCGCGGCAAAAAGGCGGCGGCGACGTCCCGGTGCACCAGCAGGGTCTCGGCCGCATTGCAGGCGGCCACATACTGGCATTTGCTGTCCAGCACGATCCGGCCGGCCATGGCGAGATCGGCCTTTTTGTCGACATACACGTGGCAGATGCCGTCGGCATGGCCCAGAACCGGTATCTTCGTGTTTTCCATGATGTGCTGCACGAAGGCGTTGCTGCCGCGCGGTACGATCAAATCGATGCAGTCGTTCAATCGCAGCATCGCGCTCACATCGGCGCGGGTCTCCAGCAGGCTCAGCCACCCGGCGGGGATCCCCGCTTTTTCTCCGGCCGCGGCGATGACCTCGGCCAGGATGCGGTTGGTGCCGGCCGCCTCGCTGCCGCCTTTCAGCATCACGGCGTTGCCGCTCTTGAGGCCCAGCGAGGATATCTGGACCAGCGCATCCGGCCGGGACTCGAAAATCACGCCGATCACACCGATGGGGCAGCTCACCTTGTAAAGCTCGAGCCCTTCGTCGAGTTGGGTCGCGCTCAGCGTGACCCCGACCGGGTCGGCCAGGCCGACCAAGCTCGTCAGACCTTCGCAGGCCTCCCTGATCTTGTCGTCATCGAAACGCAGCCGCTTCAACAGGGGGGCAGAGAGGTTTTCTTCTGTGGAACGCGCCAGGTCGGCCCGGTTGGCTGCCGTGATGTCGGCGGCACGTTGTGCCAGAGCCCGCGCGATTTCGGCCAGGGCCTCGTTTTTCTGCGCACCGCCGACCGTCGCCAGTTGAATGGCGGCCTGCTTGGCTTTCGTTGCAGCCTCGATAATGTCCATGAATAGATCCTTTTGCACGTGTCTGCCGACGTGCCGTGACCGCAGCCAGGCATTTTTTGTTAAAGTGGCTCTTTACATATTCAAACGCCGCAGCGCTGTCAACGTCTATTGCGGCGCCGCCCACAAGGTTCGCGAACAAGCCAGCGGGTATTTTCAATCAGGGTGGCGCTCCGCCGCCAATGCGAAAATCACCGGAAAAATGGATATTCCGAGAATTTGCACCGGCAGCCAAACGGGATGAATCGATGAAAAGAGCGGGCACACAGGCCCGCCCCTGCGGGGTTATGCGGGGGGCGATGGGTTGCCCGGTTCATGGGCCAACGGGCTAAACCGACTGGCGGATGCAGATGATCTGATCGACCTTGAGGGGCAGTACGGATTTGAACCTCAGGCCGTTATGACTGAAGTTTATCGTCACGGCCTTATGGTCGATCGTCGGAAGAGAAGTGAGGGGGAAAAATTCGATCGCCGCTCGCACCGGATCTCTCTGCCGGCCCCGTTTTTCGGGTCCTTCAGGCATTTCTCGATTCCTCTCCGGGAACCTGTCGCTCGTGTGGTCGGCAATCATCATCAGTCCGTGTAAACGTAGCGCATCCCCATTTCGTAGGCCAGCCCGTCCCCGTTCATAACCTCTTCGACCCAGCGCACCTCGGCCAGCCCCATGCCCCTGATCCGGGGGCCGTCCTCGTCACCGGTCGCCGGGGGAAAATCGAGCATCCGCACGATGATATTGGTGCCCGGTTTGCAGGCTTTCCTGGACACCAGCACCATCGTGTTGCCGGCGTGCTTGATCGATGTGGCGTTGAAAACATCACTTTTGCCGGATAATTTGATGCACTCGGCGTGCAGCGCCCATGTCCGGCTGCTTTGCAGCCGCTCTTTTTGCAGCGTGTTCATCTCCCACCTCCTGCCGGAAGTCTTCAGTCCGACTCCATTATTTTCATCGCGGTTCACCGGCCTATTCTCCCATCGATCGTTCGAGCGTCTCGCGCACTCTCTTGCAGTCGATGCAGTGCGTGGTGACCGGCCGGGCTTTGAGCCGCTTTACCGAAATTGGCTCCCCGCACATTTCGCAGATGCCGAAGGTGCCCGCCTCGATCCGCGTCAGGGCGTTTCTGATCTTGCGGATGAGCTTGCTTTCCCGATCGCGCATGCGCAGGGCGAAATTGCGGTCGATTTCGAGTGCGGCCTGATCGATCAGGTCCGAAGAATACACCGAGGCGTCCATGAAACCGGCGATGGCGTGGTCCGCCTGGCGCAACAGCTGTTCCTGCCAGTCGTTCAACATATTCGTGAAGTAGGCCAAATCTGATGTTTTCATGCTGCCTCCGATCGTGTCCGGATCCCCGCCGGCCTTGTTTTTACGTCGCCGACGCCGCGTACCTCATTCCTCCGCTAAAGCATCTTTATATCGGCCGGTATAATCAATCGTCATGACTCCCCGGCTCATTTCCGCAATGCCGGCCCGGTAAATATCCGATCCAAAAGACGCGATCGTTCTCAGGCCGTCGGTATCGATAGTGACGTTGCGGGCCGCGCGGCTCTTTTTCTCGATGACGTTGAGCAGCCTGAAAGCCGAAGTCCCGTCGAAATCACCCAGTATTCTTAAATTTAGTCGCTTCGTATCCCGGCCGATGACATCCACCCGAAAATTGCTGGCCATTCAAGCCCTCCTCCCTCAACACATGTGTCGTATCAGTGTCCACCCATAAATGGTCTTTGTTCCGCTGGGCGGTCGGTCGCAGCGGGTTTGCCCAGCGAACAACTCCACAGTTATGAATTGGACACTCAGAAGTGCCTAAAAAAGATCGCGGATGGGCACTATCTATTTTTTTATTTACACGGGTTGCGACGCCCAGCCCGGCCGTTGTGCGTCACAAAACCGGGGACAGGCCCGTGCCAATTTCATTTCTTCAAGCGCATCGAGCAGTTCCTCGAAGCCGAAGGGTTTGAATATCCACCCGTCGACGTGGGGGGATCTCATCTGTGCGGCGACTTCGGACTGGCAACAGCCTGTCATGACAAGCACCCGGGTCCGCGGTGAATTGGCCTTGACGTAAGCGGCCAACTGACAACCGTTCACCACTTCCATTTTGAATTCGCTGACGACAAGGTTAAACGGCGTCTGCGCCAGATGATTGACAGCCGCCCTCACCCCGCAGGCGCTGCTGACGCGGCAACCGAGAGCTTTGAACATCGCCCCCACGACCTGGAGGATGGCCGGATGGCACTCGGCCACCAGCACGCTGAAAAAAGCGCCCTCCGGCACTTCCTGCCGATCCTCGCTGACTTTCCTCAACCCGGATGCCGCCGGCCCGGTTTTTTGACCGGATGAGACCGGCTGCCGCCCGAAACGATCGTAAAACCGACTTGTCCCATTTTGCTGTCGACGCTCAGATAAGTTTCCCGGCATCTGTCATCCTCCTATCATTCGATGGTGCGCGACAAATCGAGCGATTCCAGAACCGGCGTCGACCACTGCTGTTCACGCTTTTGGCTTGCCGTTGCGGGCTGCATTCCGGGCTTTCACGCGTTTTTCGGCCAGCACGCAGCCGATGGTTTCCTTGAGCGAGTCGATCGCCTCGCTGGTTTCGGCGACGTACACCAGAACCGGATAATCCGGATGCTTGCGCTTGATGTCGATCAGGAACTCGAAGCTGTCGAAATCCTCGGAGAGGCAGTTGAGTAGCACTATGTCCGGTCGGCCATCGCCGATATGCCGCCACGCTCCGCTGACATCCCCCACCACGGTGATGCTGTGGCCCTCCGAGTGCAGCGCCCTTGAGACCAATTGCCTGTTTTGGGGCTGGTCATCCGCGATCAGAATACTGGCCATAGGACTCTCCTTTGTCGCGCCCTGCCGGTGCGCATCCAAAAACCCGCTCAACAGGCAACGTGCGATGATGGACCGGGCAGCTCACACCGAACGCTGGCCCTGCGCTGCCTCAGTCCCCCGGTTTCCGTGGCGATCGACACCGCCGCGCTGCAGAACAGCCCGAGCCATTCCTTGCCCTTCCCGATCCGTCTAACGCGATAGAGGCCCGCAATACGCGCCCCAGGGGCAATCGAGGCGACAAGCCGCGACCGTTTTCCCGAAACAGTCCGGATGACCCTCGAGACGCTGGACCGACCGTATGAGATGCGTCACATCGGGAGTGGGTGCGGTTGCGGAATCGCACACTCCCTTTGGGTTTCCGCTGCACCGGGGCACCCTCTCCCGTCCGATTCGATTCGCCGCCATGGTGACTCCCGCAAACCGCATTGGCTCGCTGCAACCTTGTGTACTTCATTTCCCCAAACCGGTGCATTTACGCTTTTAATACAAAATGGTTTATTCGCGGGGCGATGTCTATAGGCGTGAAGCTTCAATTTGAACGGGAATAATCCCTGAGTTAGGGAATTTACCCGCAGGGGTCGGCCGGGCGGCAGGAGAAATGGGACCGGAATGCGGTAAAGAGGAAAATTTGGATGGGATTACGGCAAGCCTATTCTTTCCACAAATCGATGTCGATCAGCCCCAGCCGGGCCGCATAGCGCACCAAATCGAGGGTCTTGTGGATCCCGAGCTTGCGCATGATGCTGGAACGATGGTTTTCAACCGTCTTGGGGCTGATGAAGAGCCTTTCGGCGGCCTGGCTGACGCTCTGCCCGTTGGCCAGCAGCGCCATGACCTCCTGTTCCCTGGCTGTCAAGGCATCGTAATTGGAGCCGGTCGCCATGGTTTCCTTGGGTCCCAGGCCCACGAGCTTCTTGACGACCTGCTGGGAAACGGAGGTGTCCATGAAGTAGTCCCCCTTCAGGACGTGCTCCATGCCCTGCAGCAGCTTCTCGGCCGCCGACCCCTTGACCAGGTAGCCGGTGGCGCCGGCCTGAAACGCCTTGACGATGTAATCGATCTTGGCATGCATGCTCACGATCAGGATCCGGGTCTGGGCGCTGCATTTGGCGATGACGCCGATCAGTTCCAGCCCGCTGGCATCCGGCAGCGACAGGTCGAGCAGGATCACATCCGGCGTGAGCTGCCGCACTAGTTCGATGGCCTCTTTGCCCGTGCCGGCTTCACCGACCACCTCATACTGACAGTTGGACGTCACGATGGACTTGAGCCCTTCCCTGAACAGCGGGTGGTCATCGACGATGAGAACGCTTTTTTTTCGACTCACCTTTTTTCTCCTGATGTGGAAACCGGATGTGGATGCTGGTGCCTTTGCCCGGACGCGAGCGTACCTCCATGCGTCCCTGTAATAACATAACCCGCTCCGTCATACTGCGCAATCCCATCCGCTTTTCGTCGTCCAGCGCCTTTTCACGGGCCCGAACATCGAATCCGCAGCCGTCGTCGATAATGCGCAGGATGACGTTGGGATGCGAGCCGACCAGCTTGATCACCACGCGGCCGGCGGCGGCATGCTTCCTGACATTGTTGAGGCCTTCCTGTATCAGCCGGTAGAGATTGATCTCAACAAAGGGGTCAAGGCCTACATCTTTCAGTCCGGCGGTTTGAAAATCGACGTCGATGCCGGTGCCCTCGCTAAATTCCTCGCACAGGGTAACCAGGGTCCGCAGCAACCCGATTTCTTCCAGCCCCGGGGGGCGCAGACCGTACGACAGGTTGCGGACCGACAGAATGGACCGGTCGAGCAGCTGGTTCAGGTGGGCCAATTTTTGCAGGTTTTCGGGCCCTGGACCCGCCGGCGGGTCCAGAAGGTTCGCCAGGGTCATCTTGACGATGGAAAGCTCCTGGGCCACACTGTCGTGCAGCTCGCGCGAAATCATCCGGCGTTCGTCCTCCTGGGCAGTCAACAGCCGGCGCGACAGCTTCTTGATCCGTTCTTCGGTATGCCGCCGGTCGGTGACGTCCTCGATCATTTCGATGGCCGCCACCACCTGGCCGTCGTGGTTTTTGATCGGAGAAGAAACCACGCGGTGGAACCGCAACTCCCCGTCAATGGGGGTCTGGCGGGTGGTCTCGTGCACCCCGCCATCCATGAACGACTCGAACGCCGGACAGGGGGCACACCTGCTTTGCCGCGGGGGATCGCAATAGACCTGGTAACACAGCGGAAATTCGGCCGGCTCGATGTGCGGGTACCACGCGCGCATCTGCCGGTTCATCGCCCGGATTTTCAAATCGGGATCGATAAGGGTCACGCCGAGGGCGGTGTTGTCGACCAGGCTGCGGTAGCGTTGCTCGGATTCCCGCAGTTCGTCGGCGGCTTTTTTGCGGTCGGTGATATCGATCCAGCTGGCCATGTAATAGGGTGAACGGCCACCGCTGTCCACGAGGCCGGCGGTCAGCTCGACCCAGAAACGATCGCCGTTTTTCTTCTGAAAGCGCTCTTCGACCCGGTGGATTCCGGTCGTCATGGCAATCTTCAAGGCCTGCCGGGTCTCGGCTGCTGCTTCCGGCCGCCACCACGGGTAGGGTGCCGTGGTTCCGATCAGTTCGGCCGCCCCGAACCCGGTCAGTTTTTCAAAGGCCGGGTTCACATACCTGATGGTCGTGTCCGCCCGGCCGACAAGAATCGGGTTGGGAGAGTGGGTCATCAGAAAATCGCTGATTTCCACACAGTCAAGCAGATCGGTCTCGATCCTTTTGGACGCACCAATGGCGATCACTGCGGCCTGGACGTTACGGGCTTCTGCGGCGGCCGTGAACCGGATGCGGGTATCTATGAACGAGCCGTCGGGCCGGCGGATTTTAACCTCGCCGCCTTCCGGTTGGCCACCCGCAAGGGCCTGCCCCCACAACCATCCGTATCGGGGTCGATCCTCGGGCGCTACGAAAAGCGAAAACTCCGTGTTGATCAGCCGGCTGAGTTCGGTTCCGACCAGTGCGGCCCCGGCCGGATTGGCCGCGACGATCACACCGTTTTCATCCAGCCTGAAACAGCCGATACCGGCTGATTCAAAAACCTGCCGGCAGGTATCGTGTGCGGTGCCAAGCGCAAGCAGCGTCCGTTGAAGCTCGTCGGTCAGTGCATCCGCTTCGAGCCGGTAGGCCTTCAGCAGGGTTTTGACCCTCTTTCGCACGGCCACAATGCAGCCGTCGTTTTCGATCTCTGGTGCCAAGTCCCCCTGCCTGTTCTGGATTTTTCCCCCGCGCCGGAAAGGGGAAAAGGCCGGTGGACGGAAATCACCGCGTGCCTTCCGCCATTATATGGATGGCCGTTATCTTAACCATAAAACCGCCTGATTTTCAATCGGCCGGTTTTTTCTTCTTTTCTTTCTTTTCCTTGCGGCCGGCGTCATCCTTGCCCTTTTTCACGGCCGGCGCCTCGGGCGCGGCATTTTTATCCGCCGTTTTCCGCTCCCGATCCTGGATTCTTTCGGCGTTTAATTTTTCCTGGGCCGCGATGCTGGTCAACCGGAAATTGGCCTTGCGAATGGCCGCCTTGATTTTTCTGACCGACGGATCGCGCCGCATCGCCGCCTCGTCCAGGCCCTTCCCGGTGAGAAGAGCGGTGCGGGCCGACAACGTGTCGACCGCGACTTTTTTTTGATTTTCCACGTAATTCTTCGCCTTTAAGTTCATGCCGTTCTCCTTTTTGATATCAATTGGTGCGCTTTTTTGGCATAAGGTAAAATCGTATTCACTTGAGCGTATTGAGTCCCGCTGCATGAAAATATTATTTTGTCGTCGACCGTCATGAATTCACCGCGTTGGGTCATCCACCCGATCCTGATATTCCTGCTGTCCATTGCCGCACTGGGAATGTCGCTTTTTCTGTATATTTACTGGTACATGGAGGCCAATATCGGCCTGCGGTCCGTCATCGAGCGCTTCAACCTGGACCGGGACCAGGTGCTGGCCTCACAGACATGGATCGTCATCCTGGTGCTCTCGCTTCTGGTGGGAATCATCCTGATGGGGATTTTCGGTATCTTTGTCTATGGCCAGAAAATGTTCCAGCTCTATCGTCTCCAGAACAATTTCATCAACAACTTCACCCACGAACTGAAGACCCCGGTCACCTCCCTGAAGCTTTTTCTGCAGACATTCTCCAAGCATGATCTGGCGCGGGCCGATCAACTCAAGTACATTCACTTCATGATTTCGGATGTGGCCCGTTTGACTGAAAATATCAATCGGATCTTAAACCTGGCCAAAATAGAAAGCAAGAGCTATGCAAACGAATTCGTCGCCACCGACCTGACAGAGGTCATCGACCTGTTTCTCGTCAACAACAAACATCTTTTCCAGAACGGCACCGTGCGTGTCCAGCGGCCCAAGGAGAAGCTCCCGCGCTTACGGGTCAATTTACCGCTGTTCGACATGCTGCTGATGAATCTTGTGACCAACGCCGTAAAGTACAATGATTCGCCCCAGCCCACGGTCGACATCGATTTCGACCTATATCCGCGCAAGCTCGTGATCCGTTTCACCGACAATGGCATCGGGATCGACAAGAAAGAGCTGCGCAAGATTTTCAGAAAATTCTACCAGGTCGGCCGGGCCGAGAACATGAGTGCCAAAGGCAGCGGGCTGGGCCTGTATCTGGTCCAGAACATCGCCCGCATTCACAAATGGAAAATAGAGGCGCACAGCCCGGGCCTCGGCCGGGGATCGGTATTTTCCCTGACCCTGCCGGTTTAGTAAATGGAAACTATAAACTTGATCCTGGAAACTATAAACTGGAAATTCGATAATATCCTCTGACGCCATCCCGCTGGAGCGGGACTCGATGACCCCAAAAAACTGACCCAATCGTCCCAACCGGCTAAACGGGCTAAACGGGCCAACCGGCAAACGGGCCAGCAGATGAATCGATGAAAAGGGCGGGCACGCAGGCCCGCCCCTACCAGGAAATGCGGTGGGCGACAGGTTGCCCGGTTCAACGGGCCAACCGGCTAACAGGCTAAACGGGCCAACGGGCCCAACCGATCTGAGCAGCCACATGACCACAAATGACAAAAAATGCATTTTGGTTATCGAGGATGACGCCCACATCGCCGAAGGGCTGAAGCTGAACCTGGCGCTGCAGGGGTACAGGGCTGTTGTGGCCGGCGACGGGCCCACCGGCCTGCGGAAATGGAAGGAGGTCCGACCGGACCTGATCGTGCTCGACATCATGCTGCCGGTCATCGACGGGCTGTCGGTTTTGCAGGCCATCCGCCTGGAGGACGAACGCCTGCCGATTCTGATCCTCTCGGCCCGGGCCGCCTCTGACGACATCATCAAGGGCCTCGCCTGCGGCGTCGACGATTACCTGACCAAACCCTTCAACCTGGAGGAGTTCCTGCTGCGGGTGGACCGCTTGATCAAGCGTGCCAGGTGGAACCAGGCCGACGGGCAGCCCGGCGAGCCGGACGAGACTGTGTACCGGTTCGGCGCGAACACGATCGACTTCGAGACCGGCACTGCCACCTGCCGCATGGGCCAAGTCACACTGACCGAGCAGGAGGCCAAGCTTCTCAAACTGTTTATCGCGAATCGGGGCAAACCCCTCACGCGCGCCATCCTGCTCGAAGTCGGCTGGGGGTACACCCGCAATATCACCAGCCGGACGGTTGACAACTTCATCGTGCGCCTGCGCAAATACTTCGAGGAGAATCCCCGCACGCCCCGGCATTTCAGGAGCCTGCGCTCGGTGGGCTACGTTTTCGATCCCGACCCGCCCGATTAAATGCCAGGCCGGAAATTCTTAACATTTCTGCGGCATGGCGAGAATGACCCGTTTCGAGATTTTGTCCGCTCCCCCCGTCGAGGGGTGGAACGCATCGTTTGACGGCCGGCCCTTGAAAAGGGGCGAACTCATCGTTTCCCGGCCGTCTTGATTGCGGGAGGAGAATGGTTCCGGCCGCCCTTGCCCAATCAGCGGCACGAATCGAAAATACCCCATTTGTAAAACTTTTGTAAAATCATCCATCCACCTTGCCATCGGCGCTCTGCTTATCTAACATGGTGGTTTCGGTATAAATTGATGACCGGCACGCACCTCGATGATGCGAACGTGCCGGTGACATCGCGACTCATCATCTCCACTTGGGCACACTCAATGAAACTCAATGAATTGCGGATCGGGGACCTCGTCAGTCGTCTGCCCATCGTCCAGGGCGGCATGGGCATTCGCATATCGATGGCGGGCCTGGCATCCGCGGTAGCCAACGAGGGCGGTATCGGTGTCATCTCCGCCGCCGTACCGGGAATCCACGAGCCGGATTTTGCCACCAACAGCGCCGAAGCCAACATCAGGGCCTTGCGGAACGAAATCAGGAAGGCGCGCAAAATGACCGCCGGCGTTCTCGGCGTCAACGTCATGGTGGCGTTGTCCGACTTCAGTGCCATGGTGCGGACCTCCATAGAAGAGGGCATCGATATCGTTTTTTCGGGCGCGGGGTTGCCGCTCGACCTGCCGGGTTACCTTGTTGGCCAAGCCAAAACGAAACTGGCCCCGATCGTGTCCTCGGCCAGGGCGGCCAGAATTCTCTGCCAGAAATGGCTGGCCCGATTCAATTACCTGCCGGATGCGATGGTGGTCGAAGGCCCCAAGGCCGGCGGGCATATCGGCTTCAAGGCCGAGCAGATCGACGATCCCAATTTTACGCTCGTCCACCTGGTGACCGAAGTGATCGCGGCGCTCAAGCCCTATGAAGCCGAGCACAACAAAAAGATACCAGTCATCGCGGCCGGCGGCGTTTACAGCGGTGAGGACATCCACACGTATCTCGAACTGGGCGCCGCCGGGGTTCAACTGGGCACGCGCTTCGTGGCCACGCATGAATGCGATGCGGACGACGCCTTCAAACAGGCCTACGTCGACTCCCGGGAAGAGGACATGGTGGTGATCAAGAGTCCGGTCGGCATGCCGGGCCGGGCCATCCGCAACGAATTCACAGAGGCCGTGGCGCAGGGCAAAAAGAAACCCTTCAAGTGCCCCTTTCACTGCATAAAGACCTGTGACTCAAGCAAAAGTCCCTATTGCATCGCCTTGGCGCTGGGCAACGCCCGCAAGGGAAAACTCAAACATGGGTTTGCCTTTGCGGGAAAAAACGCCTACCGGGTCGACAAGATCGTCTCGGTCAAGGAACTGATGCGAACCCTGATGGAGGAGTTCGATCGCACGGCCGCCTGACCAGAAAATTCTGCTTGGCTTTTTGCATAAATAGAGTATTATGTTGGACAATCAATAAAGGTCTGTTCTTAATTGACGGGCCGGTTTCGCACTGAAGGTAAGCTCCATTTGTCAAAGTGGCACCTGCAGTCGGGGACCATGGGAATTTTTAAAGAAAGGAGGTTGTCACTATGGCGAATGGAACTGTGAAGTGGTTCAACGAGAAAAAAGGCTATGGTTTCATTGAATCCGAAGATGGGACGGATGTGTTCGTGCATCATTCGGGTATCAATGCCACCGGTTTTAAAACGCTTCATGAAGGTGACCGTGTCACCTTTGACATCGAACAGGGCCAGAAGGGTCCGGCGGCCGTCAATGTAACCGTGGTGTAGAGTATCGTTTTCCAGTATCGGGAAGGGCACGCTCGCGGCGCAACGCGACGTGCCCTTTTTGCGTTTGGGGGCACGGCATGCCGTGCCCCTACCGGGCAAATGTGGTGGACGCCCCGATTGTCCGGTTCAACCGGCCAAACGGCTAACCGGCCAACGGGCTAAACGGGCTAACGGGCCAACCGGCCAGCGGATGAATCGATGACAAGGGCGGGCACACAGGCCCGCCCCTACGGTTGAATAAGGGAGACGTTCAGCGCGTTTTCGAGGTGCTTGTGGCCGGGGAAACGGCGGACGGCCTCCTGGAGGATATCCCGCGCTTCACCGTGCCGGCCGGCCTTCTGAAGCACGATGCCCAGGCCCAGATATGCCCGCACATCGGGATGAAAACCCAGCGCCTTGCGGTACAGGAACTCGGCCAGCCGCGGCTTGTCGGCAATGGCCTCTATGGCGGCGTAGTCCCCCTGGTCGAAGGTCAGGGCCAGGCGCGACAGAAAATCGGCATGCAGCGGGTAGAGGTCCTTCAAGTCCACCAGGTCGAGCGACCGCGCAAATTGCGGCAGGTTTTCGTGGAAGGCGGCCCGCAGCCGTTGCCCGAAGGAAAGGACCTGCTCCGGGCTCAGGTCCGGATCGGTTTCGAAGTACAGGATATCTTCGATACGCTCGCTCCAGATGTCGTCGGTGACGCCGGAAGCCTGCCGATACAGCTCGTACAGGGCCGTTCCGGGAAACAGGTCGAGGATGTAGAAGATGGCCCCGAGCGGTTTGATGCGGCGCATCAGCTCGATCGTTTCCCCGATGGTCTTGTCGCTCTCGCCGGGACAGCCATAGATGAAGTAGGCCCGGGACAAGATGCCGTAGTGTGCCGTCAGGGCAAAGGCCCGTTCGACCTGGGCGGTGGTGAAGGTTTTGTTCAGCAGGCGCCGAATCTTCGCCGAGCCGCTTTCCACCCCGAAGCTGATTTGAATGCAGCCGGCCTTGCGCATCCAGTAGAGGATTTCCTCGTTGACCATATCGACCCGCGCTATGGCCTGCCAGGTGATGTCGAGGCCGCTCTCCAGGATCCGCCGGCACACCGCGATGGCCTTCTTGCCGTTGACGGTGAAGGTGTCGTCACAAAAGAAAAAATGGTGCACGCCCTTGTCGTACAAGAGGCGCAGCTGCTCCACGAAATAGGCGACGGAATGAAAGCGGACCGTGCGCTGCCAGAATCCGGGAGAACCGCAGAAGGTGCAGTTTCCGGGACAGCCGCGGGTGAGCGACACGTGCTGATAGCGGTAGAAGCGGGCCGGGTTGGGCAGTTTGTCGAGATTCGCCACCGTTTCAGCCGGACCGCTGCAAACCGGCCGGCCTTCGCGCCGCCAGGCGATGCCGCCGATGGCCGCGATATCGTCTGACCGATTGGATTCCAGGCAGCGGACCAGTTCCAGGAAAGCGGTCTCTCCTTCCCCGAGCACGATGTAATCGATGTCGGCAAAGCGCTCCAGCAGGTGTTTCCACAAAAAGGTGGCGCCGATGCCACCGAAAACGATGCCCACGGCCGGATCGATTTCGCGGGCGATGGCGGCGATGTCGATGGCACCCCAGCGGTTGGCGTGCAATATCGAAAACCCGATCAGGTCCGGCCTTTTTTCCCGCAGCGTCGCCCGGATCTCCTGCGGGCGGCGGTTGATGTCGTGCCAGTTCAGGATTTCGACATCGTAGCCGTGCCGTCGGCAGAGGGCCGCCACAAAAAAAATCCCTTGGGGCAAGACCCGGAT
>JBAPSB010000273.1:0-35088 GCA_049281435.1 Desulfobacterales bacterium
ACAAAAGGTTGCCCAGCAGCATGGCGGCAACCGCCGTAACGGCATAGGTCTCGAACAGGTCAGCGGCCATGCCGGCGCAGTCGCCGACGTTGTCGCCGACGTTGTCCGCGATGACGGCCGGGTTGCGGGGATCGTCTTCGGGAATACCGGCTTCCACCTTACCGACCAGGTCGGCACCGACATCCGCACCCTTGGTGAAGATGCCGCCGCCCAGACGGGCGAAAATGGAGATCAGGCTGCCGCCGAATCCGAGGGCCACCAGGGCGATGACCGCCTCGCGCACCGGGGTTCCGGTAGCGAGCAGGATGGCGTAAAAACCCGCGACCGAGGTCAGGGCCAGGCCCGCCACGATCATACCGGTCACCGCACCGCCCTTGAACGCCATGGCCAGGCCTTTTTTAAGCCCGCCGCGCGCGGCCTCGGCCGTGCGGACGTTGGCGATGACCGATACCCGCATGCCGACGTAGCCGGCGATGAAAGAGGCGGTAGCACCGCAGAGGAACCCGATGGCGGTTTTCAAATTCAGGAAGACCGCAATCAGGACAAAAAGGACGATGGCGGCAATGCCCATGCTTTTCAGCTGCCGGTTCAGGTAGGCAATGGCGCCGGTTTTGATGGCATTGGCGATCTCGTTCATCTTTTCATTGCCCGACGGAGCGTTTTTCACGACACTCGCGGTGATGATCGAGAAAAGCACACCCGCCAGACCGACTAGCGCACAAATCAACGGTAAATTGTAGCTCATTCTCTCCTCCATCTAAAATGTGAATGTTTACAGCGAAGCCAGAAAGTTCTTGTCGTTGAAACGGTTCATTCCCTCCCGCAGCCCTTGGGTCAGAACGGTCACCACCGCATCCGTTGCCCTGTCGACGATCCGGCTCAACAGATCCGACTCGGTAACGGAGTACCGTCCCAGAACGTGGCCCGTGACGTCGGTCTTTTCCGCCGGCCGTCCGATGCCGATGCGCAGGCGGGCGAACTCACCGCCCCCAAAGACGCTCATCAACGATTTCAACCCGTTGTGCCCTCCATGCCCTCCTTTCTCTTTGATTTTTAATCGTCCAAATGACAGGTCCACATCGTCATGAATGACCAGCAGACCACTGTTGGAAATCCTGTAAAAATCGGCCAGGCGCCTGACCGGGGGCCCGCTGTTGTTCATGAAGGCCAAGGGCTGGGCCAGAACCACCTCGACGCCTTCGATACGTCCCCGACCGAAGCGCGCCTGGAACTTGCTCTTGTCGAGCGCCACGGCAAAGCGCCGGCTCAACTCCTCGACGATCTTGAATCCGGCGTTGTGGCGGGTATCCCGGTAGGCGTCACCGGGATTGCCCAAGCCGACCACTAGCCGTAAGTCCGCTTCAGACATTCGGGCCGTTCAGTCCATCCGAACATCGGCCGCGGGACCATGCCGGTTCGCCGGTTACAAAACGCCTTGAGCGTTCCGCAGCCTCACCCCGGCCCGTCATGGCGGTCACTCTTTTTCGCCCTCTTCAGGCGCCGCTTCGGCCTCCTCGGCCTCTTCGGCTTCACCTTCCTCGACCACTTCTTCTTCGGCCTTCGGGCTGGTGACCGTCAAAATAGTAAAGTTGGTGTCGGCCGAAATCTCCACACCCTCCGGCAGCTTGACTTCTTCGATGTGAATCGAATCTCCGATGTCCAGACTGCTGATATCGAGCACAATCGATTCCGGAATTTCCCCCGGCAGACACAACACCTCGAGTTCCCGGCGCACGACTTGAACGATGCCGCCGCGTTCTTCACCGATCGATTTTCCGTCGACCGTGACCGGGACGTTGACCCAGATCTTGCGGGTCATGCTGATTTCGTAGAAATCGACATGAATGAGCTTTCTGGACACCGGATGATCTTGCAGCTCTTTGATCATGACCGGCCGGGTGGAAGACTCTCCGTTTTGAATGACCAGGTTCAGGACCATCTGGTTGATGTTGTGATTTTTCAGGATCAGCTCGAATTCGTGTATATTCACCGATAACAGAAGCGCCTCGGTTTCCGGACCATAAAGCACGGCCGGTATCCGGCCGCTGCGGCGCAGCACGCGCGCCGGTCCGTTGCCGGTGGTCTCACGGGGTGTTGCCGCTAACTGAAGTTGTTCCAAAGCTTGGGCTCCTTTTTCTATTGACGCAATCTAAATAAAAAGTGACGTGACCGAATCGCCGTTGTGGCTGCGGATGATGGCTTCCCCGACCAGCGCCGAAATGGTCAGCACCTTTATTTTGGCGCACTCGGCGGCATTGGGCTTGAGCGGGATCGTGTCCGTGACGACCAGACTCTTCAGGCACGAGGACTCGATGCGATCGATCGCCGGACCCGAGAGCACCGGGTGGGTGCAGCTGGCGTGAACCTCTCTGGCACCGGCATTCTTGACGGCGGTCGCGGCCTCGGTCAACGTTCCGGCGGTATCGACCATGTCATCGAGAATCATGGCCACCTTGTTGCGGACGTCGCCCACAACCGCCATCGCCTGGGCCTTGTTGGGGGCCGAGCGTCGCTTGTCGATGATGGCCAGATCGGCATCGAGGCGCTTGGCGAAGGCGCGGGCGCGTTCGACCCCGCCGGCATCCGGTGAAATGATGACGAGATTGTCGTGTAAGTTGGATTTGATGTAGTCGATCAGCACCGGTGCCGCGAAGAGGTTGTCGACCGGAATACTGAAAAAGCCCTGGATCTGCCCGGCGTGTAAATCCAGGGTGATGACGCGTTTGGTGCCGGCGACCGTCAGAAGGTCCGCCACCAGCTTGGCACTGATCGGTACCCGCGGGGCGACTTTCTTGTCCTGGCGCGCATAGCCGTAATAGGGCAGAACGGCCGTGATCCTTTTGGCGGAGGAACGGTTGCAGGCATCGATCATCAACAGCAGTTCGACCAGGTTGTGGTTGACCGGCGAACAGGTGGACTGGATGATGAAAACGTCTTTCTGGCGAATATTCTCATCGATTTCGATCTGAATCTCGCCGTCGCTGAACGTTTTTACTTTGGCCCCGCCCAGCGGCTGGTCGAGGTACTGGCAGATCTTCCCGGAAAGGTCGAGGTTGGAATTGCCGCTGAATATGACCAGATCTCTCATTACCGTTACCGTTTTTTTATAGGCTTTAAGATAAAGGTTTTGGCTGTGCTATCGGTCGTTGGCGTATTACACTGCAGCCGCCTGCCTCTGGCCTTGCCAAAATCTTTATCTTGAAGCCTATCGCTGAAGTTCTTCCGCCGAAAACCCGCCGTCCGGTCGTCACAAGGAAGAAAGTCGTCCGCGCCATCGGCGAAAGTAAAGGATTTTGGCTGGGGCGGGAGGATTCGAACCTCCGAATGCAGGAACCAAAGTCCTGTGTCTTACCGCTTGACGACGCCCCAAAAAATAAAATGATGCCGGCGGCTGGATACGAACGATGGATCTCTCCGATCGCCTTCCGGTATCATCTTACCGACTGCCGGCGTCCGCATCGACGATGAGCCGGGTCAGAAACAACGACCCGTCGGTTTGTCCTTCGAGGCCCCGACGGGCGCGGCAGGCCGTTTGGTCATCGGCGAAAAGCGCAAAGACACTCGAGCCGCTGCCGGACATTGAAATGCCGAGCGCCCCGCGTCCTTCGAGGGCTTGCCTGGCCGCCCTGACCTGCGGATACCGGCTCAGCGTCACTGTTTCCAAGTCGTTGCATAGGTGGAGCGCCGCATCGAAGGGCTGCTGTTTCAAATCGAAGTCTTTAAGTTTTTTTTTACACTTTGTCAATCCTAAATCCAGATTTTTGTAAACCTCGGCCGTCGATACGCTGATGCCGGGATAAATCAGCAACACCGGGTAGGATGGCAGCTGTCGGCAGGGTTCCAGAAGCTCTCCGATGCCGGTCGCCAGCGCCGGCTGCCCAAATATGAAAAACGGAACGTCCGCACCGACCGCCAGTCCCATCTCGATGAGTTCCGGCCGTCGAAACGGATATTTAAAAAAACGATTCAGGCCCCTCAAAACCGCCGCGGCATCGCTGCTGCCCCCGCCCAGGCCGGCACCCGCCGGAATCCTTTTGTCAATGGTGATCGTCACCCCGGTCGGTTGAGGACTGCGGCGCCGGGCCAGGTTCCCGAAAAAAATGTCGGCGGCGCGGTGGGCGGTGTTGGTGTCGTCGGCAGGAACGGCCGGGTCCGAGCAGATGACCCGGATACGCGGCCCACCGGGGTCCAGCCGGAGGCGGTCGGCCAGATCCAGGGGGCACATCAGGGTAAACAGGTCATGGTATCCGTCCGGCCGTCTGCCGGTGACCTGCAGGAAAAGGTTGATCTTGGCCGGTGCGCTGAGTCGAATCATGGGAGCCGTGTTCCCTCGGCGCAGCTCCGGCGGACTTGGGCATATACCTCACGGGGCAGGCCGCTGCGGGCATGCGGGATTAATTTGGGTGCGCCTTTTAAAACCGGCAAAGCCGGTCAGGATTTTTCCCTGACATAGGCGATCCGCAGGTCATAAAGAATGTTCTTGAGCATATTTTCCTCGTCCCTGGTGAGATTACCGCGGGTCTTCTCCTCCAGCATGTTCAAGATGTCGATGGTTTGCTTGGCCATCGGCAGGTTTCTCGACGGCCGGCCGGTCTCCGGGTCCTCGATCGCCCCCAGGTGCAGCAGCGCCGAGGCATTCAAAGAAAGAATAAAGGTCGGGAAGTTGACCGTCGGCAGCGGCATATCTTCGAAGCCGTCGGCACCGGCCCGGGCGGCAGCCTCCGGCCGCGGCGGGGCCTGGGTTTCATCGGCAGGGGGGCGGCCCTCGGGCATGGCTTCTTCTGGCGTCTTTTCACTTTCTTCGTCGGAAAACAGACGACGATCTTTTACGCTGAATCCTTTTTCTTCGTCCGGCATGTTTGGCCTCCTGTCAAACGGTCATGGCGTTTCTATCAGCCACGGTGCATGAAAATCGGGCCGTTTTGGTCCCGCTACAGCGAATTCGGCTCGCTTCCACAGACCGGCGCATCGGTCACAACTCGAGCGGTGTCACCGTGTTGACCTGCGGCAGGGCCCGCAGTTCCTCCAGCGCGTCGGCCGGAATCGATGTGTCCGTTCTGAGAAAGATGATGTTGTTTTCGCCATCCTGGTCCTGGCCCACCTGCATGCGGCTGATGTTGATGTTGTGCCGTCCGAGAGTGGTGCCGATACTGCCGATCGCCCCCGGCTTGTCCTGATTGTAGATCAGTGCCAGGTGGCCTTCCGGGATGAGTTCGAGGCCGAAGTTGTTGATCTTGACGATCCGCGGGTCACTCTTGCCGAAAATGGTGCCGGCGACCGTGGTCGTCATGTCGGTGGTGGCCACCCGCACCGACATCAGGTTGATAAAATGGTCCGATTCGGCACTGGTGCTCTCGATGACCTTTATTCCCATTTCCTTGGCAATCACCGCCGAATTGACGAAGTTCACGGCATCCCTGACCATCGGAGTCAACAACCCCTTGAGCATCGCGGTGGTCACCGGCGACAGGTCGAGGCCGTTGAAATCACCTTCATAGATGACCTCGACCTTTTTGACCGGTCCCCTGGAAAGCTGGGCCTGGAGAAGGCCGATGCGGTCGGCCAGTGCGAGGTAGGGACCCAGCTTCTTGAGCAGTTCACCGGTGATGGACGGAACGTTGACCGCGTTGATGATCGTGCCGTCTTTGAGGTAGGCGATAATCTGCTCGGCAATCGCCATGGCGACATTCGTCTGGGCCTCCAGGGTCGAGGCCCCTAAATGCGGCGTGCAGATGACCCGCTCGTGATTGAAGAGCCGGCAGGCGCCCGGCGGCTCTTTTTCGAAGACATCCAGCGCGGCGCCGGCGACCTTGCCGGAAGCCAGGGCTTCATCGAGCGCCTCTTCGTCCAGGATGCCTCCGCGGGCGCAGTTGATGATCATCACGCCGTCTTTCATCAGCGCAAAAGCCGCCCGGTCGATCAGCTTCTCGGTGCCCTTTACCTTGGGAACATGAACGGTGATGAGGTCGGCACTACGGTAGAGTTCTTCCAGGCCGACGCTTTTGAACCCCGCTTTCTCGATCTGTTCAGGCAAAACGAAGGGATCGTGGACCATCACCCGCATTTTGAGTCCGCGGGCGCGGTCGGCGACGATCGAGCCGATCTTTCCGAAACCGATCACGCCCAGCCATTTATTGAAGACCTCCCGGCCCTGCAGCCGTTTTTTCTCCCACTTGCCGGCCTTGAGCGTGACGGTTCCGACCGGAATGTTGCGGCTGAGCGCCATGATCATGGCAATGGTGTGTTCGGCCGTGGTGATCACATTGCCGGTCGGTGTGTTCATGACGACCACGCCCCGTTTGGTGGCCGCGGGAATATCGACGTTGTCGAGCCCGATGCCGGCCCGGCCGACAACCTTCAGATTTGCCGCCGCATCCAGAAGATCTTCGGTCACTTTGGTGGCGCTGCGGATCACCAGGCCATCGTATTGGCCGATGATGGACTTGATTTCTATGGGGGACAGTCCGGTGTTGACATCCACCTCCAAGCCGCCCGCTGCCCGCATCATTTGAATCCCGATGTCACCCAGGTTGTCACTGACCAATACCTTCATGCACTTCCCCCTGTTTTACCCACTCCGATCGTTTTGCTTGATCCCTGAGAAACTTGAAACTCGCAAATAGGTATTCGAAATCTATCCGAGATTAAAATTGAAACTCAGGATTTTGAACTCTGGACGCAGAACCCAGAACCCCAAACACCAAACCCCAAACACCAAACCCGGTTTTTCACCCCCGGCCCTACTGTGCGACCAATGCTTTCCGGTATTGAATAAATCCGTCTCTGACCGCCGTGTAGGGTTCGATGGCGGCCGCCAGGATGGCCTCGTACTCTCCTATCCGAAATGACAGGTCGTTCAGCCGCCGATACCCCCCAACGGCCAGTGAAAGCCCGGTCGGCTCGAGGTAGGTGATGGGATTGAGAAAGGTATCACCGACGAAGCCGGCCGTATCTCTTACGGTGGAGGGCCCCAGCAGGGGCCACACGATGAAAAACCCGTTGCCGATGCCGTAAACACCCAGGGTCTGCCCAAGGTCCTCGTCGGTGATTTCCAGCTTGAACATATCTTTGCCCGCATCGCCGAAGCCGAGCACGCCCATGGTCGTGTTGATGAAAAAGCGCGCGGTTTCCGTTCCGGCCGCCTTGAATTTTCCCTGAAAGAGGCAGTTGGCAAGGCGCACGGGGGTCAGCACATTGCTGAAAAAATTGGCGACGCACTGTCGAATATCTTCCCGTAATACGACCTTATAACCCTGCGTCACGGGCTTGAGCACCCAGAAGTAAAGCCGGTCGTTGAACCGGAAGACCACCCGGTTGATGGGCTCAAAGGGATCGGCTATCTTGACCACCGGCCGGGCCTCTTCCGGGGGAAAATCGAATTCATCATCGCTTGCCGGCGCCGATGCCCCGCCATCCTGATCGGCAGCCGGCAGGATTCCCGGCGCGGCCGCCGCCGGGCCGGAGTAATCGTTTTCGGCGCGCACCGGGGCGCTTGAAATCAACATGGCGATGACCAGAACACGCACGGCCGCCCATGCGAAAGCCCGCGGTTTCAGGCGCTTTGAAAAAGTCGGCCGCAGCAGGCTTCTAAGCGCCCGATCGGCAAAGCCGGCGGCGTTATTTCGCCGCGCACTTTTAACCATTGGTTTTGTCCTGGTTTTTCTGTTCCTCGATCTTTTGCTTCAGCCGGTCGATGACCTGCGCGGCCGATTCTTTGTTGAACAGGTCGTAAAACTGGGTCTGATAATTTTGCACCAGGCTGACGCCTTCGACATACACGTCATAAATTTTCCAGGCGCCGTCCTTGAGCCACAGGTTGTAGTCGACATTGACATCACCGTCGTTCCTGGGGATTCTGGTTTTGACCTTGGCCTTTTTACCGGAGTCCTCCACCACCTCACCGAGGTAGTCGATCTTGAGCCCTTTGACGGTCCCGTTGATGCGTGACAAATAGTTGTTGCCCAGAAATTTGGCAAAAAGGTCCGTAAATTCCTGTCGCTGCGGCGGCGTGAGGCTTTTTTCCCAATGATACCGGCCGGCGGTCCGCTTGGCAATCAGCTCGTAGTCGAACATGGCGTTGGTAACCGACCGGATCTTCTCGCGCTGATCGGCCCGCCGGGCCGGATCCTCGTACTGCGGATCCTCGAGGATTTGGATCACCTTGTCAACCGGTCCTTTCAGCGCATCGATCGGCGCGCCGGCCATCGCCGGCGCCGTCATCACGCACACCAGAATGATCGAACACAAAAGCACATTTTTCACGGCCGCCTCCTTCATCACCCCCGCTGTTGCAGGCGACATGTCAGACCTTGCCGAACACGAATTTGCTGATCAGCTCCTCGATATCCAGAGCCGATTCGGTTTCGGTTATCATTCCGCCCGGTTCGAGCGGCACGTCCGAGACGCCGGGGGAAAGCTTGATGTACTTGTCGCCGATCAGGCCGGCGGTTTTGATCGAAGCGATGACGTCCTCACTCAAAACGATATCCTTCAGGATCTTCATCCGGACCAGCGCCATCCAACGCTCCTGGTCCAACGAAAAACCTTCGACCTTGCCGATCGGAACGCCGGCCAGTTCCACTTCGGAACCTGTCTTGAGGCCCGCAATCGACTGAAACCGGGCCGTAATGGTGTAGTAATTGTCGCCGATGATTTCCATTTTGCCGAGGCGAATGGTCAGATACCCGACGCTGATGATGCCGAGGAGCACGAACAGACCCACTGCGACCTCAACGGACCATTTTTTCATCTTTCCTCCTGTTGCGAGCAGACGCGGAAATCAAACATTTTCTCCTGGTTGGCCTCGGCCGTCGCCAGAATGCCGTCGATCGTGTTGCCCCTCTGGACTTCGACGATACCGACCCCGACCGTAAAGCAGACCTCCGTGCCGGGCGGCGATACCAGGATCGTTTCGCTCTTGATCTGCCGACCGAGTTTGGCGCAGAAGGCCCGGGCCTGATCGCTGGTCGTGTTGGACAAGACCAGCAGGATCTTGTTCAGCCCATACCGCGAGCAGGTGTCGGTAATCCGGATGTGGCCCTGCAGCTGCAGGGCGAAATTCTTCAGTGACGTCTGACAGGCCTTGCGGCCCAGGGTCTCGTTGATCTGGTCGATGTTGCGGACCGTCAGCAGCACCATCGAAAACGCGATCTGGTGGCTCTGCAGCCGCGTCATCTCTTCATGGAACTTGCGATCGCCGGCCTGCTGGGACGCCAGCCCGGTCAGCTCGTCCCGGCGGCTTTCGAGCCCGCTGATGAATTGCTGGATCACCGGCTCGCTTGTGTATTGGATTTCATCAGGCGTGCCTTCGAAGAGAATCCGGCCGTCTTCCAGCATGGCGATGCGCTGGGAAATGTAGAAGATGTCGGGAATCTCATGACTGACGATCACGCCCGTAAACCCGAAGCGTTTCTGGTAATCCGCGATCATGCCGTGGACCACGCTTTTTCGAATCGGATCGAGCCCGGTCGTCGGTTCATCGAAGAGCACGATCTGCGGGTCGGTGATCAGGGCGCGGGCCAGGGCCACGCGCTTCTTCATGCCGCCCGAGAGCTGGGAAGGATATTCATCGTCGATGGCCCGCAAATCGAGCTGCTCCATTTTCTGGTGCACCCGGCGCTGGATCTCTTCCCGCGGCAGGCCTGTTTTCTCCTTCAGCGGCAGGGCGATGTTCTCGAACACCGTCATCGAATCGAAAAGCGCGGTGCCCTGGAACATGTAGCTGAATTTCTTTTTTAACGCCTCGCGCTCCTTTTTGCTGAAGGCCCCCAGCGGCCGGCCGTCAAAAAAAATATCGCCCGCATCCTGCCGCATGAGACCGATCATGTGCTTCAGGAGCACGCTCTTGCCGACCCCGCTCTTGCCGATGATCGAGGTGATCTGGCCGGCGTAGATGCTCAGGTCGATGCCGTTAAGGACCCGTTTGTCTCCGAAATGCTTGTGGACATCTATGAACTGGATCAGGGGGCGGTCCATTATCTTCTCACAGCAGAAAAGAGGTCAGCACGTAATCGGTCACGAGAATCAACACGCAGGACTGAACCACGGCCGATGTGGTGGAAAAGCTGACCCCCTTGGCCCCCTGGCCATTTGACCGGCGGTGGGTGTAATACCCGTGATAGCAGCAGATAGTGATGACCACCAGGGCGAACACGATCGATTTGATGAACCCGCCGTTGACATCCACCATGGCGACGCTCGACTCGACCCGCGAAAAGTAGATGCCCGAGCTGAGCCCCAGCAGAATGGAACCGGTCAGGTACCCGCCGAAAATACCGATGACATCGAAAAGGGCGGTCAACAGGGGGAAACTGATCAGGGCGGCGGCGATGCGCGGGCTGACGAGATACTGGATGGGATCGATGCTCATGGTCTCCAGGGCATCGATCTGCTCGGAAATCCGCATGATGCCGATTTCGGCCGCCATGGCCGACCCGGCCCGTGCAATGATCATGATGGCCGTCAACACCGGGCCCATTTCGCGCACCAGCGTCAGGGCCACGGCCGATCCCAGCGAGCCGGCGGAGCCGTATTTGACCAGGACGTAATAGCCTTGCAGACCTAAAACCATGCCGGTGAAGGCGCCGGTCAGGCAGATGACGAAAATCGACTTCGACCCGATAAAATAGATCTGCTGGGTGGTCTTGGAAAAAATGGTCGGCAGCGAAAAAATCCGGACAAAGCCCTGGACGAAAAAAATCATGACGGCGCCCATCTCCCGCACCAGATCGATGCAGTAGCGGCCCAGGGCCGCCAGCGGTGAGGCGATGGATGCTGACCGGTTCATGAAGAGGATTCCTGCCTGTGGTTGAGGTGGCTCCGAGACATTGGCGGTTAAATAAAGTATGAATATATATATGGATAACTTGGCTATGTCAAGTTAGCAATCTGTGACCGTGCCCGATCGGCGCCGTTTCGCCCTGTTGCAATGACCATTCAATAGGGCTGTGGCACCACGGGGGGCATCTGCGTTTCAACAACGGTGCAAAGGGAGCGGCAAAAAAATATGCGGTGATAGCCGGTGCTGAACGGCCTATCCGGCAGAACTCATAATATTATATATATTAAATACTTAGGAAAATAGTCCCTGGAGCAGGCGGTCTACGACATCGGCCGGTATTCCGTGATGTCTGCAATTGCGCCCCGGAGGTTGAAGAGCGTCGCGTGACGCGTTATCATGGAACGATCTTTATCAGGCCGGGATCGGCAGTGAAGCGCCGCTTCAGCCCGGCAAACCGGTGGTTTCGGCCCGCTACCAGATTTTTTGTACCCTTGGGGCGGACCCGCGAGACATAAGCGTCACTCCATTTCAAGCCCGAATTTTTTCAGGTCAGCAATATGATCAGCGTTGAAAATCTCTCAAAAAGATTCGGAGACCATGTCCTCTTCGAGGATGTGGCTTTCCAACTCAATTCCCGCGAACGATTGGGCCTCGTGGGCCGCAACGGTCACGGCAAGACCACCCTTTTTCGCATCATCAGCGGTGAGGAAGAGCCCGACGAGGGTCTGGTCAACATCCCCAAAGGCTACCGCATCGTTCACGTCCGGCAGGCCATAAACTTTTCCCGGGAAACCATCCTGGAGGAGGCCGCCGCCGGCTTGCCGGCTGACGGAAGCGACCAGATCTGGCGGGCTGAAAAAATTCTGGCCGGCCTCGGCTTTTCGGAAAGAGATTTGCAACGGGCCCCGCACGAATTTTCGGGCGGCTTCCAGGTGCGTCTGAACCTGGCCAAGGCGCTGGTAGCGGAGCCCGACCTTATCCTTCTCGATGAACCGACCAACTATCTGGATATCGCCTCCATCCGCTGGGTGGCGCGTTTTTTTCTCTCCTGGCCGCGCGAGCTGATGCTGATTACCCACGACCGCAGTTTCATGGACAGTATCGTCACCCACACCATGGGCATTCACCGGCGCAAACTGCGCAAGATCGCCGGCGCCACGGAAAAATACTACGCCCAGATCGCCCAGGATGAGGAAGTGCACGAAAAAACCAGGGTCAACGACGAGCGGCGCCGCAAGGACATCGAGCTGTTCATCTCGCGTTTCCGCGCCAAGGCCCGTCTGGCCAACATGGTTCAATCGCGCATCAAAACCCTGCAGAAGATGGAAAAACACGATAAGCTCGAAAAAATCAAATCGCTCGGGTTTTCCTTTCGCGCCCGGCCGTTTTCCGGCCGCCAGATGTTGACCGCCCAGAACCTTTCTTTTGCCTACCCCGGCCAGCCGCCTCTGATCCGCGGCTTCGGTATCACGATCGCTAAAAACGACCGCATCTGCGTCGTCGGGCGCAACGGCCGCGGCAAGACCACGCTTCTCAAGCTCTTGTCCGGCGCCCTCACGCCCCAGGCGGGAAGCCTGCGCTACAACCCGCAGGTGGTGCCCGGTGCTTTCGAACAGACCAACCTGAAAACGCTGGTGGACGAGCGCACCGTCGAAGAGGAAATCCTGTATGCCGATCCGGAAATCGGCCGGCAAGCAGCCCGCAACATCTGCGGCGCGATGATGTTCGAGGGCGAGGCCGCCCTGAAAAAAATCGCGGTGTTGTCCGGCGGCGAAAAAAGCCGGGTCATGCTCGGTAAACTTCTGGCCACGCCGGTCAACCTCCTGCTGCTGGACGAGCCCACCAACCATCTCGACATGGAATCCTGTGACGCGCTGCTGGCCGCGCTCGACAATTTCGAAGGGGCGGTGGTCATGGTGACGCACAACGAAATGTTCCTGCACGCCCTGGCCGGGCGTCTGGTGGTGTTTCAGGCGGAGGGCATCGAAACCTTCGAGGGCAGCTACGCGCGTTTCCTGGCCCGCGGCGGATGGCGGGAAGAGGCCCCGGCCGATCCGGCACCGGCCGGGGGGCCGGCGGAGGAGCGCAAACCCGAAAAGGTCAACAAGAAGGAGTTGCGGCGGCGACGCTCCGAACTCCAGGCGGCGCGCGCGCGCGTGTTGCGGCCGTTCGAACGCGCGGCCGCCCGCATCGAAAATGAGATCGACGCGCATGAAAAGCGCCTGGAAGCGCTCACGGTGGACATGCAGGCTGCCAGCCTGAGCGGCGATGGGACGAAAATAACGGCGCTTTCCCAGGCCATGCACGCCTGCCGGGAGGCTATTGACCGTCTTTTCGAAGACCTCGAGCGGCAAAGCGAGGCCCTGGAGGAAAATAAACGCGCCTTCGATGAAAAGCTGTAGTCCACCTGAGCCGGGCTCGCCCAAAACAACCCGTGTTTTACAAAAGTATCCGACCGAAAACTCCCCTCCCCTGTATCAGACACCCTCACCCCGGCCCTCCCCCGTCAAGGGGGAAGGAGGAAAGCGTACCCGTTCAGCCGCTATTCAGGCCGCTCTCAACCGCATGCTCCGGTGCATCAAACCCAGGTAGACCAGCCCCGCAAAAATAATTGACGGCAGCGAGCCGCCGAGGTTCGTCAGCTTGACGGTCAGCCAGTAAAGGGCAAAGCCGCTGACCCAGGCGGCGATGGCGGCCTTGTTGAAGCCACCGCTGTACCAGTATTTGCCGCCTGTGGCATAGAGGGCTTCGAGATCCAGCCGCCGGCCGCGGATCAGAAAATAGTCCGTCAGGACGACGCCGAAGAGCGGCACGAACATGGCGCCGATGAAGAGCAGGAAGTTCTCGTACTGCTCCATCGGGAACACCAGCGCCACCAGGATGGCCAGGATCCCGGCCGCCCACATGATGGTTGTCGCACCGATCCGCCGCGATATGTTCAGCATCGAGCAGGTCGTCGAATAGACATCCGGAAAATCGGAGGTGATGCTCGAGAAGATCACCATGACAAGGGCCGGCAGCGCCAGCCCGACCCGCCCCATGATCTCCAGGATCAGGGCGGCCGGATCGACCGCGCCGGTCGCCAGCGCCGCTATCAGCCCCAGCAGGTACATCCAGGAGGAGATCAGAAAGTAGCCCCACCAGCTGCACCAGAAGGCCGGCGCGCCTTTTTTGGCAAAACGCGCGTAGTCGGCCACCAGCGGCATCCACGAGATCGGCATGGCGATCACCAGGTCCAGGCCGACCATGAAGGCCATCCCCTGCGACTTGGCCGTAAAAACCCGGGCGCCGAACTCGCCGACCGACAGCCAGGTCATCGGAAGGAGCACCAGCAGCAGGGCGATCACCGCGGCGCTCTGCATGAATTTCCAGATCGTCTTGCCGGTGCACAGCGCCCACAGCAGCGTGCCGAGGCCAATCGCCACGATCCAGAACTGATCGCTGGCCAGCAGCCCGCCGGCGGAGTGTCCCAGCATCGCTCCGGCGCGGCCGCCGATGATGAGCATGATCGAGGCCCAGCCGATCAGCTGGACGATGTTCAGGACCGCCGCCAGGTTGGACCCGCGGATGCCGAAGGCCGGCCGCACCGACACCATCGACATGATGCCGTGATCCGATCCGATGACCCCGCCCAAGGCCATGAAGGTGTTGCCGATGAGGTGCCCCAGAAGAATGGCCCCCATACCGGCCCAAAACCCCATGGGCGCCAGAAACCCGCCGGCCCAGATTTCCGCCAGCGATATGCCCACGCCGGCCCACAGCAGAAAATAATCGAATCCGCCCAGGTTTCTGTCCTCGACTTTAACCGGCCTGATGTTCATCCGCCCCCCGTGCTTTCTTTTCGGTGTTGACCTCCGTCACGGCACAAAAAAAGCCGACCCGGTGAAGGTCGGCACGTATTCTGTCCTTTTCCTCCACCGGCATTACCCGGATCAGGTTCGACGGTCGGCCCCTTGCCCCAGAGACCCTCTCAGCCCGGTTTCACCAAGCTCCCGAAGACATGTAAAATTGTCAGTAGGTTATGGGTAATGGATTGTGGGTTATAGGTCAAGGAAATAATCGTTTATTAATGACAACATCCACGACCTATCACGCCGTACCTATGACCTCTTACTCACCGTGTTTCATTCATCACCCCAGGTCTGCTCTTTTCCCAAACCGAAAACTCACCGGAGGCTACCGGGTGTTGCTCATACCCTCGACGGTGCTGGCGCTCCAATTGCTCGCGGCTATAGCGGTCAAGCGCCTCGCGAATGCCCTTGCGCGTGAAGGCGGAACGGCTCGTATGGAGTCGTTTAGAAACGCGGTCGACGGCTTTGACAAGATCATCATCGAGTGTCATCTGAATAGTTCTCGTGGCCCACTCCATCCGTATGGATCAATTATTTCAACGGTATTTCCACATGGCAGACAGATTTGTTTGATCATTACCTTTCAAATATTCCTATCATCATTGGGGATTTGATCCTTGCAGAGGTCCTTCAGGGCTTCAGATCTGACACCGATTATGAAGCAGCCAGGGACTTCCTCAGTACTCTTTTATTTCGTCAAATCGGTGGATATAATGTCGCCATTCAAAGTGCCCGAAATTATCGGGCCCTTCGAAAATCAGGCGTTACTGTCCGAAAAAAAATTGATGTAATTATCGCAACATTCTTCAGTATAGAAGGATTGGCCTTACTCCATGATGATCGTGATTTCGATCCCATGGTATCCCATTTCTCCCTAAAAACACCTACACCACGGTAGCTGCGATACATAAGCAACCAAATTACTATCCTGATGTACGCAGAGGTCAGTGGCAGCCAAGGCTCCTACTGATTTTTTTCTAAATCTCTGTTTACGGCGGCGGCATCTTTCTGAATGCCTTCAAGACTGCGCGCTTTACCCTTGGCTCCGGATCGGCCAGGCCGGCTTCGATGTCGGTTTTGAACTCCCCCAATTCCCGCGGAGTGAGACCCGCCAGTTCCTTGAAGGCCAGTTCGCGGATGCGCGCGTCCGGGTCCTTGAAGAGCCTGCGGAAAGCGGGCCGTTGATGCTCGATACCCCCGATCATCCCGAGCAGGATCAGGGCATCGGCCCGCAGCTCGTCTGTCGCGCACGCTAGTATGCGCCGGTATTCCTCGGCCACAATCGGCCTTTGGTCTGCAAACCGCCACAGATTGTAGAGAATGCCGCGTCTTTGTTCGAGGGCGGCGTGGTGGAGCCGGTCTATGAGAAGACCCAGGATGCGGTCGTCCTCCAGGTTCGACAACGCGTTCACGGCCGCCTGTTGAACCTGCGGGTCCGGGTCGTACAGGCAGTCGATCAGGGCGATGGCGGCCGCGGCATTGCCCCGCCATCCCAGCGCAAAGGCAGCACCGGCCCGCGTCACAGGGTCGGTACTCTTCAGAGCCGCCAACAGCTGTTCGATCAGATCCTGCGGCGCACTGAGAAAGGAAGCGGTTACGCTGAGTTGAATGGCGGCATCGTGGCGCACCTCTTCATCTTCGTTTGGATCGGTCAGCAGGCGAAAGAGCGGCCAGATGACATCCGGCCCGGCAAATCCGCCCAACAGCAGCATGATCTCGCGCTTGAGGTCCGGATCGCCAAGTTTGAGCGCCTGAAGCAGCAGCGGCACGGCTTGCCCCCGTTCCTCGAGGAGGCGCTGCGGGTCTTCGATATATGTGCGCGCTTTTTGCTGCAGGCGCTCCCGGGATTGAAACAAGATGACGTTGGTCGTTTTCATGCAGTCGAAAAACCCATCGGCGCCCGCGCCGAAACCGGGGCGGGCCATTGTCATTGACGCACTCGGTGGCATGCCGATCGCTCGACAGTATCCGTAAAACCGGGGCGCGTGTCAACGGTCGCCGCACCGCGCCCGGCGGGTCACATTTGATCTTGACCGGCTGCGCTTTTGGTGGCAAGTGTGGCGCACGGGGCATCTGGGGGGTGGGCCGGACGGTATTGGCCGCCCGAGCCGCGGATGGTTCTTTTGAGGGAGGCCGGCAAGATGAGATTTCGATTCGCCGTATTGGTGATAGGCTTGGTGATTCTGCTTTTTCAAGGCTGCGCCTATGTCAACATCCGGACACCTTATGACACCGATCTCAACCGGACCGAGCTGGGGTCGAAAACCGGGACCGCCGAGGCCTATAGCGTGTTGTGGCTGGTGGCCTGGGGTGATGCCAGTTACAGTGCCGCCGCCAGAAACGGTCAGATCACGGTCATGAATCACGCCGACCAGGAAGTCGTGCAGGTCCTTTTCGGCCTCTACACCCGCTGGCGCATCGTGGTTTACGGAGATTAGCCGCACGCCGGCGCCGGCGATCGAACCGCGCAAGGGAGCGGGAATGTTCGTGCAGAAACGTCATGGCTTTGCGTGTCTGGCCGCCCTTGCCGCGCTCCTGTCGGTCGGGTGCGGCGCCGTGGTTTCAAATGGCCATGCGGTCCTGGTCGGTGTCGTTTACACCCGTGTCAAATACCCCCTGACGAGCGATCTTGACCGGACGCCGACCGCTGAGGCAACCGGCAGCGGAAAAATCATCCGGATCAAGGAGCCGGTTTCCGGTTACGGCATCTACGCCGAATTCAATTCCAATGCCATCGGCGAGATTGCCAGAATCAACGGGTTGAAAACGCTCTACTATGCCGACATCGAGCGCTTGAGCATCCTGGGAATCTGGCGCCATGACGAGATCACCCTCTGCGGCGAAAAGATATCCCCGCCGGCCGCCCGAAATCCTGACATACCGCCCCATCCTTGACATTGCCGCCATTTTTCACCGCAAAATGAGCCAGAGGCGATGCCGTCCATTGGCTGAAACATACTACCCTGCCGGCCCTCGCCACCTATAAAAGCGTTGACGGGAAGGCGATTTTTCGACTATCCTTATCGTTTAAACCGGAGACGCAGACCCGCGCGGATTATTTCCTCATGCGAAAAAAAGATGTGCCCCAGGACGTTGGCCTCAACCGGGGGCAGACAGAAATCACCTATGCGGTCGACGAAGACGGCACCTATGTTCAAGCCCCCAGCCTGGGGTGGGAGCCGAAGAATATCGTCAATCAGCAGGCCTGGGCGCAGATTCACAGAGACATCGCTGCGGAAATCGAGCGGGTCCGGGCCGGCAAGCGCAGTCCGCTGGCCTATCACATGGCCAGAAACCTGATGGACGTCGGGTTGCTGGCCGGCTATGCCGGTCTGCCCCGCTGGCGGGTGCGCCGCCACCTTAAGCCGGCCGGGTTCAGGCGTCTCGACCGCAGCCTGCTTATGCGCTATGCCGACATCTTCGGCATCTCCTGCGAAGCGCTCCAAAAAATTCCCGACGCCTGGGAGTCATCGGTGCATGTGGACTGACACCGACATAAAAATTCCCTTCACCCACCGGCAGGCGGCGCACTGCGAGTCCGGCGTCGCCGCCAACCTGCTGTCCCACTACGGGCTGGCTCTCAGCGAACCGCTGGCCTTCGGGATCGGCGGCGGGCTTTTTTTCGGCTATTTCCCGTTCATCCGGCTCAACCACCTCCCCTTGACCACGTTTCGCGCCGGAAACGGCCGGATCATCGACCGGGTGGCCGCCCGATTGAACGTCAAGATCAGGTGGGAAAAATTCCGCAGCCCTGAAAACGCCATGGCCGCCCTCGACCGCAAGCTCGATGAACAGACGCCGGTCGGCTGCCGGACCGGCGCGTATTGGCTGACCTACTTTCCGCGCCGCTACCGCTTTCATTTCAACATGCACAACCTGGTCGCCTACGGCCGCAGTAACGGGACCTACCTGATCAGCGATCCCGTGTTTCCGGAACCGGTCACCTGCACCAGGAAAGATCTGAGCAAGGCCCGCTTCGCCCACGGCCCCCTGGCGCCCAAAGGCAAGATGTACTATGTGACCTCGACTCCCGACCACATCGATCTGCGCGGCGCGATCATCAAAGGGATCAAGGCGGTGTGCAACGCCATGACCCGCGCACCGCTGGGATTCATCGGCGTCAAGGGCATCCGCTACCTGGCCGACAGGGTGCAGCGCTGGCCTCAAAAGCTGGGCCCGGAAAAGGCGGCCCTGAACGTCGGCCACCTCATCCGCATGCAGGAGGAAATCGGCACCGGCGGCGCGGGCTTCCGCTTTCTCTATGCGGCTTTTCTCCAGGAAAGCGCACCGGTGCTCGATAAAAGCCGCCTGCTGTTGTTGTCCCGGAAAATGACGGCCATCGGCGACCAATGGCGCGAATTTGCTCTCATCGGCTCGCGCATCTGTAAAAACCGCGCCTCTCACGCGGAAACCTACCCGGCCATGGCAGATATCCTCAGAAACTGCGCATCGCAGGAAGAGCAGCTGTTCAAGGAATTGAGGGCGGCGGTTTCCTGATCTGTTTTTGCCTGCCGAACCAACATAGAAAATCAGAATGGACACGATGGCCCTGAAGCAGCGGCTCAAAGAAATTCTGGTCGCCGAACTCGATCTCATCGATGTGGCGCCGGCGGACATCGAAGACGACGAGCCCCTGTTCGGTGACAAATACGGGCTCGATTCGGTCGACGCGATCGAAATCGTCTACCAGGTGAAAGAAAATTTCGGGGTCGAAATCCGCGACATGAAAGAGGGGCGGCCGGCCCTGCAATCGATCAACACCCTGGCCGCCTTCATCGAAAAAAGACGGGCGGCATGAGGCGTCTGCGGCCCATCGCCATCACCGGCATGGGGTGCCTGTGCGCCGCCGGCCTCGATGTGCCGGAATGTGTCGAATCTCTGTTCAGAGGACAGCGACACCCAGCCCCGCCCACGCGGCTGGCCATCGCCTCGCCGCCCGCCCACCCGGTCTTCGAAATCACGCGCCCTTTTTATGATCAAGGCCTGTTTCGGCGGGCCTGTCGCCTGCGCAACAGTCAAATGGCGCTGACGGCCGTGGTGGAAGCGCTGGCGGATGCCGGCTGGGACCACGGGCGGCTGGGTGCCGAACGCGTGGGCGTTTGCATCGGCTCTTCGGTGGATGAATCCATCGGCAACCGGGCCCTGCGGCAGTCGGCCCCGCCGGCGGAAGTGCCGGTTATCACGCCCGATCACCGCTTTCTTTTAAGCAACCCGGCGGTCCACATCGCCCGCGAGTTCGACTTGTCCGGTCCGCGCCAGACGGTGGTGAATGCCTGCGCCGCCAGTGCCGATGCCATCGGACTGGCAGCCGCGTGGATCCGGGGCGGAATCTGCGATGTCGTCATTGCCGGCGGGGTCGACGAACTGTACCAGGTAACCTACAACGGCTTCATTTCACTGATGAACTCCGACCGCGCGCCCTGCAAGCCCTTCGATGCCAACCGCAACGGGCTGAACCTGGGCGAGGGCGCCGCGATGATGATCCTGGAAGCCGAAGATTTCGTCCGCCGCCGGGGCCAACGGCCGCGCGGCTACCTGCTGGGATACGGCACGGCCAGCGATGCCTATCACTTCACCTCGCCGCATCCGCAAGGCAAAGGCCTGCGGCTGGCCTTGAGCGAAGCCTTGGGGGCCGGCGGCCTTGCGCCGGCGGACATGGCGTTTATCAATGCCCACGGCACCGGTACCCTGGACAACGACCGCATCGAGGCCCACCTGTTTCACGATATGTTTGCAGATGCACCGTTTTTTTCGACCAAAGGCTTGGTCGGCCACACGTTGGGGGCGGCCGGCGCCATCGACGCCGTTTTCACCGTCGCCTGCCTGGAGCGTGGGGAAATTCCGCCCAGTGCCGGGTTTTCGACACCCGATCCCGATTTGCCGGCGTCACCGGCCGTCGCAGTGACAGCCATCATCGGCAGCGTCGCGCTCTCGGACACCCTGGCCTTCGGCGGCACCAATTCGGCCCTCGTTCTGGGGACCACAATTAAGTGAGCATGACGGCCGTCATAACCGGCATCGGCGCCGTGGGGGGATTCGGCTGCGGCGTGGCGGCGCTGGCGGCGGCGATGCGCGACAACACCGCCGCTCCGGCCGGAGTGTTCAAGATCCGCACGGCACACGTGCGGGCCGATGTCGACGCCTTGCTGGCGGACATCGCCCCGCTGGCCGACTTCATCCCGAAAAAGGCGCTGCGACGGATCGACCGCTTCACGCGCCTGGCGCTGCTCGGCAGCTGCCTGGCGCTCGCGGATGCCCGGCTGGACGATAAGCGCCGCGGCCGGATGGGCATCATCTTCGCCACCGGTTACGGGCCCACCTGCGATACCTTCGATTTTCTGAACACAACCGTCGACGAAGACGATCCCTGCCGCTCGCCGATCCGGTTCGCCAATTCGGTCCACAGCGCCGCGGCCGCCCACATTTCCGCCTTTCTTAGCGAACACGGCCCCACGCTCACTATCAATCAGTACGATATGTCCGTTCCGCTGGCATTCCTGACGGCCTGCCAGTGGCTCGCAGAAGACCGGGTCGATTCGGTTCTGGTGGGCGGGGCGGATGAGTTCTCGCGGGCGATGGGCTATTACGCGCAGCAGTTGCAGGCCGGAGTTCCCCCCGCCGCCGCGTCCGCTCAGGCGCCGGTCGGGGAGGGCAGCGCTTTTTTCGTCCTGGAAAAAAAACCGGCGGGCTCCCAGGGCTATGCCCGCATCCGTTCCGTCGGAATCGGTGGCCCGGGGACCGCCCCCGCCGCCGTGCCGCCGGGGGCGGTGCTGATCGTCAACTCCGACACCCCGCGCCCGGTGCCGCCGGAAGAAGACCGGCCCTGCCTCTCCTTTACCCATCTTTACGGGCACCTGCCGGTCGGATCGGCCTTCGACATCGCCGTGGCCGCGATCCTGCTCGAAGACGGGCGGCACAGCTCGCCCGAGTCCACGAGCCGACGGCAAAAGACGCCCCTTCTCCGTGCGGCCCGGAAAAATGACCATCAGGACATCGGCTGCCTCAACCACGGCATCGCCGGCGACAGCGGCCTGGTGATTCTGGCAGCACTGAGAAAATGACATCCGTGTCTATCCACAATCAGTGAGATTTGGGATTAACACGAAAATGGGTTCGAACGTTGACCAACGACCATCGAACGCTGAACACCCAATAATGATGGTCGCTTCGCTCCAGCGGTCGAATGCTTAAACTGGCCGATTCCTCATTCACCGTTCGATGTTGGACGTTCGATGTTCGACGTTCATCTGTTCAGAATTTTCATTCTTGGTGGTGGCCTGAAGGGCCATGAATGTTTAGTTGGAATTTGGTGCCTGGAATACGACATTCCCGAATGCCTCATAGACCGAGATGTTAACTTTAAAGATTGCCTTTCAATTGGGTAGGCGCGCCGATAGGATTCATCCAAGGCGGGGCCTCTCGAAACAAACCGCACACCCACCGGCGGCTGTTCAAGGGATGGTGCCGCCGCTCACACGACCGTCAGCAGCATGAAGCAGTGCGAAAAGCGCCCGCTTTCCGGGATGAAACACAGCAGTTTCTGCCCTTCGTGCAGGTGTCCCGCGTGGAAAATCTCTTCGAGGATGATGAAAATGGCCGCGCTGCCCGTGTTGCCCTTGGTGGCCAGGTTGGTGAACCATTTTTCGTAAGGGATTTCGAAGCCGATCCGTTTCATCTCGTCGTAAAATCTGGGCCGGAAATAGGCCGAGGAGTAGTGCGGCAGGAACCAGTCGATGTCATCGGGTTTCAGCCCGCGTCTGGCCGCCACGGCCGAGAGCGCCCGGCCCATCGTGCCGACGATATGCTTGTCGAGCAGCTTGATGTCCTGCCGCACCGCGAAGAGGTAGGGTCTTGCTTCGGGCGCGATGTCCTCTGTCTCCCGCCAGCCGATGGCACGCCCGTCCTTTGTTTTGACACCGCCCGAATACATGCAGGTTTCCAGCTGACCGGCGTAGGAGCTGTGCTCGATCCACTCTATTTTAAGCGCGCGCCGGCCGGGATCGGCGCAATCGGACAAAAACACCGCCCCGGCGCCGTCCGAGAGCATCCAGCGCAGAAAGTCGGCGTCGAAGGCACGCACGGGCTGGCTGGCCACATCGGCTTCATCGCCCTGCGTAAGAAGACCGGCCATGAATTCGGCCCGCATGAAAGAGGCCGCCAGTTCGGAGCCGGTCGCCACCGCGTTGACGGACAGGCCGGCGGCAACGTTCATGAAGGCAAACTTAAGGGCCGTCATGCCGCAGATGCAGATGCCGGCGGTCGTCACGGCTTCACATTCATCTATTCCCAATTCGCCCAGAACCATCAGCGCATGCCCCGGAAAAAGCAGGTCGGGGCAGGTGGTGCCGCAGCACAGGCACTGGATGTCCGCCGGGCTGAAACCGGCGTAGGGCTTCAATCCGCGGATGGCGGCGGCCGTCAACTGGGCATTGGTGTGCGTCAGGCGCCGGCTGGCGGCATCGAGCGCATAGTGGCGCGTCTCGATCTTGTTATTTCTCAACACGATCCGTTTGGCCCGTGAGGCCGCACCGTTGATCCGGCCCAGGACATCCTCGATGGCATCGTTGTCGACCGGCTCGTTGGGCAGAAATGCGGCAATGTCGTTGATAAAAACGTCCATTGAAAAAAACCTTCTCGTTAGTTTTTTAACTGACCGATAAACTTTTCCAGCAGGCCCGCATAGGCCTGATAAAATTCCTTCTCCGCCATCCGTGTGGGGATCACGGCGTTGGTGAAAGTGTAATAATCCAGGTCGTGGATGGTGATTTTTGCGCGCCATTTTTCGTAGAGTGGCGTTCCGGGAATCGGCGTGAGGATGGCCGGCAGCGGCAGATCGATGGCATGGGACCTGACAAATTGTTCGAGGGCATCGAAATCCGCGGCCAAATAGTCGGGTGAGACAATGAAATCACCGATGATCCGGATGCCGAGTTTCTTCAGTATCGCCATGGCCGCGATGTTGGTGGCGACCCTGGTGCGCTTGTTCAGCTGCGCCAGGCGCTCGTCGCTGATCTCCTCGAAACCGATGACCGCCGCCGCCAGGCCTGCCTGCCGCCAGAGCCGAAAGAGTTCCGGATGCCGGACCACGGTGTCGGCGCGCACGTCCGCCACGATGTGTTTTCTGATGTCGGCCGCGATGATCCGCCTACCCAGCGCTTCGGCGATTGCCACATCACCGAAGGTGTTGGCGTCCACCAGGCGGATCAGGGGGACATCTTTGAGCAGGCGCATGTCGCGCAGGACGGCCTCGATGCCGTGCGCCAGGTAGCGGCCGCCGGTCAGGGCCGGAATCGAGCAGAAAAGACAGCGGTGGGTGCATCCGAAGGCCGTGGCCACGAACCCCACTTTCCCGCCGACCCCGCTCATCACGTATTTGTCGCGGTGCTGCGCCACCAGGTCGTAGCGCGGGGCGGCATCATCGACCAGGTCCGCAGCCGTGTAATTTCGCGCCTGAAACGAAAGGGGCCGTCCGGGACCGGTGGCGGCCACGCCGGGAATGACCCCGCCCGCGGCGCCCTGCTCCAGCGCGTCCACCAATTCACGAAAGCTCAGCTTGCCCAGTCCCGTGACCACATAATCGATTTCCCGGCTGTTGAAGTATTCCGGATCGCAGGAAGCATGATGCCCGCCGGCGACCACCACCGGGTTGAAGCGCCGCTTCACATCCGCCGCGATTGCCAACACCGCATTGGCCTCGCAGGTCACCCCGGTGATGCCGACCACCTCCGGTGCAAACCCGGAAAACTCACCCGTCAGAGCCTGCGGATCGGCCTTCAGATCGGCAATGCACACCTCGTGCCCGCCCAGGTTTCCGGCGATGGTTTCCAGGGCCAACGGCTCACCCCTGAAGATCATCTTGATCGTGGTAATGCCGTAAGCTTCCTCCGGGATGCTACGGCCGCTGTTGGGCGGATTAACGAGCAGTATCTTCATAAGAGTATGGTAAATGTTTGAATTTAATTTCTATTTAACGTTCGAGACGAGCACGTAAACGGAAACACGAGATTCGAAACATGAAACTTGAAGCTGAAAAATAGAAATACGGAAACCCGCACCCCACATCCCGCAACTCGTAACCCGTACCCGCACCTCGCACTGGCCTTATCGTTTTGGGCCGGCGTTCAGTCGATAATATCCTTTCACCGGTTCAACTGACTCAATCCCGCCGTAGGCGGGACTAACAGGCTAAACGGGCTCAACCGGCCAAACCGATTTTTTTTTGTTTCCGGTTGATGCCCGTTAGGTTATATATACACTCAAAAGAAATATTCTTTACATGTCCCGATCCGAAAAATCAACCTCGCTGAAAGTTTGACCCATGGCCGAAAAGCGGCCGGAGCTGCCGCTCGCCGTACGGCAGCTGCGAAAGACCTATCCGGGCGACACCGCACCGGCGTTGCGCAATGTGGACCTGCAGGTGGACGCCGGCGAGGTCCTGGGCCTGCTGGGTCCCAATGGCTCCGGCAAAACCACGGCGATTTCCATCATGAGCACCCTGATGCGGCCCGACAGCGGCGAGGTAAAGATCTGCGGCATCGACATCTTCAAACGGACCCGGCACGCCAAAAGCCATTTTGGCCTGGTTCCGCAGGAAATAGCCCTCTACCCAAGCCTGACCTGCCGCGAGAACCTGCGCTTTTTCGGCCGGCTGGCCGGCTTGACGGGACGCGCGCTCAAGGACCGCATCGAAGAGTGCATCGAACTGGTCGGCCTGACGGCCAGCGCCGCCAAGCGTGTGGCCACTTTCTCGGGCGGCATGAAGCGGCGCGCCAACATCGCCGCCGGCATTCTGCACAATCCCGAACTGCTGTTTCTGGACGAGCCGACGGTCGGCATCGACGCCCAGTCGCGCCACATGATCCTGGAAATGCTGGCCGGAATCGCAGGCCGGGGCACCGGCATGATCTACACCACCCACTACATGGAGGAAGCGCAATGGTTGTGCTCGCGGGTGGCGATTATCGATCAGGGCGAGATCATCGGTCAGGGGCCGCCGGCGGAGTTGATCGCCCGGCAGCCCGGCTGCAGTGACTTGGGTGGGCTTTTTCTGCGGCTCACGGGCAAACAGCTGAGGGATTGATCTGCGGTGACACGACTGCCGGCCGCCATAGTGAAGGAACTGCTGCTTCTCAGCCGCGATAGAGCCGGGCTGCTGGTCCTTTTTCTGATGCCGGCCGTCCTGGTCATCGTGGTCTCGCTGGTTCAGGAAAACATTCTCAAGGTAACCGGCGAAACCGCCATCCGGGTCCTGTTTGTCGACCACGACCGGCAGCGGCTGGCGGAGGTCATCGAAAGCCAACTGGGCCAATCGGGCACCTTTGCGATCGAAAAGGAAGTGGGCGGTCGGCCGGTGGAGGAAGAATCCGCCCGGGCGGCGGTGCAAGACGGCGATTTTCAATTTGCGGTGGTCATCCCCGCCGGCGCCACCGCGGCCGTGCAAAACCGTGTCAACCAGCAGGTCTCGGCCGCCTTTGGTCCCGGCGACGGCAAAGACGGCGATGATTCCGAAATGACGCGCGTCACCATTTTCTTCGATCCCCTGGTGCAGGGAACGTTTCGGGCCTCGGTGATCAACGCGCTTTACAGAATCCTGCTCACCCTCGAACTGGAAATGAAGGCGCAGGCGGTTTCCGAGATCGTTCAACGGCAGGCGACGCATACTCTGCCTAACACGCCGGGTTTCACAGGCGCGCCGGCTTCAGGCGCGGCCCTGCTGCCGCCGACCCCGGAATGGGGCCGCCAGCGGGTGCTGGAAATCGACTCCCGGCAGGCGGCGCGCGGAAACGCCGTAAAACTGCCCTCCTCGGTTCAACAGAACGTGCCGGCCTGGGCCCTTTTCGGCATGTTTTTTATCGTGGTGCCGATGGGCGGGTCCCTGATCCGGGAGAAACAGGAAGGCACGCTGCTGCGCCTGATGAGCCTTCCGGTCTCTTATCTGACCATTCTGGCCGGGAAAGTCTGCGCGTATGTGCTGGTCGGCTGCCTCCAGTTCGCGCTCATCCTGGCGGTGGGAAAATTCGTTTTGCCGCTCCTGGGGGCGCCGGTGCTGGAAATCGGATCGGCCCCCCTGGCCATCGCCGCCGTCGTCGTCGCCGCCGCCCTGGCCGCCGCGGGGTATGGAATCCTGTTGGGAACGATCGCCCGCACCTACGAACAGGCCTCCATGTTCGGTGCCGTATCGGTGGTGATTGCGGCCGCCGTCGGCGGCATCATGGTGCCGGTGTATGCCATGCCGCAGACGATGCAACAGATCAGCCATTTTTCGCCGCTGGCCTGGGGGCTGAACGCCCTGGTCGACGTGTTTGCCCGCAGCGGCAGCCTCCGCAGCGTTTTACCGCAAACAGCCCTTCTGCTGGCGTTCTTTGCCGGCACCGTCCTGCTGAGCCGGCTCATTTTCGGCCGGCGCGGGCCGACCGGGCGCTAGGAAAAAACGCATCTCGTAACCCGCAACCTGTAACTCGTAACCCGCAACTCGCAACCCGTAACCCGTAATTCGGCACCTACGGGCCTTCAGCGCTCGACCAGGGCCATCATCTGCTCGCTGTAACGCGCTCCGGCCGCGGCGCCGGGCGGCAGTGACTCATCCAGCCGTTTAATCTCGTCATCAGTAAGCTTCAACGCGGCGGCGGCAACATTCTCTTCCAGGTAGCGGCGCCGCTTCGTTCCTGGGATGGGGACGATATCCTCGCCCTGATGCAGCAGCCAAGCCAGCGCGACCTGCCCCGGCGTTGCGCCCTTTTGCGCGGCCATTTCTCGCACGACGGCGGTCGCCCGCAGGTTGGCATCGAAATGAGCGCCCTGCCAGCGCGGATCGCCGCGCCGGTAGTCGTCCGGCGGATACTCATCGACGCGTTTCACCTGTCCGGTCAGAAAACCGCGACCCAGCGGACTGAAAGGCACCAGGCCGATGCCGAGTTCCCGCAGGAACGGGATGAGGCGCGGCTCCAGATTGCGCTCCCACAGCGAATATTCGCTTTGCAAGGCTCTCCTCCTAAACGGAAAATTTTTCTAAAAAATTTTCAATGAACCCTCTTGATTTTTACGCGAGAGGTCAAATCATAAGAATATGAATGGCTGCCGCGGGAAGAATCGCTTTCCTTAAAAACGCTTTTTTCCCCCATATCGTTTACCAAGAGGCAGCTTTTTTTACTCAAAAATACGCATTCCAAAGGAGCTATATAAAATGGACAGCACGATGCCGAAAAGAGATATAACCGGTAATTGCGAAGGCGAATGCCGTGACCGCGTCCGGGAAGGTGAGGAAGAACGCCAGGGCAGCATTTCCTCGCAGCCTTTCAACTCACCGAGCCCCAACAGCCCCTCCTGGACCAAACACCGCGATGAACAGCCGGGGGTCATGGGCGGGCGCGTTTAGCGCCTTACGAGTGCAGACGCCCGGACTTCACCTGGGCGTTCTGTAAATAACTGAAAAACCGTCAGGTTTGACAAAGGAGGGAGCAGATCCCTCCTTTTTTTACCAAACGTCAGGAGGGTGTGTGGGCGGGGGGTAGGCAATGTCGTTAACGTAAACCTGAACTGATCGGTTCCAGGTTCAGGGTTTAGGGTTCAAGGGTTATAATATGCTGATTTCCGGAACTTTATCCGCCATTCCTATAATTGACCGCTTTAATCCAGTGGGTACAAAGGTTTTATGAGCACCATAAAGCCAGAATTATCCAGATATGAGCTATTTAAGGGCTTTTCAACCCGGAACGTTGAACCCTGAACCGCTCAACTTAAATTAAAGTTAGAATCCACCTTTTTTAAAGAGGGATCTTTAGAGGCACCCTTGATTTAATGACCGTGGGGTGCAAACGATAAAACCGGCAGGTGAATTGAACGTCATCGGCGCGGGCTGCGGGGCGGCTTCGCAAAAAGCCGCTTTTACAGGGCGGTCTTCGGTAGTGAAGCGCTCAAAACGGTTCCCTTTCCGGGCGCGGAGGTGACCTCAAAGGTCCCCTTGCAGATCTCGACCCGTTCCTTCATGCTGTGCATCCCGTATCCTTGCAGCGACTGATAGGCGCCCATCATTTTTGTAAAATCGAATCCGCAACCGTTGTCTTCGATCCTGAGGGAAATCTGCCCTTTTGTATCGGACAAGGTGATCGTCGCGCGGTCGGCGCCGCTGTGCTTACCGATGTTGTTCAAGGCTTCCTGAACGACCCGATAGACGACGGTCTTGATTTCGTCGGAAATGCCCTCCTCGGAAATCTCGATTTTAGATACGATGTCGATCTGCGGGTAAATTTCCTTGAATTTCTTGAAGTTTTCCGACAGGGCCGCGGCCAGGCCGAAATCGTCCAAGACCAGGGTGCGCATTTGATAGGAGATGCGCCGGCTTTCCTGAATGGCATCGGCCAGGTATCCGATGATCTTTTCGATCGATATGATGCCGTCGGGCGGCGAACGGTCGAAGTCGAGCAACCGGGTTTCCAGCATGATTTTCACCGCGGCCAGGCTGCCGCCGATGCTGTCGTGGATTTCTTTGGAAAGTGCCCGACGGTCGTTTTCCATGGCCCGGATGGTATGCTGCGCCATCTGTTTGACGAGCAGGTTCAGCTCTTCGAGCTGCGCGTACTGGGTTTGGATTTCGGCCGTGCGGTTGCTGACTTCCCGTTCGAGCTTCTCCCGGTATCCGTTCAGAATCTCATCGGCGTGCTTGCGCCCGGTGATGTCGAAGCCGGAGTAGATCAGGCAGGAGCGGCCCTGGTATTCCATCGGCTCGGCGGCAAAGAGACAGACCTTGGCCTCGCCGGTGCGGGTGGCAATTTTTAATTCAATGTCCTGCAGCCGCCCGGCTCCCTTGAGCTTCCGGATCAGTTCAGATCTTTCCGGGGCGGAGATGATGCCCAGCTCCACCGACGACCGGCCGATCATCTCCTCGCGCGTGTAGCCGATCGTTTTGCAGTAGGCGTTGTTGACCTCGATAAAGACGCCGTTTTCCAGTTCGCTGATAAATAGAAAGGTGGGACTGGAATGGAAGGCCTTCGAAAATTTATCCTCGCTTTGCCTCAAGGCCGCCTCGGACTTCTTGCGCTCGCGCTGGTCCACGCCGATACCGACCATGGTTTCGTCCGACAACCGGATGTTGGCCCATAGGATCGGCATGCTCCGACCGTCTCTTGTCATCACGGTCCACTCGCGCCAGCCGGGTTCGAGAGACCGAATACAGGCGATGACCTCGGCGCGATAGGCCGGGTCCGGGTAGATCTTGGCCATGAAGTCGCCCTGGTTCGCCTCCGCGGTGGTCCAGCCGAAAACGCTTTCGGCGTGCTGATTGAGAGTGAAGGTCCGGAGGCGCGGGTCCCACAGGACGAACAGGACCGGAATGGTGTCATAGATGCCCTGCAGCAGTTCACGCTGATGGGCCAGCGTTTGCTCGGCCTCTTTGCGCTGGGTGATATCGAGAAACGTGCCGATGAACTGCGAGACCGAGCCATCGCCCTGATCACGGTCGAAGGGGCTGTGGCGCGCGAGGCACCAGATCCAGCGGCCGTCCTTGGTCTTGAAGCGATACTCGCTTTCCAGGTTCTCGTGGCTGCCGTGCGCAAGCTTTTCCATCTGCCCGGTCACCCGCCGCAGGTCCTCCGGATGAAACAGCGCCAGAAAATGGTCCCTGTCGAGTTGATTGAGGTCCGCGAGCGTGTAACCGGTCAGGGTGGTGTACTGGTCGTTGATAAACACGTTGCGGCCGAGAGTGACATCATAGATGTAAATGCCGTTCAGCGAGGCGTTGAGCACCTTTACCGCAAAGCTTTCGGCATGTATCGGCCCGCCCCCGGCAACCGGCGCGGCGATCTTCTGTTTCATGAGCTTACCCCACAATTCGATAGTCATCACCACCTGTTGTTAATTTAATGTTTTGTCAAGCTAAATGCCAGGAAAAACCGAGCCGGGGCTCATCCGCGGTTTTCCTGGTCCGTCATGACCGGTATGTGATCAGGGGTGAGGCGGGAAAAAAATACAGGGAATCCGATTTCAGGGCTGGAGTGAAAATCTGCATTTGACAATCGCCTCAAAAGCGGATCATTTAGGGGTTTCCAGCAGGAGGAAAAAGGTTCCATGAAAGCGGCAGGCTCATCTGACCGGGCCACTGAAATCGATTACGGCCCTAAAATAGAGGTGAAAAAGCGCGGCGCGCTCCGCCGGCTTTTTGCCTTCGTGGGACCCGCCTATCTCGTCAGTGTCGGGTATATGGATCCCGGAAACTGGGCCACCGACATCGAGGCCGGCTCCCGTTTCGGCTTCACGCTGATCTGGGTCCTCTTGATGTCGAATCTGATGGCGATTCTCCTCCAGGCGCTGTGCGCGCGCCTGGGCATCGTGACCGGCCTGGATCTGGCCCAGGGCTGCCGGCGCGAGTATCCGCGGCCGCTGAACATATTCCTGTGGCTGCTGGCCGAAATCGCGATCGCTGCCACCGACCTGGCCGAGGTGCTGGGCACCATCGTGGGCCTGAACCTGCTGTTCGGCCTGCCGCTGCTCTGGGGCTGTGCGGTGACCGCGTTCGACACCTTTCTGCTGCTTGCGCTCCAGCGCCTCGGCCTGCGCAAGATGGAGGCCTTTATCGTGATGCTGGTGGCCACCATCGGCGGCTGCTTCCTGATCGAGGTCTACCTGGCTAAGCCCGATTGGGGCGGCATCGCGGCGGGTTTCATCCCGCATCTTCCCCCTTCTGCGCTGTTCGTGGCCATCGGCATGATCGGCGCCACGGTCATGCCGCACAATCTCTATCTGCACTCCTCACTGGTGCAGTCCCGTGCCGTGTCCGACACCGTTACCGGCAAGCGGGAAGCCTGCCGGTTCAACCTGATCGATTCGGCCGTGGCCCTCAACGCGGCCTTTCTGGTCAATGCCGCGATCCTGGTCATGGCGGCCGCGGATTTTCACAGCCGCGGCATTATCGTGACCGAAATCCAGCAGGCGCACAGCCTGCTCAACGGCCTGCTGGGCACGAATATCGCCCCCATCGCCTTTGCCGTGGCACTGCTGGCCGCCGGCCAGAGTTCGACCATCACCGGCACGCTCTCGGGCCAGATCGTCATGGAGGGTTTTCTCAACCTGAGGATGCGTCCGTGGCTGCGGCGGATTCTCACGCGCGGCGTCGCCCTCGTGCCGGCCGTGGTCGTGATCGGCGCCGCCGGTGACAATGGCCTTTACCGCCTGCTGATCCTGTCGCAGGTCATTTTAAGCCTCCAACTGCCGTTCGCCACGATTCCGCTGATCCATTTCACCTCTGATTCCCGTAAGATGGGCGTCTTCGCCAACCGCACCTGGATCAAGATCTGCGCCTGGAGCATCGCGGTGGTGATCGTCGCATTGAATCTAAAACTGGTGTTCGACGTACTTTCCGGATGGCTCGGAAGCGGCCCGGCCTGGTTGTGGGTCGTGGCCGCGCTACCGCTGAGCCTGCTGCTCGGAGCCCTGGCGTATATCGCATTCCAGCCTCTTCTTCGCCCCGGCCGCGTCTGGGAGAGCGCCATCACGACCGACGCCCACCGGGTGGCCGACGCCATCCAGCCTTTACAGATAAAGCACATCGGCGTGGCGCTCCAGCATGCGGCCGGAGACGCGGTCATCGTCTCGGCCGCCGTCACGGAAGCCCGCGGTCACAAAGCCCACATGACGCTGCTGCACGTGGTGGACGCGCCGGGAACGATGGTGCTGGGCCATCACAGCTGGAGCCGTCACGGCGCCGAAGACCTATCTTATCTCGAAAGCCTGACGCGCGAAATCGAAGCACGCGACCTGGGGGTGGAATTTATGCTGCTGCACGGCCGCCCCGCCGAAGAGATCGTAAAGGCCGTGACCGAGGCCGGCATCGACCTGCTGATCATGGGCTCGCACGGCCACAGCGGGCTGGACGACCTCGTCTTCGGGCAGACGGTATCCGCGGTGCGCCATTTGCTGGACATTCCGGTCCTGGTGGTTCGCAGCTATGGTCGGGAGCACGCGCAGCGCGGCTGACGGCTGTCTGCCGCAAACGCAATTGCCGTGCCGGTTACTTCAGGTCGTATAAATACACGGCTGCGCCTTCGGCAGTGTGACTGTCTATCATGTGACCGAAGTGGTTCAAATGCCCGATGATGTATACTTCTTCATCCACCAGGCACCGGCTGCAATTGTGCGAAAAGACAAACCAGACCCGCCCGCGGCCCTTCAAGGCGTCGATGGCCGCCAGATACCTGCCGGGCTCATCTGGCGCCTTCACGCTCACGCTGTAATCAGCGCGCGCCAACCCGCAGCGGGGAGCGTAGAATTTAAACGCCAGCCGGGCGCCATAGTAAACATGAATGACGTCCTTTTCTCTTAAATTGCGGGCGAGGTAGGAGAGCACCGGTTTGATATGCTCTCCCATCGGCGGTGACTTTATGCGATGAGAACAAAGCCGAGCGGCGCGCCCTGATCGTAGGACAGCGGGGTAAGCAGGCCGTAAAAAGAGCGATCGACCAGGTTAAAGGCCAGTTTAATCTCGTCCAGCCAGAGCGAACGATTAATACCATAAAAATACCCCCGTACCATAAAGCCCAGAAAGCACAGGGCCAGGGCCATGAACGCCGGATCGATTGGCAGGATATGGTTTCGCAAATATCGAATTTTGCTTTTTTGATTAAAAATCGTCGCACCTTGAGTAAAACGGTACTGCCGCGCTGGAATAATTATACTATTTGGGTGGGATCGGAGAACTAAAAATCAGCCAATCGTCATTGGCGCGGGAACGGGCCCGCCGTACTAAACTTTTGTCCGGCGAAAGAGGTTATACTTTATGATGGCGTAAATCGCCCGGAAACCATCTTTCCAGCCGATTTTTTTGCCTTCCGCATAGGTTCTGCCGAAATAGGAAATGCCGATTTCATAAATGCGATGGTTCACGCGCGCGATTTTCGCCGTGATCTCAGGTTCGACGCCAAACCGTTTTTCCTCGATTTTAATGGACGAAATAACCTCGCGGCGAAACATTTTATAGCAGGTTTCCATGTCCGTGAGATTGAGGTTGGTGAACATGTTGGACAGCAGGGTCAGGAACTTGTTGCCGACGTAATGCCAGAAATACAGCACGCGGTGAGGATTGCCGCCCATAAACCGCGAGCCGAACACCACATCCGCCTTGCCTTCTTCGATGAGGGTTAACATACCGGGAAGGTTGCGCGGGTCGTATTCGAGATCGGCGTCCTGGACGACCAGGACATCTCCGGTGGCTTCGCTGAACCCGGAGTTCAGGGCCGCGCCTTTGCCCGAATTGTTCGGGTGGTAGATAACCTTTTTAACAAGCGGTTCTACTTTGGTCTTGAGAAGTTCCTGGGTCCCGTCGACCGACCCGTCATCGACCACGATGATTTCCAGATCGCTGACATTTATCGCCCTGACTTGCGAGACGATGTCCAGGATCGTCGCCTTTTCGTTGTAACACGGGATGATGACCGAAAGCTTCATGAGTCCTGTTTTGTTTCCGCCCAGAAATGGCCTTTTTTACAATTTAAGCTTCATCACGCCCGGGACGTGACAATCCCTGCGGAATTGCTTGTGCGGTATCCAGTACCGTCTTCGCGCAATGCCGCTGATTTCCCTGAACTTGCAGAATATGGCGCATTTCTAGATCGGAAACTGATGAGCGTCCTCAAGCCATTACCTCATAGCCTCTACTGTGGGGCTGTTTTCTCCGTTCTTACCGGTTTGATCGTTTTGTACAGCTTGCGGCGAGCTCGACGGCCCGCTGGCAATGAAGCCGCTGAACGTGATGTGATAGGCATTGGCCTTACTGTCAAAACGAATGTCGATTTTCGTCGGATAGCGTGCGGCATGGCCCGCAAAACGAGGCACAGGGATGTCGTAGGTGAGGTCTTTCTTTTCCAGCATCCTGTCGCGCGTGACCATCGGCTCGATGAACATCATTTTACCGCCATAAAAGCCGAAGATCAAGACATCCGAAAATTGCCGGTCGAGATCGGCAGGCCTAACGGCGTGCACCCCCATCTGCGGAACCGAAAAATCGCGTCCGGGAAAGATGTAACCGGCGGGAATAAGGTCCTCTGCCGGCTGGAGGGGGTCTTGTGCGCCGATTTTCATCACCTCGTCGGGCGGGATGCTGTAGAAGTGGAAATCGAAATGCGGCACCTTGAAAACCGGTGGTTCGTGGCCGTGCTTTTCCCAATTCAGCTCGAAGTGGTTCAAGAAAGTGCTGTTTCGCACGATTTCGGGAAAGGGCAGCACGACGATTGCGCCGGCCGGACCCTAATAATATGAGATCCATTTAAGCTTTTACGGCAGGCCGGGCGGGTTATGAGGTGCTGGCTGCAAACGGCGGCGGGGAAGAATAATGGGCGAATAAAAGGTTTGTTTCAGCGCCGTTTTTTGATGTTCATTCTTTTCATTTGCTCGATCAGTGTCGTCGGTTTTATTTTGATCAAGGCCGCTGCACCGTAGCTCCCGTATATTTTCCAGTTGCACCGCTCTAAA
>JBAPSB010000274.1:0-12590 GCA_049281435.1 Desulfobacterales bacterium
ATGCTGGTCAGCACGATGGCGGCCAGCATTCCGGTCGGCAGAAAGCGAACCGTGAACGATCCGCCGAAGAGTTCCGGGGAGACATTCGAGGAAACCGCCAGAAAAAGGAGCAGGCTCAGCGTCAGGCCGATGATGCCGCCCAGGGCGCCCTGGAGCAGGCCTTCGATGTAGAAGGGGATTTTGATGAAACTTTCCTCGGCGCCGACCAGGCGCATGACATCAATCTCTTCCCTGCGCGTGTAGAGCACGAGACGGATCGTATTGGCGACGAAGAAAACCGCGGCCACCAGCAGCAACGCGCCCAGAGCATAACCGGCCAGGCGAAAGAGAGTGAAGACGCCGGTAAACCGGCCCAGCCAGCTGCGGCCGGATTCCACCTCTTCGACCTCGGGCAGTTTTTCGATCTGACCGGCGAGTTTTTCAATTGTTTCCGCCGTGCGCGCGTCCGGCAGCAGGTGCACTTCGAAAGCGTCGGGCAGGGGGTTTTGCCTGAGGTTGTCCAGCAAAAAGGTTTGTTGCGGCAATTGTTCCCGTAATTGGGCAAGCGCCTCTTTGCGCGATACGTAGGGCGCCGCTTCGACGCCCTCCAGATCGCGCAGCATTTTCTGAAGCCGCACGACCTCGGACTCGACGACACCGTCCTTGAGGTACACCATGATGTGCACGCCCTTTTTCCAGGAGTTGAGAAGCGTGTCGGCATTCAGGAAAAAAAGGGCGAAAGCACTTACGATAAGGGTTGCCAGCGCGATGGTGATGATCGTGACCAGGGTCAGAAACCGGTTCCGGCGAAGGTCTTGCAAGGCGCGTTTCAGATGCCGCATCGTCGATTCGTAACCTGTCGGAGCTTATGGATACCCGGGCTTTGGCAGCCGGTTCAGGGCATATGCACCAACCGGCCCGCGTTGAGGTGGATGACGCGGCCGCCGGCTTTTCGAATCAGCTTCTGGGCATGGGTGGCGATAATGACCGTCGCACCGCGCGTGTGAAATGATTTCAAGAGGTCCAGAACATGGACGGCCGCGTCCTCATCCAGGCTGCCGGTCGGCTCGTCCGCCAGGATGATCTCCGGATCGCCGACCACTGCCCGCGCGAGGGCCACACGCTGCTGCTCGCCGCCCGAAAGGCTCGGCGGCAGCGCCTGGGCCCACGGTTCCATGCCGACCGTCCGCAGGACGCTTTTGACCTTTTTGTTGATGAGCCGCCGTTTCTGGCCGGCCGCCTCCAGGACAAGGGCCACGTTTTCAAAAACGGTTTTGGTCGCGATGAGTTTGTAATCCTGGAAAACGATGCCGAAATTGCGCCGCAGGAAGGGCACCTTCCGGCGCGAGAGACGCGCAAGGTTCATTCCGTTGACCAGAATCTGTCCGTCTGACACCGGCTCGCCCAAATAAAGGAGCTTTAACAGCGTCGTTTTTCCGGCACCGCTGGGACCGTTAATGAAGAGCAGCTCATTTTTATAGATGTCGAGGGTGACGTCGACGACGGCGGTTCGCGCACCGTAGTGGCGGTAAACGTGAAACAGGCGGATTATGGCGGTTTTGGCCTCATGGTCTCTCATTCCAGCAGTTCCAGGTTGACCGCTCTTTGTAAAAAAGCCTTGGCGATTTTGAAGTTGTAGAGCGCGTTGAAATAATTGACCTGGGTGCTGGTCAGCAGGTTCTGGGCCACGAGGGTATCGACCGACGTGGCGACCTGCTCTTTGTACCGTTCGTTGGTGATTCGCAGGTTTTCCTTGGCCTGCTCGACCGCTTTTTCAACGGCCTGGATGTTTTTTTCGGCTTCGCGGGCCTGCAGAAAGGATACTTCCACTTCCAGCCGGGCCTGATCGATGGTCTTTTCGCGCGCGATTTTGGTCTGCGCCAGGCGCCGCCGCCGCTCGCTGGTATTGAACTTGGTGCGTCCCCATTGCCAGAAGTCCCAGGAGGCGATGCCCGTGAGCGACCACCCGTCGGGGTTCGCGAACCGGTCGGTTTCGCTCAGGGCCCAGTCGGTCGACGACTTGAAGTAAGAGGCATCGAATGAAATCGTGGGATAATAGCCACTGCGGGCGATATCCACTTCCTTCGCGGAAATCTGAATGTTCAGCCCGGCGATTTTGATGTCCAGGCGGTCCCGGACGGCCAAATCCAGGTAGTAGTCCAGTTCCTGTTCGAGCGGCACGAAGGTCTGGATATCGACGAGGTTTACCGGGGCGTTGACCGGGCGGCGCAGGATCACGTTGAACTGCGACTGAGCGGTATCCAGGGTGTTCTGCGCCGTGATCAGGGCCTGGCGGGCATTCGCCAGCTGCACCCGGACCTGCAGCAGGTCGTTCAGCGGGGTCATGCCGACATCGTAAAAGTTGCGGGCCACCTCTTCCTGCGCGACCAGGACGTCGACCGTATTGCGGGCGACATCCAGCAGTTTTTCGGCTTTCAGCACGTTGAAATAGGCCTGCTTGATCTGAAAAATGACTTCCAGGCGGGTAAACTGCCGGTTCATCCGGGCCACGTCCACCCCGAATCCGGCGATTTTGTACTGATTGATCAGGGCAAAGCCCTGAAACACCGGCTGCGTAAGACTGGTCGTCAGGGTGAAGCTGTTGCCCACACTGGGAGAAGCGCCGGCGGCAAATCCTGCCAAGCCGGTATCGTTGCGGACACCGCGATAGGAAGCGTTGAAGGTGGGCAGCAGGTTGGTTTTCTGGACCCTGCGGCTGTCTTGCGCGGCCTCGATCTCCTGGCCGGTGCTCATCAGGTCGAGATTGGCGTCGATGGCCGTTTCGACCGCCACCCGCAGGGTCATGGGCTGGGCCGACTCCTGGGCGACCGGGCCGCTGCCGGGTGCCAGGCCACAACAGCCCGCGATCAAAAGTATTCGCAGCCAACGGCCGAGCCGGTTTGCCGCCCTGTCGTTTGGAACCTGAGCATGTCTTCGCACGGGCTGCCTCCAGCAAATTGAGATTGACCGGTTTATCATTAGCTGATATGCACTGAATCGAGTCCAAGGAGTGCTGTCCCCAGTTTTCCTTGCTCGAAGCCTCCACTGAACCCAATTATCCGGCTTCTTCCAAAATCGGTGGAGGCTTTTATATACCCAACTCGCCCAGTGAAATCAATGCTCAGATGCTACAATATTCTTGCCGCCGGCGCAACCCGCCTCCGCCGGCCGGCGCCATGGGAGCCGGGACGATGAAACAGGAACTCATCGAACTGCTCTGCCGGAAATCATTTCAGTACAGTGAAGAGCCGCGCTTCAAGCTGGTGTCGGGGTTGACGAGCCGGTACTACGTCAACTGCAAGCCCACGACCTTGAGTGCACGCGGAATGTTTCTGGTGGGGCATCTGGTGTTCGACGTCATCAAAGACCTCGATGTCAGCGGCGTCGGCGGGCTGACCTTCGGTGCCGATCCGATCGCGGTGGCCGCCGCATTTGCCTCCGAATTAAAAGGAAAGCCGATCAACGCGTTTTCCATCAGGAAAACCCGCAAGGAGCACGGTATCATCCGGTGGGTCGAAGGCGATGTGCAGGCGTCCGACCGCGTGGTGATTATTGACGATGTGGCCACCACCGGCGGCTCGACGGTGACGGCCATCGAGCGGGCGCGCGCCGAAGGCCTGATCGTCGTCAAGGCCGTGATTCTTGTGGATCGCCAGGAAGGGGGGCTCGCCAACATTCGCCGGCACGTCGAGCAGGTGGCGGCGATCATCACGCGCGACGAACTGCTGGCGTCCTACGGTCGCCTGCACGGCAAAACGGCTGGGAGCTATCAGGCGGGAAGGTAGGTGGCGCACGCGTTTTCGGACTCCCAGGCGGTGACCCGGCTGACGGCGACAGGTCGATCTGCGAGTTCCGTCTGCAGTTCGCCGGCGATGTAAAAGGCGATGTTCTCCGAGGACGGGGCGTAGGTTTCGTTAAAGGGGCTTATCTCGTTCAAGAAACGGTGATCGAGCCGCGCCATGATGTCGGCGACCTTTTTTTTGACCTCGCCGAAATCCATCAGGATCCCGGCCGGGGTCAGTTTTTCACCTTTCAGGCAGACCTCGATCTTCCAATTGTGCCCGTGCAGGTTTTCACATTTTTCCGCGACCATTTTCAGTTGATGTGCCGCTGCAAAATGGGTAACGATTTTCAGTTCGAACATGAGGAGTCCCCTTGTGGTGCCGTGACCGGCGGCACATTTTCTATAGCTTTAAGATAAAGGTTTTGGCAAGGCCAGAGGGAGGCGGCTGTATAGTCATACGCCAACGACCGATAACGCTGTCCAAAATCTTTATCTTAAAGCTATAGCGGGTTTTTCAAACCGCGCTCACCCGGTCGCCTTTCAAAATATTCTTGATTTTCGACGACAGCTTGCCGGTTTCCAGCTTCGCGAATTCTCGCAGCAGATCTTCCTGCCGTTTATTCAGGCGGGTCGGGATCCGAATGGAGAATTGAACGATCAGGCTGCCCCGCGAGCCGTTGCGCAGGGAAGGAACCCCCTCGCCGGACAGGCGCAGAAGGTCGCCGTGCTGTGTGCCTTTTTTGACCTCGATCGTTTTCTTTCCGGTGAGGGTCGGAATCTCGAGGTTGTCACCCAGCGCCGCCTGAACGAAAGATACGGGGATGCGGCAAACGACGTCGGTGTCGTGTCGTTCGAAGAACTCATGCGGCTCGACGTGAATGAAGACGTACAGGTCTCCCGGCGGCCCGCCGCGGGGGCTGGCTTCCCCTTCCCCGGTCAGTCGCAGGCGCGAGCCGGTGTCGACCCCGGCTGGTATTTTGAGATCGACTTTTTTGCGCGACCGCACCTGTCCCCGGCCCCGGCAGTCGGGACAGGGACTGCCGATCGTCTGGCCCGCGCCCTGGCAGACATGGCAGGTCGTGCGGACCGTAAAAAACCCCTGCGAGCGCGAAACCTGGCCGGTTCCCCGGCACTGGCTGCAGACCTCGGGTGCGGTTCCCGGAGCGCTGCCGCTGCCGCTGCAGGTTCGACAGGCGTCCGATTTTTCCACGTCGATGGCGGTTTCGGTCCCGAAGGCCGCCTGCATGAAACTGATCTTCATGTCGTAGCGTAAATCCGCTCCACGCTGCGCCCGGCTTCTGGAACGCCGGTTGCCGCCCATGCCGAAGAAATCTTCGAAGATATCTCCAAAGCTCGAAAAAATGTCTTCGAACCCTCCAAACCCCGAAAATCCGGTGCCCTCGAGGCCGGCGTGGCCGAATTGATCGTAAATCGATTTTTTATGGGGATCGTGAAGGACTTCGTAGGCCTCGGCGGCCTCTTTGAACCGCTCCTCGGCCGCTTTGTTGTCTGGATTGCGGTCCGGATGATATTTCAAGGCGAGCTTGCGATAGGCGGCTTTGATCTCCGGCTCGGTAGCGCTGCGGCTTACCCCGAGCGCCTCGTAGTAGTCACGTTTTTCTGCCATAATTTTTTGATTTCCAAACAGGACGACGGTATCATCCGAAGCGTTTTGTCAAATCGTGAAGTGCCACTGAACTTAATGATGATAGGGCCATTGTCAATCGGTGAAAGTCCATTGGCCACTGGAGCCTGTATTTCAAAGCCGGCCTGGCGGGCGATCTTCAGGTCATCAGCTGTGATGCGCCTGTGTCCGGAGGGCCGAATCGCGGCCGGGTGGCGACCGTGAAGGCGAAGATGCCCAGAACCATCAGCGCCGCTCCGAGTGGAAATGCCGCCCGCAGTCGAAACAGATCCATCATGACCCCTGCCAGCATCGAACCGGACAGCATCCCCAGGCTGTGGGCCACGGTGAGAAGAGCCATCACCGAAGCCATAGCCTCCGTTTTGTCGCCGATGAGCACCGCGGTCGCCGTGAGCGCCGGCATGCAGATTCCGCCGCCGATGCCGAACAGGGCACTGGCAAGCACCAATTCCACAACCGTATCTGCCCACCAGTAGGACAGTATTGCGCCGCTGACCAATACGCCGCCGGAGATGACCATTGCTTTCTTGTTGAGGCGGTCGGCCAGGTAGCCCATCGGCACCTGGATGGTGCCGCTGACGAAAATCCCGAGCATCACCAGAAACCCGATGGTGGTGCTGGACAAACCGAGTTCGGCATCCGCCAACACCGGCAGGAAACCCCAGATGATGCCGATGCAGGCCGTGTAGGCAAATCGAAAAAAGAAGAGGCCGACGATGTCGCGGTTGCGCAGTAGTTCTTTCCACCGGGCCGGTTTTCTTCCCTGCCGGACCGCTTTTTCGGAATGTACCGGCGGTAAAAAAATGAGACTCAAAAAAAAACCGATCAGCGAAAGACCGCCCATGCCCCAAAAAGCCGCATCGAGACTGAACCGGTCATGGATCAAGCCCCCGGCCACCGGGCCGAGACTCAACCCGAAAAATACGGCCATGTTGAAAAGGCCCATGGTCAGGCCCTCGCGGCCGGCCGGCGTGATATCGCCGACATACGCCTGAATGACCGGCATCAGCATGGCCGAGGCCACCCCCTGGATGAGCCGGATCATTATGAGCGAGCCGACGCTGTCGGAAAGCAAAAAGGCGATGGAAACTGTGCTGTAGGCCAGCAACCCGGGCACAATCAATGACTTACGGCCAATGTTATCCGACAGATGGCCGAAATAAGGTAAAAAAAAGACCCGGGAAAGGGAAAAAGCACCGAAGATCAAGCCGATGTAAAGGCCGCCGGCGCCCAGATTGCGGGCGTAAACCGGAAGCAGCGGGACCACGATTCCAACCCCGGTGATGGTGGCAAAAATCGAAAAAAAAAGGGTGATGAAAATCAGTTTGTCCCGTTTCGGCATGCCGCTTTCCGCCGTGATACACCCGTTATTATACCACAGGCCTGTTTGTTTTGCCGCCTAAATTTGCAGCAGAAGATAGCCGTATCCATTGAGATCGGCCCTGAGCCTGCGGGCGTCACCGACCAGTTTGTCCAATTCGCTCCAGAACCGCGGGCCATGATTTTTAATGCGGGTGTGCAGGAGTTCATGCAGGATGACGTAGGTCATGAGCGGCCGTGGGAGATGAACCAGATTGATGTTCAAACTGATGTTGTTGACGGCCGAGCAACTTCCCCAGCGTGTTTTCTGCCTGCGGACCGCCACGCCGCCGACAGTGAAACCATGCTGCCGCGCCAGGGCTTTGAGTTGCCGCACCAGGAATTGCCGGGCTTCTCCGGGATCCGTTTTTTCGATCACAGCGGATGCGCGCAGTCGCTGCTGCTCCAGTTGGCGGACCCTGGCCAGGCGGTTAACGACCCAGTTTGTCTTCGAGACCACAAATCGTTCGACCTGCTTGACAGAAACCCCGTAGGGGATCGTCACGCCAATGCCGCAAAACGGTTTGACCGTCAGATTCATATACCGGGCGCGGCGGCTGCGTTTCAGGCGAATCACTCCGAGACCGCCGATTTCCAGGGTATTTTGTTTATCGCTGCGCGGTGGTGTCATCCGGAATTCATCAAAAAAAAACCCGGTTGCCAGGCCAGCAACAGGGTTAAAAAAAGAAGCGCTTTAGCAATTTTTTAATTCTTGAGGGAATGCAAGCTGCTGATCAAATTAAACCCTCCCCAGCTATGCTCCCCGGCAGGGGATCGAACAACGGTATGTAACGTGAGAGTCATCATATCAACTCCCCCCGGCTTGTCAATAGCAATTTGATCGTGTCGTCAGGTGCCTGAAATTACAGCGCTAATGCTCGCAAACAGCTATAGCGCAAAGTAATACGTTATATTACACTCAATGTCTGCAACCGGGTCCGGGGTGGCGATCATTGGGCGGGGTCATACACCAGCCCACCCCAGCGGGTCGAAAAGAAGTCTGCGAGATCGATGTCCTCCTGTTTGACAAAGCCCGGTTTCAATTTGGCGCGGCTGAACAGTTCCAGCATCGCCACCAATCCGGCCGCGGTCGAGAGCTGAATCGCCGAGAGCGAGGTGTTATCGAGGACCCGGCCGTATATCTTTTTGACGAAATTTCGCTGCAGGATCGGGCCCTCGTCACTGCCGACCACATTGACATACATGATGACGACGTCATTTTCCGTCAAGGGCACTTCCTGATCGAAGATCTGAGTCAGGACGTGGCGATTTCGCCCCAGGTTCAGGTCGTGCAGGAGAAAGCGCATCAGATCCCGATGCCCGGGGTAGCGGATCGTTTTATAGTTGAGATCGCTGATGCGGCCTTCGAACGTCTCGCACATGGTCGCCACGCCGCCGGAGGTGTTGAAGGCTTCGTATTCCGTGCCATCTATGGTCAGCCGTTCGAGCCCCTCCAGCGGCAAGGCCCGTATCCGGCATCCATCGTACAGGGCGTCGGCCGGCTGGCAGTACTCGTTGATCAGGCCGGCCGTGCTCCAGCTCAGGTAGTATTTCATCGAGTTGCTGGCATACAGCGGCAGGGCACCGACGCGCAATTCCAGGCTGCGGACGGTTTTGAATATGCGCGCATAACTGCTGCCGATGATGTTGATGGCGCCGGGGGCCAGTCCGCACTGCGGCACGAAGGGCACGGCGGCATTTTGGGCCAGGCCCCGAATGTATGACGTGGTTTCCACATCTTCGGTCAGATCGAAATAGGCCACCCCTGCCCGCGCACAGGCCTCGGCGATGATGCGATTCAGGTAAAAGGGAGCCGCGCTGACAACGGCATCGCGGCCGGCGATGAGCTTGTCGAGAGCAACCGGGTCGTTGATGTCGATTTGCGAGTAGAGCGCCGGGGACGCGGTGCCGGCATCCGCAGGAGCGACGATGTCGCCGATCAGAAGCTCCGCGCAGAAATCGCTGTCACGCAGCATCAGAGCAATTGCCGTGCCGACTTTTCCGGCACCCAGTATCGTTATTTTCATGGTCTGGTGTGCCTTTTACAAGGAGTTAGAAGCTGGAAGCCCAGAACCCGCAAGCGCTCATCCGGGCTCCGCTGCGTCGTTTTTTAACATAACGGCGGTATCGAGGGCCTAAACGCTCATCCGATAAAATCGATGACATCTTTTTGCTCAACACCGCAACAAACCGACTTAACCGCATTTTTGATTTATAGGTCAGTCCCAATGAGCCTGTCAACAGGGCGATCGGCTGAGGCGGTTTGGGAATGCGAAACTATCGGGGCCGGCGGTTTTTTGCGGCCACCGGCCGGATTTCGATTCCACTGCCACGACAACGGACAGCTGCGGGAAGACGCGATCGGCATGCGTCTAAAAGTGGCATGTTCCTTGCTAAAAACAAAGGCAGGATCCGCCCCACAAGTGAGGCTGCGATTGTGGCCAAGCTCTCCTGCGATGACCGATGGCGGCCAGGACCGGCGCCATAATAAAAGGCGGGTCACAGGGGATATGACCCGCCTACTCTGAAAGGAGGTTTTTCCTGCCAGGCTCATCCACCCGACAGTTGAGGGTATCCTGACATACCACGATGTGGCATGTCAAGGCTTTTTTTCACCGCCGCCGAAACGCGATCGCACGCCACGGAAGCGGCCCCTGAGACGAAAGATTGACAGGCGCCGAAAATTCATCTACGAAACAAGGAATCGAGGGAATCAACCGACTTATGAACGAATTGTCTTTCATTGCCATGCTGGACAACGGCGGCCGCCGCTTGTGGAGCGACCGGCGCAAGAAGCCGCTGCCCCTGAACATCCCGGACAGAAGATCCGGCCAGGATCGCCGGACCGGTGTCGACCGGCGTGGTTTTCAGGCCATCGATGTCGGTGAAGAAAAAGAGCGCCGCCAAAAAAATGCCCGCCTGGAAACCGACGTTTAGAGCAAAGGCCTCAAGGAACCCCGGCCGGGGTCCCGGCAACATCTAAATATTCAGAAAGACCCTTCTTTTTTTAAGCATTCCGGTATTAAGCATCCGGCCCCTGGCTCACGCCATCATGTCCGCGCGCAGCTTTTCAAGGGTTTCCTCCACCAGGTGTCTGTTTTCCCGCAGACCTTTTTCCGACAGGGCCTCGAACCGCAGCACCAGCGCTGGCTGGGTGTTCGACGCCCGCACCAGTCCCCAGCCGTCACTAAAGAGAATCCGCGCACCGTCGATATCGATCACCTCGTTATGCCGGCGGAAATGGTCCGTCACCTTTCGGACGAGGTCGAACTTGATCTCGTCCGGACAATCGACGCGGATTTCCGGGGTCGTGACGGTCGCCGGCACATCGACCAGCAGCTCGGAGATCTTGCGGCCGGTGGTGGCGAGGATTTCCAGGAGGCGGCAGGCGGCATAGGTGGCATCGTCGAATCCGAAATAGCGGTCGGCGAAAAACATGTGACCGCTCATTTCCCCGGCCAGCTCGGCTTTCTCGGCTTTCATTTTCTTTTTGATAAGGGAGTGACCGGTGCGCCACATGATGGCGCGGCCACCGTGTTTTTCGATATCGTCATACAGGGTCTGCGAGCATTTAACCTCGGAAATGAACGTGGCTCCGGGTTTTCGCGAAAGGATCTCTCGGGCGAAAATGATCATCAGCTTGTCGCCGTAGATAATCCGCCCGCTCTCGTCCACAACCCCGAGACGGTCGCCGTCGCCGTCGAAACCGATGCCGAGATCCAGCTTTTCCCTTTGGACCAGTGCGATGAGGTCCCGCATGTTGTCGGCGACGGTCGGATCGGCCTCGTGGTTGGGAAAATTTCCGTCCATTTCACAGTAAATGTCGCTGACCATGCACCCGAGCCGTTTCATGATCGGCACGGCCACAACCCCGGCGGTTCCGTTGCCGGCATCGACCCCGACCCGCAGCGGGCGCGACAGGCGGATGTTGTCGACCACGAAATCCATGTAGGTCGGAATAATGGTGGCCGATGACAGCTGCCCGCGGCCCGTGCTGAAATCTTCCGTCTGGATCAGGGCCAAAATGGCCTGGATGTCTTGGCCATGGATCGAGTCGAGGCCATGGCAGAGCTTGAAGCCGTTGTATTCGGGCGGGTTGTGGCTGGCGGTCACCATGACGCCGCCGTCCTTTTCAAGATGCTGGATCGAAAAGTAGAACACCGGGGTGGGACACACGCCGATGTCGACCACGTCACAGCCGGTCGAAAGGAGTCCCTCGATCAATTTTTGGGTGTAGTCACCGGACGTCAGGCGGCAGTCACGACCGACGGTGAGGGCGCGGGCGCCGCGCCGGCGCAGGAAGGTGCCCACGCCGCGGCCGATCAGGACCGCGTCCGCAGCGGTCATGTCCTTGCCGGTAATGCCCCGGATGTCATACTCTCTGAACATTTGTGGATTCATCGATATCATTCCTTATTCGTTGGGGTTCACGAAAACCACGAAAACTCGAGTTCGCTCTGGCGGGCGCCGAAGTCTCGGGCCGGTAAGAAATTGAACTGATGCAAAATCGGGAAATTGGTGCTTTGTCAATGCCATCGGACGGGGATGCGCCACTCTCCGGCGGCTACGGTATGCTGTGCATGGGCCTTTACCCCTTGACCACGGCGAGCGGACGCAATTTGGCCACTTTGCGGGAGATGCCCGCGCCGTGGACGACCGCCACGACTTCGGCAATGTCCTTGTAAGCCTCGGGCATCTCTTCGGCGAGTGTGCCCCGACCGGTCCAGCGAATCAGAATACCCTGGTCTTCAAGCTCACGGTGGATCGACCGGCCCTTGCCGGCCTTCAAGGCGGCCTTGCGGCTCAGCCTCCGGCCGGCCCCGTGGCAGGTCGAGCCGAACGTGTCGGCCAGGGCCTTTTCGGTGCCGACCAGCACATAGGAGGCCGTTCCCATGTCGCCGGGGATGATCACCGGCTGCCCCACCGCGCGGATCTCTTCAGGCAACGCCGGATGGCCGGCCGGAAAAGACCGGGTGGCGCCCTTGCGATGAACACACACGGTGCGCGTTCGGCCGTCGATGACGTGATCCTCTTTTTTGGCGATGTTGTGGCAGACATCATACACCAGCCGCATGCGCAGATCGCGCGGCCCGACGCCCAAAACCCGCTGGAAGACCTCGCGCGACCGGTGCAGCAATATCTGGCGGTTGGCCCAGGCGTAGTTGGCGGCGCAGGCCATGGCGCCCAGATACCGCGCGCCCATCTCCGACTGGATCATGGCGCAGGCCAGCTGCCGGTCCGGCAAATGGAGGCCGAGTTTCTGAACGTGCCTGGTCATCGCGGCCAGAAAATCGTCGCACACCTGATAGCCGAACCCGCGCGAGCCGCAGTGGAGCATGAGTGTCACCTGGCCTTCGAAAAGACCGAACGCCTTCGCCACCGGAGGATCGAAGACCTCTTCGACCAGGCCGACTTCAAGGAAATGATTGCCGGAGCCCAGGGTGCCGAGCTGCTGTCGCCCCCGTTCCAGGGCCCGCGCGCTGACCAGTTCCGGATCGGCGTCGGGCAGGCAGCCGCCGTCTTCGGTGTGCTCGAGGTCGCCATCCTGGCCGAGACCCTGCTTAAGCGCCCAGCGGCTGCCGTTTCGCAGCACCTTTTTTTCTTCCGGCACGGAGAGTTTAAGGGAACCCTGAGAGCCGACGCCGGAGGGAATATTCTGAAAGAGCGCGTTGACCAGCACATCGAGTTTCGGTCGCACGTCGCCTTCGACCAGGTTGGTTGCGGCCAGGCGCACCCCGCAGTTGATGTCATATCCCACGCCGCCGGGGGAAACGACGCCGGTCTGCCAGTCGAAGGCAGCCACGCCGCCGATCGGAAAACCAT
>JBAPSB010000275.1:0-3072 GCA_049281435.1 Desulfobacterales bacterium
GCCGTAGCCTTCCGCCAAGCGGTGCGGAATATAATACGAGACCCTGGCCCCCGCGTTTCGCAGGAAATCGAACAAAACGGCCGCGGCCGTAACGCCGTCGACGTCGTAATCACCGAAGACAAGGATATTTTCCTGTTCAACGATGGCGCGCGTCACCCGGTCCACCGCGATCGGCATGTCTTTCAATCCAAAAGGCGGCCGCAGGTGCGCCAGGACCGGTGCGAGGAATTTTGCGGCATCTTCGCAAGACTGCACCCGGCGGTTGACCAGAAGGGTGGCGACAATTGGGGAGCACTTCAAGCAGCGGCTCAGCTCTCCGACACAGTCGGGATCGGGTTTAAGGACATGCCAGCGTTTTCGCATGGTTACCTTGGGTCGCGTTTCCTTCCGGTTGTGTAAGTGCCCCGCCGGGCGTCGGGTTTACGAACACGCGATTTTCTGCCGGGTCCGGTACGGATGAAAAATAGTGGGAAGGGGCCATCATGGCTGGAAACCATCTTAGACTATCCGGTCCGGGCAGACAACACCCCATTTCTTGTTTGCAATGCGAGGGTGATATGGTTATACTGAAAAAAAGAAGTTTCAGGCCCGGTTGCGGCCTGAACACGGATCTTTCGGGCGGCAGGTTCCGGCCGCGTCGCTTTCTTCGCCGGTATTGCCAATGGAGTGCCTGACGAAATACTACCGGGTCGATCGTCGTGAAATCGCCTACATCAAGTTTGTCATCGAATCTTACGAAGGTGTGGGGACGCTCTCGACCCTCGATCCGCGCGCGGGCCTGGTGGTGCTGCGCATTCCTCCCGGCTGCGAGGAGGTTATCGATGGCATTGTCTCGGATCTGAAACAAACGATTTTGATCGAACCCGCTGCGCGGCCTGCTTGAATTTCCGCACGACAGCACCGTCTTAAGACCGTGGCTGCAGACGGTTGGCTGTTTATAGACCCGCCGTCATTTTCACCGCTTCGAAAATCAGGTGCCTGCCAGGCGGCCATGCCTGCGACGTGACAGGCGTCGCGTTGACCGGCACGTATGTCACATCATGAAAGTAAAAAGACTTTACATACACACGATCGGCTGCCAGATGAATGTCTATGATTCCGAGAAAATGGTCTCGGTCCTGGCGCCCTTGAACTATCGCAAGACCGCCGACCTCCATGCGGCCGACCTGATTATCGTCAATACCTGCGCCATCCGCCAAAAGGCCGAGCAAAAGGTTTTCAGCTTCCTCGGACGGTTGAGCCGCCTTAAAGACGAGCGGCCGGAACTTCTGATCGGGGTGGGGGGCTGCGTCGCTCAGCAGCAGGGGAAAAAAATCCTGGCGCGGGTCCCGTTTGTCGATTTTGTGTTTGGCACGCAGGCGATTTCCCGTCTGCCGCGCATCGTCAGGAACGGTGAAACGCATGCCGGTCGGGTGGTGGATGTCGCCCCGGCCGGTGCTGGCGATCTGTTCGATGTGCCGGTCGATGTGCCGGTCGATGCGCCGCTCGATGGGCCGCCGCAATTGACAAAAACCGGTCAGGTGACCCGCTTCGTGACCATCATGCAGGGTTGTGACAATTACTGTACCTACTGCGTGGTTCCCTATGTCCGCGGCCGGGAAGCCAGCCGCCGGCCCGGGGACATCATTGCGGAAATCGAGCGGCTTGTGGCGGCAGGGGTGCGCGAAGTGACCCTGCTGGGTCAGAACGTCAACAGTTACGGTGTCAAGGAAGGTCTGTGCAGCTTTGCCGAACTGCTCGGCCGCATCGACGCGATCGATGGCCTGTTGCGCATCCGGTTCACGACATCGCACCCCAAGGACCTGTCTACGGATCTGTGCCGGACGTTTGGGGAATTGCCGAAACTCTGCGGGCACATCCACCTGCCGGTACAGTCCGGTTCGAACCCGGTTCTGAAACGGATGAATCGCCGCTACACACGCGAGAACTACCTGGAGAAAGTGGCCGAACTGCGCGAATACTGCCCGCACATTGCGATTTCTTCCGATTTTATCGTTGGTTTTCCCGGCGAGGAAGCCGCGGATTTCGATCGGAGCCTCGATTTGATCCGGACGGTCGGGTTCGACAGCCTGTTCGCCTTCAAATACTCGGACCGCCCCCAAGCGCCGGCCGGCCGCTTCGCGGGCAAGGTCTCCGAGCCGGAGTCAACCGCACGGCTGCAGATACTCTTGGAAGAACAAAACCGGATCACCCTTGCCAAGCACCGGTCTTTGCTGGGGTCGGTCCCGGAAGTGCTGGTCGAAGGCGTCAATGGCCGATCTGCGCTTTCCGGCGGTGAGGATGGCGGGCCGGCGGGCGGTGGGCCGCAGTGGACCGGTCGGACGTCTTCCAACAAAATCGTTAACTTCGAGCGGGCCATGCTCCGCGCGCCGCTATGCGAAAATTTTAAGGGCAGGCTGGTTCGAGTGAGGGTGGAAAAGGCGTTTGCGCATTCCCTCTGGGGGGTTTTGACGAACGACGCCGTTGCGCCGGCTGCCGTGAAAGGAGAAAAGAGTTATGCTGCATAAGGTAAGCATAGCCGGTCTGACCATGGACCCCACATCCAACACGCCGATCATCATCCTGAAGTCGGTGGAAAACGATCAGGCGGTCCCGATCTGGATCGGTCTGCTCGAAGCCACCTCGATTGCCTCGGCGCTTCAAAACGTCAAGTTCGACCGCCCGATGACCCACGACCTTTTCAAGAACTTCACCGACCGCCTGCAGATCGCGGTGTCCAAGGTGGAAGTGTGCGACCTGCGGGAAAGCACTTTTTTTGCCCGAATTTACTTCGAATCACCCGACGGCGGGTTTGACATGGACGCCCGCCCGAGCGACGCCATTGCCCTGGCGCTGCGGTTCAATGCGCCGATCTACGTGGACGACAAGGTGATGGAGAAGTCCAAGATCAGCCAGGAGGAAGTCGAAGTCCTGGATGAGAGTGAAGAAGGCAAGAAGTGGGCCGACTACCTGGAGAACCTGTCACCGGAAGACTTCGGTAAATACAAGGTGTAAAACCGCCACACGGCGGTTTTCTTTTACTACCGGCCGGGGGGGGACATCCCATGGGATCAGTGCAACGGGTATCCGTCC
>JBAPSB010000276.1:0-37416 GCA_049281435.1 Desulfobacterales bacterium
TCTCCGATGAGCCGGCGGCCGGCGGCTCTTTTTTATCGACCGTCGGCGGATCTATTCTCTTTTCCCGGTTCGGGGTAATTTCTTTTGCCGGGGTTGCCGCCCGCAAATTGCCGGCCTCTATTTCGGCAACAAGGCGCTTAATCTGATCCGAAGCCGATCCCCCGCTATCGAGCGGCGCATTTTGGCCGCGGTTGGGCCCTGCCGGTTCGAGTGACGCTCTCAGTCCGGCGCCAGGCCCTTTTTCCGGACTGGCAGCCCTGTCGTCGCGGACGCCGTTCGCAAAACCGGTGGCGCTGTTTTCGTCCGCAACGGGCAACTTGTTTGCAGCCGGCGGATTTTGCCCCGCGGAAATGGTCAGGGTCTGGTCGACAATTTCGTATGGCTGCCGCTGCAAGTCACTGACTGCCTCACCTGGCACCCGCTCCGGGGGCGCGACCACTGTCTCCGGTACCGGTCGCCGGGCGGCGGGCACCAGGCCATTTTTCGCCTCTGAAGGGGCTGTCCCGCCCGGCGGCGGCGTATTGTTTTCCGTCACCAGGGGGGTCGCCGGTTCCCGGGCGGCTTGTTTATGGGAAAAAAGGGTCGGCCGCAACCCGGAATTAAACAGCAGATACCCCCCCAGGACGCCCAGGACGCAAACGAGGCTTGCAAGGGCGGTTCGAGCCCTTTTTCTTGACTTGTGCGGCCGCGGTTCGAACACCGGAGACCAAATTGGTTCCGGCGGCTCCGGCCGGCTCTCGGCATCTTTGGGTTTCAGCCCGGCTGGAATCCTTAAGTCCCGTTCGCATTCCTCGATCACCTCGGAACCAATTGTCGTGACGCCGTCGGCGTATGCAGACAGGAGGGCATGGTCGCAGACGATGTTGATCAACCGGGGGCAGCCGCGCGAAAATCGATAAATTTCGCCGATGGCATCGGGACTGAAAATATCCCGCGTGGCACCCGCCACCTTCAGCCGGTGACGGATGTAATCGTCGCAGTCGCGCTCCGTCAGAGAATCGAAATGAAAGCTGATGACAATCCTCTGCCGGACGGCCCTGTTTCTGGGATCCAGCAAGAGGTCACCGAATTCGGGCTGACCGACGAAAAAAATATTGATCAGCTTGTGGTCGCTCATTTCGATGTTGGACAGCAGCCGCACCTGCTCTAAGATCTCGTCGTTCAGCCGCTGGGCTTCATCGATGATCAACAGGACGCTTTTTTGAACACCATGGGCTTTCCGGAGGAATTTCTTGAGTTCGATCAGGAACTCGCCTTTGCTGTGGAAATTCCTGCCCATGTGAAATTCACTGGCCAGAATGTTGAAAAAATCAAGGGCCTCCAGCCCCGGGTTAGGAATGTTGGCGATGATCGTCGATTGATCGAGGTCCTGGATCAACCGATGAATCAGGGCCGTCTTGCCCAAGCCCACGTCACCGGTCAGGAGCAAAAACCCCTGGTTTTCGGTAATGGCGTATTTCAGCGCGGCGAGGGCTTCGGTGTGCTTCTCCCCCAGCCAGAAAAAGCGGGGGCCCGGGCTCAGATCGAAGGGCTTTGCCGTGAGGTTGAAGTGGTCGAGGTACATTTTCGTTCAGCCGCCGATATAATTCGTTGTGCGGGCCGCGAGCACCGGCTTTAACCGGCAGGCCCGCCAGGTATCATACAGGAGTGACTTGCCGTATGTCAAAACAACGGCCGCGGCCTGCACCTGGTCGAGCTGAGGCTACTTGGACCAATAGGCGAATCCGGTGCCGGCCACCGTCAAGCTGAACCCTTTGAAGAACCCGCTGAGCGCGGCCTCGCCGACAATCAGGATATCCCGGTCCTGCAGGGCGGTTTCTTTCGATTCGGCCTGGCTCATATCGAGATCGATGATCTTTCTTTCACCGGTCTCCATCATCCGCACCAGCTTTACGACATCTGTTTTGGCCCACGACTCGAACCCCCCGGCCTCGACCAGGCCTTCCTGGACGATGGAATGGCGTTTGATCGGATACACCCCGGGTTTCTTCACGGCCCCGTCGACGAAGAAAACCCCGGCTTCGGGGACAAACAGGACATCACCGCCGTTCAACCGGATGTTCAACCCGGTGCTGCCGTCTTTTATCAGTCGGTCGAGGTCGACGATAAAGGTGTTCGGCTCGCCCTGGACGCTTCGCGTCCGGCGCACCTGCACGATCTGCCCGGCCCGCTCGCTCAGGCCGCCGCCCAGGGCGATGCCGTCGAGCAGCCGCTGGTTCGAAAGGTAATCATAGGTGCCGGGATTCTTGAACTGCCCGACCAGGGTGATGCGCTGGCTGATCTGCTCCTCGATGAAAATACTGACGTGCGGGTCCTTGATGAAGCGCCTTTTATACAACTCCTCGATCGTTTCTTCGGCCTCGATCGCCGTCAGGCCGCTGACCCGGACCTCTCCCACCAGCGGCAGGCTGATGAAACCACGCGAGCTGACCCGCACGGTCTTGTCGAGTTCCTTGGCCTCGAAGACGCTGACCTGAAGCAAGTCGCCGGCTCCGATGAGAAAGTCCCCCGGTTCGCCGCTGAGCTGGGCTTGAGCCAGGAGCTGTTCATTGAGGGCATTGATTCCCCTGGAGGCCTCGAACGACGGGACAGCCTGCGGCGTCTGGGAAGTGGCACAGCCGCCGACCAGGATCATCACCGCCAAGACGACGACAACCGCGAAGGTTCCCTTGACCGGTGCCGGCCCGCCGATACCATTCGATTTAACCCTACGATCTGTTGGCATCACGATTTTCACCTCGGCAAGTGGGTTGATCGAGCCGCCCGGAGCATTATGGCGCTGAGGGACTGACGGACCCGCCACCGCCGCCCCCACCCCCGCCGCCGCCGGCGACGCCGACAATCAGTCCAATTCCCGCCACCACCCCCACGGTGGCCAGGGCAATCTGCTTGCCGGTCATCTTGAACTCTTTTGGCTTTGGCGGCACTTCTTCGGCCGGTTTTTCACCCTCGGGAGGCGCCCCGATGTCCATTTCGGCCTGTGACAGAACCATGCTGCCGCCCGCCTTCAGCGTGCTCTGGCCCTTGTCGGTCAAAACGTCCATCGAACCGCCTTCGACGACCCCCAATTCGCCTCGGTTTTCGGTGACCGCCACATACCCTTTCACCGATTGGTCACCCACGGCCGCATCGAGCCGGATGCGCTGGATTGTGACGTTGCCGCCGGGAGTGACAAGGGTCAGGGGCTGTTTCATTCCGGACGCCTTGAAGTAGATGATCCCTTCCTTTACGAAAAGATTCCTCTGCCGGCCGGACGCATTCGATGAAAAAACACTTTGATCTTCCGCGACAAGAAACAGGTCGCCCAGTTTCACGGCGCAGCGGCCTTCGGTCGCAAGGGTGGCGCCTTCCGGAAACGGCGCTTCCCTGGTGTAGGCCCCCACTTTCTGGTCCCCCTTGTACACCACCACTTTCAGGGTGGGATAAATCCGGTCCGCTCCCGCTGCAAACACACCGCCCACCAGGACCGCGGAGACAATGAAAACGATGATGTTCATCCCGATTCTGCCTTTTAAATAGCCCATCGTCAGCCCCTTTCTGTTCACGTTTTTTAAGCCCCCTCCCCCGACCACATGCTTCAGGCCCGCGGAAAATACCCATTTCAGGCGGTGAAACACCCGGCCGCGCAGCTGGCCACCGCAGCCACAGCCGCAAAACCATCTTCACCGAACCGGTCGTGTCAACCGGCCACCAGTTGTTTCCGGCCGTCTTCCTCCACCTCGTAGGTGTTGTATTTCCGGTAGGAGCGGTAGTATCCGCCATAGCCGTATTTGCTGCTGAAATCCACCTTGTTGACGATACAGCCCAGGATCGTGCCGTTGATGTTGGTGATCGATTTTTTGAATTGCCCGATCGCCTCGCGGCTGGTCTCCCCGATGCTGCTCACGAGCACGACGCCGCCCACGCAGCGGGAAAGGATCAGGGTATCGGCAAAACCGATGTGCGGCGGTCCATCCAGAATGATCCGGTCGTGCCGGCCGAGCAGTTCTTTGAGCAAAAATTGAAACCGTTTCGACGCCAGCAGCTCGGCCGGATTGGGCGGCACCGGTCCCGAAAGGATCACCTTGAGGTTCTTGTGATATTTGGTAAAGGTCTTGAGCCGGTTGGTGACATCGGCCAGAAAGCTCGACAGCCCGTTGCCGTTGACCCGCTGCGTGAGGCCAAAAACCTCGTGCAGCCGGGGTTTGCGCAAATCGGCATCGATGAGCACGGTCCTTTCGCCCGCCGCGGCAAAACTCAGGGCCAGGTTCACCGCCAGTGTCGTTTTGCCTTCGCTGGGCAGCGTGCTGGTGATCAGGATGCATTTGGAGCGCGCGCCGCTTCCGGACAGCTGGACGGCCACCCGCGCGGAGCGGATGGCCTCGGAAAACGCGGCCCGCGGATGGCGCAGAAACGAATTCTCGAGCCCGTGCTCATCGGGTTTCGAGTGGGGAATGGTTCCCAGGAGCGGAATCATGAACCGGTCCGGGATCTCGTTCGGGCTGGTGACCGTGTCGGCAAAGTGTTCGGCCAGAAAAGCGCAGCCGATGCCGCCCAGAAAACCGATGACGATCGAAAGCAGCAAGTTGAGCTTGATGACCGGTTTGACCGGCAGCAGCGGCAGCTCGGCGCGGTTGACGATCTGGATGTTGCTCGACGACACCCCGGCCATGGACTCGATCTCCTTGGCGCGCTGTAAGAGGCTCTGGTAGATGACCTTGTTGGTTTCCACCTCGCGCGCCACAATCGAGTACTGGGTGGCGCGGTCGTTCAGGTCCAGGACCATCTTTTTTTGAAGTTCGATGCGCTTTTCCATGCCCTCGACAACTTCCTGCGCGGACTCGTATTCGCTCTTGATGGTCTTGAATATCCCGATTTCCTCCGCTCTGATCAGCGCGGCAATGCTGTCCAGGCGCGCTTTCAACGTCTTGGCCTTGGGATAATCGTCGTGAAAGGTGGTTTTGAAATCCTCGTAACTGGAATTGAGTTCGGCAAACTTGTCCTTCAGGTTGGCAATCAGGTTGCTTTCCAGGACCCGCGGCAAATTGGCATGCCCGTCCTTCAGGGCCTGCTGGTAAGCGGCCCTTTTGGCGATCATGTCCGCCTCGGCGGTGGCAATGGCCGAGTTGAGTTCTTCGAGGTGGCGGTAGATGCTGTTCAACCTGGCGTCGAGCGAGACGATGCCGGCCTGCTTGGCAAAGTGGTTCATTTGCTCCTCGGCCTTTTCCAGGTTGATCTTGGCCCGGTCTATCTGCAGCATGAGGAAATCCCGGGCGATGCCGGAGGCCTCGAGCCGCTGTTCCATCTTCCAGCCGATGAAGTCTTCGACAAGCGTGTTGACGACCTCGAGCGACAACTGGCGGTCGGGCGAGCGGAAAGCCACCCTGATCAGCATCGACTTGCGGCTCGGGATGGCCGAGATGTTCTTGGATAGGTAGGTGACCACTTTCTGGCGTCTCCTGAACTCCTCGGAAACCACCGCCCCGTTTGCGGTGCTCCCGCCGTTTGGCGTAAAAGACGCGACGAGCGACGTGATCCGTCGCCCCACCCCGAGTCCGCCGTCGCCGAAGACCTCGGCCACGATCACCGGATGGTGGGTCAGGTCGAGCTTGTCGATCACCCGGTTGACGATTGCACGGCTGCCGATCAATTCGACCTGGGTCTCATAAAATTCACGCGCCTGGGTTTTGGAGGCCAATACCTCCTCGAACTTTGTCACCTGCGGCGTCTCCTGGTTGACCTCGATAACGGCTGAGGCTTCATAGATCTTGGTGGCCGCCAGGGTGAAAATCAAGGTGGAGAGAAACGCCAGCGTCAGTACGGTTAAAATCAGCCATTTTCTGCGCAGCAGGACATCCAGGTAATCCCGCAGCTGAATTTCTTCGACCTCTTTAAAGCCATTGAAAGGGGTTTGGCCCTGCGCCGCGGGCAGTTGGCCGCCGAGGCTTGCCGGCAACCTGCCATCCGGGGCGCTCTGACTGTCATTCGCATCATATGTCGGCATTTATCGACCTCGTTGTTCCTGCACACCTTTATGAATCGGACACTCTGAAGTGCTGAAAAAAATCGCGGATGGGCAATACTTAACTGCTCCGGTCTGTTTCCGCTCCTTAAAAAATCGGAACTCTACCTCGTCGAGGAATCAGGATCACCTGTTTTAAACGCTTCTTCGACAACACGGCCGGCGCCCGGTTCGGCCGCTGATCGGCGTGAATCACCGGTTGTCTCTTCCAGCCGAAAATCATCGAGCCACAGCGTCCCGCCGATCTTCGCATCGAAGCGGTTGCTGGGCTGGCGGCTCAGGCGCACGACAACCGCCCGGCACCCCGGCGGCGGCTCGAAATCGATGGATTCCGTGCGCCAGTCGTGGGTCCCGGTCATCATCGGCCCGCTTCTGTAAAATACCTCCCGATCGAAGCCGTATATCTCCAGAAAGGGGCCCTGGTCGGTGGTGAGTCCCCGGCTTTTCCAGGCATATGTCAAGCGGTATCCGGCGTGCGGATCGACCGTGAAGATCTGGTACAGATGATGGAAGGAAATGTTCTCGCGTCCGCTGAAATCGATCTGCAAGGCATAACGGCCTTCCCGGGCCCCGTGGCCGACGCGCGCCAGTTCCCATTTATCGTCCTTTCCCTTCCAGTAGCACCAGTCGAAGCCCCTGCTGCTGATATCGGTTTCGAACCCGGGGTTCGTCAGGCCGCTGGTGCCGGTCTGCCGGCGCCAGATCTGTGCGGCGGCGGCGACCTGCCGGTTGTGCAGCAGGAAGTGGGCGTATTGCAAGGCGGTCTCCTTGGGCGCCGGCACGCTTTTTGCCATGGCGCGCCAGACCGTCAGGCTCTCTTCGGTCATCGACCAGGTCATCAGCCACTCGAGGTAGAGCGCCAAATGCTCCGGCGCCAGTATGCCGGCCACATCCGCGGCACTGCCGCCCGCGTAGGTGTGCAGGAACTGCAAGGTGTCCGCCACCAGAACCTGGCGGCCCAGCAAATCGTTGGCCAAACGGTGCACCACCGCCTGCTGGCCCAGTTCTGCGGCCAGCAGCATCTGCGGCCATTTCCAGCGCGTCACGCCCGGTGACCGATCGAGCGTGAAGGCGAGGATATTTCCGGCGCTTTGCGGGCGGTTAAGGGCCGCTTCGGCTTCGGCCAGCCGCAGCCAGCCGTCAAGAAACAGGACGTTTTCAGATACGGCCTGCCGGAAGAACCCCGCCGCCGCCACGGTGTCCTGCCGGCCCCAGGCGGCGAGGCCATGCGCGTATTGGGCCGCAGGAATGCGTTTCATTCGGTCGGCCTCCGCGGGGGTGTACGAATAGGTGCCGAACCGGACCGTTCGCTGCAGCCAGTTGTGATAAAATGTCCAGCTCCCCAGCAGCAGCAATCCAACGGTTACCGGAATGCGCAAACACAGGTGCTTCCAACTGATCCCCATGGCGCTGATATCGCCTCACCCATAAACTGTCTAAAAGGCCGCCACTTGAAACCTCAAATCGCTTTCACCCGTCAACCCGTACCATTGACTCCCGTCCAGGCGGGAAACCGGGAACCTCTGGCGCCGGTCACTTGCCTCGTTCATAGCCGTGGACACACGTCAAAGATACCCCACCACTATCGTCCAGGCCCCTTTTGCCGGCCTCAATTATTTTTCCAGAATTGCCAGCCGCGCGCCTTTCCGGCTGCGGCCATCGTTCCTTTTACCGTCATCGCCGCCACTTTGCCGCCGCGCAGGACATGGCCCGGATTTTCGCAGGCGATGAGCGCAAGGTTATCTTCTCCGATCAGGCCGATGATCTTGTCTCTTGCCATTTTCATGGCTGCCGGGTCAAGACCCAGTGCCCGGTGACTGTCGGTGGCCAGACAGTGAATCCAGCCGTTTTCCGCCATGAGGTGAGCCGTTCGGGCCACCTTCCGGCCGTACTGGCCGATGAAGCTGCCCCAATTGGCCTGCAGGTGGACACCGGACGCCACGAGCCGTTCGATGGCCTGCGGCGTGTCGGCCAGGTGTTTGCAGCGCTCGGGGTGAGCGAGCAACACCGAAAATCCCCTGGCAAGGACCGAAAAAATGATTTGCTCCCACCCGCAAGGCAGATGTAAAAACGGCGGTTCGACCAGGAGCCAGGCCGTGTCACCGAGACCGATCAGGCGCCCCTGATCCAGGAGATCGGGGATCTGAGGATCGAGGGCCACCTCCATGCCGGATACGATCCGGATACCCAGTTCTTGCTGCACGATGGCAAGGTTCAACTCCCTGGTCTTTTGTTTGATCCGATCGGCAGACGGCATCCAGGTGGTCCCCGGAATCATGTGGGGCGTGGCCGCAGCGACAGTGTACCCGTTGGCGGAAAATGCCTTGGCCATTTCAATACTCTCCTCGATCGTCTGCGGGCCGTCGTCGATGCCGGGGAGTATGTGACAGTGCAAATCGATCAAGACCGACCTCGACCATTTCGAAAAAATGGCGCCGGTAGCGGTTCCTGCACCCACTTCCTGCCGGGCGCTGCGCTGCGGCGAGAAGGCGTACGCTGCGCCGTGCAGGCGGACAACAGGGCCATCAGGGTGACGAAATAGACCGCATTGGCGGGAATCTGTAAATTGAAATCGAAAAAACTGTGAAAGGCCAGCGAAACGATGCCGCTGAAGGCCCCGACGGCCAGGAAAAATCGCTTCGGATCGGCGTTGGCTTCCAGTTGCCGGATCAACTGGTAATTTTTCCCGACAAAATAAACCAACCCGCCGACCAGGATAACAAATCCGATCCACCCGGTTTCGATCAGAAGCTGCAGATAGTCATTGTGGGCGTAGACGACCGTTTTGTCGGAAACAAATGCGTGATTGTACACCTGAAAGACCGTTTCGAAATTGTGCAGCCCGATTCCCATGGGGTGATCTTTGAAAATCGACAGGCCATCGCGCCAGATATCGATGCGTGATCGGCCGTCGCCGATCGACAGGAATCGTTCGAAGGTCGGTCCCAGGCCGATCGTTGCGCCATAAACGCACAGAACGACAACGGTCGCTATCGTCAGCAAACGGGTGTGCAGGGCGATGCGCCGCAGGTTCGGCCGCGCCATGAACCAGAAAGTCATCAGACCGACGGCACCGCCGGTGATCCCCGCCCGCGAGCGCGACAGCAGCAGGGCCAGCAGCAGGACAACAATGCCAAGCGCCATTAAGGCCTGCCGGTTGAGCCGATCGGAAGCCAGCTCCCTTTTCAGGGATTGGCCCCGATCGGTCATGGCCATCGTAACTCCCAGCATCAGGGGCCAGGTCATCTCGATAAAGCCGGCAAAATGATTTCGGTTGATGAAGGTGCCGCGCGCATAGCCCATGTATTCATTGAAATAGCCGACCCACAAAACGCCAAGCGACGGGACCAGGGCTTGGATGACGCCGTAGATGGCCTCGATCAGCGCCAGACCGATCATGAGGGCCGCTGCGCGGTCGAGCGTTTTTCTATCGGCGCACAGATGCCGCACGAGCAGAAAAAAAAGGACCAGGCCCAACAGGAAGGACCACCAGGAAAAAGCCGTCAGCGCTGAATAACTCAGGGCGTGCCAGTGGCTATCGGCGCCGGTCAGGCCTTCGGCGGCCGTTACGGTCCTGAATCGCAAAGGGCTGAGCAGCGCCACCACGGCCGCGGGCAGCGGCAGGCACTGAAGCAGCGTCACCAGGAAAAACAATCCGGCCGGCAGAGCGACCATCGGGCTGGGAACAAGGGCCCTCAAGCCGGTGGTGCGCTGCCAGAAATAGCCGATGAAGGCCGCCATCATGCACAGGCTGTAGAAGGACCAGACCCAGGGCTGCACGGCGGCAAAGAGGATGGGAATGGTGGCGAGAATGAAAAAAGTGATGACGGACGCAAAGGTCATGGGTTTATATATTCCACGAGGGTATCTTGCGGAAGGAAAAGCTGCTTAATCCAAAAAAAGTCCCGGAAGGAATCGGCCGCAACTAACTGTTTAATATCTACAGGTATTTTGTTGAAAGTCCAGAAGTTTTTTTTTAATACCGGCCGGTTCTAATTTTTCGCACGCCCACTGCCCGCCGGGGCGGACATCGATGCAGGACCTGTTTGGCGCGCGTTCAGCCCGCCGCGGTCGTGCTCGATGAGCTGTGACCGGGGGTCTCGCGGCGCTGCATGCGGGCCATGCCGTCGGAGCGGGTCTGTGGTTGCCAAAACCCGGCCGCGCATGTAATTGAACGATGATGGGATGTCTGGGCGGTGCGGTCACAAAAAAGGCCGCCCGGTATCTTGCGTTAACCGGTCGCCGTTATTAAATTTTCACTTTTTGAGCCGCTGCGGCCCGTTTTGCACCCGGACCCGAGAATTCGAGAGGTCCGGCTCGAGGGGCGCACATCGACGGCGCCGCTTTCAACCAAATCCGGTTTATCAGGGGGACTACAGCCAATGCGCAACGTCAATCGGGTCTCGAACACAGTCGCGTTTCCCATTTTCTTCTTCATGCTGTTGATGGCGGGCGTATTCGGCGGACTGCTCTACTTCGGCACCGCGAAAACAGTTGCGGAGCTGAGCCCTCTGCTGGCTTCCGGCGGCGAGGCCTTCGCCGCACGGACGTGGAATCTCATTTTGTTTTATCATCCCCGGTTCTGGTATACCGTGCTTCCGGCGCTGCTGGCGGTTGCGCTTTTTACGGGTCTCCTGTGCTGGCTCATCGTCCGGTCGCGTATCCGCCGGTTGACTGCGGGCGACGGCTTGAAGGCCGACACCGTCCCCAAGGGGCCCGAGAAAGAAAAAGGGGATGTCGCCGAGCGCCGCATGTTTCTGCACCTCTTTGCGATGATGCAGCAGGAAGGACGGTTGATGGACTTTCTTGCCGAAGATCTCGATCGCTACGAGGACGCCCAGATCGGTTCGGCCGTCCGGGCGATCCATGCCAACTGCCACCGGGTCGTGCGGGAGTATCTGGACCCCCGGCCGATAATGACGCAGGCCGAGGGCGAGCCGGTGACCATCGCCGCCGATTTCGACCCCAGCGCCGTCAAGCTGACCGGCAAGGTTGTCGGCGAGCCCCCGTTCAGCGGCATCCTGCGCCACAAGGGGTGGCGGGTCGGCCGGCTCAGGCTCCCGAAACTTTCCGGCCGGCAAAATGCGGAAACCATCGCGCCGGCGGAAGTGGAAATATGACGAGCCGGCCCGGGAGCTTCTTCCGGCAGCGCGTTTCCTTGCGACTGCCGCGGCAAGGACCGGCGGCCGACCGCAACCTCGGATGGGCCGGAAGGTGCCTCCCGCCATGCCGCCGATTTCCTTTGACTTAAGCAAAATGGCACTTTTTCGGATCGGAAACCAACCGGTGCTCGCCAATAGTTCCTTGCGGGCACACGTTATACACCCATGCCCCAGTTTAAATTATAAAAAAACCAGCGAGAGAAACCATCATGAGTGACGCGAAATTTATCGTCGGCATCGACCTGGGAACCACCAACAGCATCCTGGCCTACACGCCGGTGGCGGCGGACGACCGCGGCGCCCCCGCCATTCACATACTGGAACTGCCGCAGTTGATCGGCCCCGGTGCGGTCGCCGCGCGCGAGATGCTGCCCTCTTTCATCTACATGCCGGCCGAACGGGACCTGGCCGGCGATGCCCTCGAATTGCCCTGGCCCCGCGAAGGCACCCAACTCGTCGGCGAACTGGCCCGCAATCGGGGCGCCGAATTGCCCCAGCGCCTGATCAGTTCCGCCAAATCCTGGCTGTGCCAGACGAGGGTGGACCGCAACCAGGCCATTTTGCCGTGGGACTCCCCGGCCGAAATCCCCAAGCTCTCGCCCGTGGAGGCTTCGGCGGCCATCCTGGACCACATTCGCCGGGCCTGGAACCATGCCATGGCCCGCGACGACCGGGACCTGGCGCTGGAGCGGCAGGAAATATTGTTGACGGTGCCCGCTTCGTTCGACGCCGTCGCCCGCGAGCTGACCGTCCAGGCCGCAGCCCAGGCCGGGCTGCCCGACATCACCCTGCTGGAAGAGCCGCAGGCGGCATTCTACGCCTGGCTCGTGGCCGCGGACGAAAACTGGCGCGAGGCCGTCGGGCCCGGCGACCTGGTGCTGGTGTGCGATTTGGGCGGCGGCACGAGCGACTTCAGCCTCATCCGGGTGTCCGATGTTTCCGGCAACCTCGACCTGGAGCGCATCGCCGTCGGCAACCACATCCTGGTCGGCGGCGACAACATGGACCTGGCCCTGGCCTACGCGGTCGCCCGCCAAATGGCGAAGGCCGGCCAAAAGGTGGACTCCTGGCAGATGCGCTCCCTCTGGCACACCTGCCGCAACGCCAAGGAAAAGATCCTGGCCTCACCGGACACCGCCGCCGTCCCGGTTTCCGTCCTGGGCCGCGGCAGCAGCCTGATCGGGGGCACGCTGAAAACGGAGCTGAGCCGCGCGATGGTCGAACAGGTGATCGTGGAGGGCTTCTTTCCTTTTTGTGACCCCGAGAGCCGTCCCCGCAGCGTACCGCGGGCCGGCATCCAGGAAACCGGCCTGGCCTATGAAGCCGACCCGGCCGTCACCCGGCATCTGGCCCAGTTCCTCAGCCGTCAGGAAGAGCGCCCGCGCGAACTGCCCACGGCCGTTTTGTTCAATGGCGGCGTGATGAAGGCCCGGCTGCTGCAACGACGGGTGACCGAGGTGCTGACCTCCTGGCAGGGCGAGGCCGATCTGCGGGTTCTGGAGTCATCGAACCTGGATCTAGCGGTTGCCACTGGCGCCGCCTATTACGGCCTGGCCCGCCGCGGCCGCGGCGTTCGGATCCGCAGCGGCCTCAACAAGACCTACTATATCGGCGTGGCGGCTTCCCTGCCGGCCGTCCCGGGAATGCCGGCCCCGATCAAGGCCTTGTGCGTGGCGCCCTTCGGCATGGAAGAAGGGTCGGCCACCGAACTGACCGAAAAAGAGTTCAACCTGATCGTCGGCGAACCGGCCAAGTTCGATTTTCTCGGTTCCTCGCTGCGCACAAACGATGCGGCCGGTTCCCTGATCGAAGACTGGGAGGGCGACATCGAGCCGATCACCACCATCGAAACCACCCTGGACGGAACTTACGGCACCGTTATCCCGGTCTCGATCCAGGTCAGGTTGACCGAGATCGGCACGCTGGAACTCTGGTGCGTTTCACGGCAGGACGGCCAGCGCTGGAAACTCGAATTCAACGTGCGGGAAAAAACATGATGCACGAGACCGAGGAGCGCCGGTTTATCATCGGCATCGACCTGGGAACAACGAACTGTGCCGCGGCCTATGTCGATTTGCAGGAGAAGGGGCCGGGACGCCGTAAAATCCGGGTCTTCAAGGTCCCGCAGCTCACCGGGCCCGGCCAGGTCAGGCGCCTGCCGCTGCTGCCGTCATTTCTCTACATCCCCGGAGAATACGACATCCCCGCCGATGCCGTCGTACGGCTCTGGCCGGACCGGGACACCCACTTCGTCGGCATCTATGCCCGTGACCACGGGGCGCTGGTGCCCGATCGGCTGGTTTCCTCGGCCAAGAGCTGGCTCTGCCATTCCAGGGTGGACCGCCGGGCCCGCATCCTGCCGTGGGGTGCGGCCGCAGAAATTTACAGGATCTCGCCGGTAGCGGCGACCGCCGCCTACTTGAAACACATCCGCCTGGCCTGGAACAGCGTGTGGGGCGCGGATGAAAGCCTGCACTTGGAAAACCAGTTCGTTATCGTCACCGTGCCGGCCTCCTTCGACGAGGTCGCCCGCGAATTGACCCTGGAAGCGGCCAGAGCCGCCGGCATGGGCGCGGTGGTGTTGCTCGAAGAGCCCCTGGCGGCCTTTTACAACTGGCTCATGCACCATGAGAACAACTGGCGCGCGCACGTCCAGCCGGGCGAGACCGTTCTGGTCTGCGATGTGGGCGGCGGCACCACCGATTTCACCCTGATTGCCCTGCGCGATGGCGCGGGAAGCCCCCGTTTCGAGCGGATTGCGGTTGGGGACCATCTGATCCTGGGCGGCGACAACATCGATCTGGCCCTGGCCCGGCGGGTCGAGGCCCAACTCACCGGGCCCCAGCATTCCATGAGCACGGAGCGCTGGAAGGCCCTGTGCCACCAATGCCGCCAGGCCAAGGAAGCGCTGTTGGGCGGCGCCGCCCAAAGTGTCAAGGTGACGCTCATGGGCGAAGGCAGCCGGTTGATCGCCGGCACGCAGCATGTGGACCTGGACAGGGACCTGGTCACGGAGGTCGTGTTGCAGGGCTTTTTCCCGGCCGACACGGTCGAGGGCCCGCCGCCCGCCACCACCCGCAAGGGGATCACCGAGTTCGGCCTGCCCTACGAGCCGGAACCCGCCATCACGCGGCACATGCTGGCGTTTCTGGATCGCCATCACCAGGCGGTCGTCAGAATTCCAGGGCAGCCTGCGGCCGTTCCCGACCTGATCCTTTACAACGGCGGCTCGCTCAAACCGCCGGAAATCCAGGCCCAAATCCGCAAGGCCCTGCAAAACCGGGCCTCCCCGCCCGACCCGCAACGCCCGCGGGTGCTGGAGAGCCCGGACCTGGACCTGGCCGTCGCCTTCGGCGCCGCCTATTACGGCCTGGTCAAAATCGGCGAGGGCGTGCGCGTCGGCAGTGGCAGCCCGCGGGCCTACTATCTGGGCGTTGCCCGCGCCGAGAGCAACGACCAAGCCCCCGGCGCACGGGAAGTGATCTGTATCGTCGAACGCGGCCTCGACGAAGGCAGCCCCATCGACCTGAAAAACAGGGAATTCGAGGTTCTCGCCAATCAGCCGGTCAGTTTCGATGTCTTCAGCTCGAGCTACCGCAGCGGCGACCGCAGCGGCGACCTGCTGTTGGTCGACGACTCTTTCACGCCCCTGCCGCCGCTGCAGACGGTCGTCCAATACGGCAAAAAAGGCGTTCAAAAGGCCATTCCGGTCAAAATCGAGGCCGCCTACACCGAGGTCGGGACCCTGGCCCTGTGGTGCCGGTCGCGCGTCAGCGAGCACCGCTGGAAGCTTCAGTTTCAACTGCGCGAGAGCGCCGCGCCCGCTGCGGCCGACGACGCGCGGATTCTGGAACTCGCGGTGGTCGACGCCGCCCGCAACCACCTCGCGCAAGTCCTGGCCGGTGATGACAAATCCCAAATGGAACAGCTGGTCAAGGAGTTGAGCCGAATCGTGGAGCTGCCCCGCGACGACTGGCCCCTGGGCTTCATCCGCAGCCTGGCCGACGATCTGCTGGACCGAGCGTCGGCCCGCGGCAAGGGTCCCGATGCTGAAAGCGGCTGGACCAACCTGCTCGGGTTCTGCCTGCGGCCGGGCATCGGCGAAGGCCTGGACAAACAGCGCCTGCAGCGGCTCTGGAAACTGTATCAGGCCGGGCCGGTGCATGCCAAAAACCCCCGCGTGCGTCTGGAATGGTGGATCATGTGGCGCCGGTTGGCCGCCGGACTCACACCGGGACAGCAGCGCCAGGTTTTTCAGGACCTCTCGCCGGTATTTTTCGACAAAAAGACCGCTTCCGCGAAAGTGCCCCCCCAGGAACGGCTCGAAATCTGGATGGCGGCCGCCAACCTGGAAAAACTCCACGGCAAGGACAAAATCCGGCTGGGACGCCAACTGCTTTCAGAGATCACGCCGCGCAAAGTCAAGGCGCAGCACCTCTGGGCGCTGTCGCGCCTGGCGGCCCGCGACCTGCTTTACGGCCCCGCCGACCGTGTTATTCCGCCGGAAGAGGCCGCACGGTGGATCGACCAGTTGATCGGTTGGGACGGAACGAATTCGACCATGATCGGCCGGACGGTCTCGCAGATGGCCCGCCAAACGGGCGACCGGGCGCGGGACCTTGACGAAGAGATGCGGCAGCGGGTGCTGACGTGGATGGAGGAAAACGGCCTGGCCGGGGAGGTAAGGCGCCGCGTCAGCGAGATGACCGCCCCCGCCCGCGGCGACCAGGTGGCGATGTTCGGCGATACCCTGCCGCTTGGCATCATTCTGAAGACGGAATGACGCCGCACTTTTTGCCGCCGAAAAAAGCCCCCCAGAAAAGGCCGGCGGCACCGGGGGGCAAGGCGCTGCGGCGAGAGGCCCGCGAAAACATGTCTTTTGGCGCCGGGCGGGGTCGTCGCAGCGCAGGCCGAAAGCCATTGCGCGGATGGGCCCGCGGCTGACGCGCTTATTCTCTGAAGTTGGACGGGTCCAGTTTGTAGCGTTTCATCAGTTCGTAAAGATCGGCGCGGTACTTGCCGGCCAGCCGGGCCGCCTGACTGACGTTGCCCTGGGTAAACTCCACCAACTGCAAGAGGTAGTCTTTCATGAAGTCGTCCTTGGCTTCCTTGAGCGGCTTGATGCAGTCGTTGTCGGCTTCGCACTTCGGCAGGATCAAATCGGCGCCGATCTCGGTTCCGGACCCCAGGGCGACGGCGCTTTCGATCGTGTTTTCGAGTTCGCGCACGTTGCCGGGCCAGTGGTAGCGCAACAGCTTCTGCAGGGCGGCGGACGAAAATCCGGTGACTTCCTTTTTCATCTCGGCGGTGTATTTTTTAAGAAAATGCCTGGCCAGCAGCGGAATGTCGTCTTTTCTGTCACGCAGGGGCGGCAGCTGGATCCGGATCACGTGAATCCGGTAGTACAGGTCCTCGCGGAAGTTTTTGTTTTCGACTTCCTGCTCGAGGTTTTTGTTGGAAGCCGTAATGATCCGCGTGTCGACCTTGACGGTCTGCTGGCCGCCGACCGGGAAGAATTCTCGTTCTTCCAGTACCCGCAACAGCTTGCTTTGCATGCTCAGCGGCATTTCGGAAATTTCATCCAGGAAGAAACTGCCGTTGTGGGCCTGGACGAAGAGACCTTTCTTGTCGCTCACCGCTCCGCTGAAGGCCCCCTTCTTGTAGCCGAACAACTCGCTCTCCAACAGGGTTTCCGGAATCGCCGCGCAGTTGATGGCAACGAAGGGACCTTTTTTGCGGGGCCCTGAAAGATGCAGGGACTTGGCGATCAATTCCTTGCCGGTTCCGCTTTCGCCCTCGATATGGACGTTCGAGTCCGTCTCGGCCGCCTGGGCGACCTGCTCCAGGACCCGTTTCATCTGATCGCTTTTGCCGATGATGTTTTTGAATCCGAACTGAACCGCACAGATATTGCGCAGCGAGTTGACCTCTTTGGACAGCTCGCTTTTCTCCAGGCAGTTGCGGATCTGCAGCAAAAGCTCCTGATAGTTGAACGGCTTGGTCAGGTAGTTGACCGCCCCGCGCTGCATGGCCTCCACGGCATTGTTGATGCTGCCGTGGGCCGTGAGAATGATAATCGGCAGCTCGGGCTTGAGCCGATGAATGTCGACCATCAGCGTGATGCCGTCTTCTTCCTTGAGCCGCAAGTCGACCAGTGCCAGATCGATCTCGGTGTCCTTCAGTATCGTGAGCGCCTGATTCGAATTGAGCGCCTTTGAAACGCGGTAGTTTTCGGCCTCGAGCCGCATCTGGATCACGTTGAGTATGTTGCGGTCATCGTCGACCACCAGAATATTGTTCATGACGCCCTCGTTGATATTATGTGTTGATTCAAGGAGTGACCTTGCGTTTTTTTTCTTCGATTTTAATGTCCACTTCCTTGAGCTTATCGATGTTTTCTTCTAGCTCCTTGATCTGTTTTTCCTTGGCCTCGATGGCTTTTTCGTAAATATCTTCTTTGGTTTCGGTGATTTTCTGTTTCTGCTCCTGAAGTTTTTTCACTTTCTCCTGCTGACCGCGTTGTTGGTCCCGGAAGCGGGACAATTCCTGATCTTTGACGCTCAGCACGCTCTCCATGTCCTGCAGGTTGCGCAGGGTCATGATCCACAACTCGGCCTGCGGCTTTAGAAAGCTGTCGGGATACCGGCTCACGATCGCCCCGAATGCCTCACGGGCCTTGGTGAAATCATGCTCCGGATTTTCGGGATGACTGTAGATGAGGCCGATCTGAAAAAGCGCCCGGTCGCCCAGAAGTTGTGGGTAAAGGCTCAGTATCGACCGGCTTTCCCGCAGCGCGGCGGCGAAGTCATCTTTGCCCAGATAATAATTGGCCGCTGCCAGGTGTTGCTCGGTTTTCCAGCGCTCCGGCGGAACCATGCAACCGGCCAGAAGGAAAACTATCGTCAGGCCGCCGGCAACGCGAAATAAAAGGTGCTGCCGTTTTCCGGAGCACTTTTGGCCCATATTTCACCCCCATGATCTGAGATGATGTGTTTGGCGATCGTCAGCCCCAGGCCGGAACCGGCGGTTTTGTGTCCGTTGGTTTCGACCCGGGAGAATTTTTCAAAAATGGTTGTCAGCGACTCGGCCGCAATACCGATGCCCGTGTCGGAAACGGCCACGCAGACAAACTTCTTGGCATGGTTGTACGGGGCCGCCATGATCCGGACCTGGCCGTCCGGGGGTGTAAATTTCAGCGCATTGCCGATCAGGTTATCCAGTACCTGGCTGATGCGCTCGGCATCCATTCTGATCAAGGGCAACCCCGGCAGCGGTTTGAGTTCCAGCTGGATGCGCTTGCTCTGCGCGATCGGCATCAGTTTCAGTACCGCTATGTGCAGCAGGGGCGCCAGGTTGACCTTCTGATAGCGGTACTCCATCATGTGAGCTTCCATGCGCGAAAAATCGAGGATCCGGTTAACCGACCGGATCAGGCGCTCACATTCTTCGCGGGTGATGACCAGCAGTTGCTGCTTTTTTTCAGGGGCGTTGGCGTAGGTACCCTCCAGCAGCATCTCGGAGGCCTCACGTATGGCCGTCAACGGTGTCCGGAGTTCTTGCGCCAAGTGGTTGATGAAATCGATTTTCATTTCATCGAGCTGCTTGAGCCTGATGCTCATCGCATTGAAATCGTCCGCCAGATTCACGATCTCCGGCGGGCCTTTCATAAAGGGGATCTGCACATAATTTCCCTCGGCGATTTCCTTCGTTTTTTTCTGCAGCAGCACAATCGACCGGTTGATGCGGCGCGTACTGAAAAAAGAGATCAGCGTGCCGACCCCCACGGTGAGAATCGCCGTAAAAAGCGTCATGTTGAACACGCGCGCGCTGATCAGTCCGGCCGATACGATCTTCTCTTCGCGGCCGCTCTGAACGATGGCAATGATGCCGTTGAGCCGCAGGGCGATGCCGTCCAGCAGGGTTTCATTTTGGGTCACATATTCAGGGCTCGGCTTCGAATTGCCCCGGTACAGGCGTTTGTTCTCCTCCTCGAACGAATCCAGATACAGATCGTAGAGTTCGCGGGTTTCTTTGAAAAGGGTGATTTTACGCGGCGTATCCATCCGGTGTTCGTTTTCATCGAGCCCGTCCTTGAAAAGCTCGCGAATTTCCAGGAACTTGTTTTTGAAATCAACGTCCTTGGAAATGTGGTATTTTTTCTCGAAGCTGACCTGGGAAAAAAGCGTCTCCCGCAGATGTTCCATCTGGGCGATGGTGGTCCCGTCGATGGCCGTGCCGCGAATCAACCGGTTCAGCAGATTGAGGTTAAGAGATACGTAAACCCCGAGCAGAACCACCAGAAACAAAATAATCACATATCCTAGTGTCAAACGTTTTAAGAGGGTAAATTTCATTGTTACCGCTTTTGGGAAAAACATTCAACCGGCATGCCGCCGATGGGCGCGCGCTTACAAAAAACCGGCCCGTCGCTTCAAAGCTGCCGTGGATCAGCACAGACCATAGTACCTGAAAAAAAGTTTTGTGGAAACAGCTTTGACAAACCCGGCGATTCCCGTTCGCCTTCGGCGGGTTCGCAAACGGCCTGATGCGAACGGCTGGCGCCGACGCAAAGGGGCGGTGGCCGCGGTTTAAGTAATATTGGGCGGCAGCCGATAATCACTGATGATGAATTTCCGGTATTTTCCATGTATAATAGCTCCCCCGAAATGCCGCCGCCCGGCGGTGTCGTGGGCCGGGCCGCTTTGCCGCACGTCGCGCATCGTTTGCCTGGCCGTGTTGATGGCGCTTTCCGTCTCGCACTGTGATCAACCGCTCTTTAAAAACGATCTGGAGGCGATAAAAGCCCGGGGAGTGCTGAGGGTCATCACCCGCAACAACGGCACCTGTTACTACGAAGGGCCGCACGGCCAGGAGGGCTTTGAATACACCCTTGCAAAAGCCTTTGCCGACTATCTGGACGTCAGGCTCGAAATCCTGGTCATGGAAAACGACCGCGCGATGACCACCGCCCTTCTCGACGGAAAGGCGGACCTGATCGCCGCCGGATTCATCGCCTCCGATGATCTGCGGCGGCATCTGGCCTTTGGTCCGGTGTATCAGCAGATCCAGCAGCAGGTGGTGGGGCACCGGGGCGGCACCGCCCTCAGGTCGGCCGCCGACCTGGTCGGCCGACCCCTGTGGGTCACGGCCGGGGGCTTTCAGGAAAAACGGCTGAACATTCTGAAAAAACAATACCCGCAGCTCTCCTGGCTGTCCATTTCGGACCATGAATCGGAGGAATTGCTGGAGATGGCCGGCCAGGGGCTCATCCCCTTGACCATTGCCGAATCGACCACCATCGCCCTCAACCGGCGCTACCATCCGGAGCTGTCCGTCTACTTTGCCATCGACAAAGCTCAGAACCAGGCCTGGGTGCTGCATCCGCGCAACTGGCACCTGCGCCGCGCCCTCCACCGGTGGTTCGGGCTGCCATCCACCGTTTCCCTGCTGGAGCGGCTCAAAGAGCATTACTATGGCCATCTGAAAAAATTCGATTACGTCGATATCACCACCTTTCGCGACCGGCTGGCGGAGCGCCTGCCGCCCTTCCGCCATCATTTCGAACACGCGGCCCGAACGTATGGCCTGGACTGGACTCTTTTAGCGGCGCAATCCTACCAGGAATCACACTGGAACCCCGCCGCCCGGAGTTTCACCGGCGTCAGGGGCCTGATGATGCTGACCCTCGATACCGCCCGGTTGCTGGGGGTCAAAAACAGGCTCGACCCCCGGGAATCCATTCAGGGCGGCAGCCGCTACCTGGCGCTGCTTCACAAGCGGATCGCGGCGGATATTCCCGAACCCGATCGGACGTTTATGGCCCTGGCGGCCTACAACGTCGGCTTCGGCCACCTGGCGGATGCGCAGGAACTGGCGCTTGCGCTCGGCAAGGACCCCAACGCCTGGACCGACATACGGGCGACCCTGCCACTGCTGCGCCTCGGGAAGTATTACCGCCGGCTGAAGCATGGATATGCCCGCGGGACCGAGCCGGTCGGCTATGTCGACCGCATCCGCACCTACCACAAGCTTCTGGCGCGCTGGGTGACGGAACAGGACCACCCTCAGCCCCCCCCGGCCGCGGCCGACCACACCCAGCCCCTCTGATGGGCTCCCGTGCGAGTGCTCGCGGGGGTCACGAAAAAACAAGGTTGCCATTTCAGGGGTCGAGGCGCTTGGCTGGCAAGGCACGAAACCGCAGGAATATCTGGATATTCTTGCGCTTTCGCACCGGCCGCCGGCCGGGATGGATCGACGTCAGAAATGGGGAGATATTTTTGAATGAGCCCTTAGCCGATGGCCTTAACCGTCGGCCCGGCCCCCGGCACTGCCCCCCCTTTAGTTGCGGCCGCCACCACATCCTCGAGGATCGCCGCAAAAAAAAATCTTCCGTAAAAAGCACTTGCCAACATCATTGACTCTGGACTAAATCATTCATAGTGGTCCGAGCGACTATGTCCCCTGGCAGAAGGACAACAAGGTCTGTCTTATCCGTTTGGTTTGCGTTCTGCCGGCTTTCAGGGATCTTGTCCTGTGGATCGGTATGATGCTGTGTTTTCTGCCGGCAGCCGTCACCGTGCTGCAGCGGATGATTTACTGCGGCCGGGAATTTACGCGGCTGCCCAAAAGACCGCACGGCGGCGGGATGCTGACGATCGTCAATTTCCTGACAACCCGCAACGGCCGGACAACTTGAATTGTCATTCTATTTCAGGTAGATATGTTTATTAACCACTTTGGCATCAAACTTGAATGTGTTCATCGGACGTCCGTTTCATCTTCATTGATGGCTTCTGCGGTATGGCGGACCTCGGAAGCACGCCTCCTTTCGGACGCCCCCGGGGCCGTCCCGGCCCCGGGGGTATAACCTCTCCCGGATGTCATTTCTCGACCATATTCCCGCGATTTTGCGAATCCTGCTGATCTTTTTGCTGATTCTGGCGGCCATTCGCAAAGAGGTCAGCCTCGGCACGGCGTTCACCGGCGGGGCGCTGGTTCTCGGCCTGGCGTTCGGCCTGGAACCGCTTCGCATCCTGACCGCCGCCCTGCTGGCCCTTATCCATCCCAAGACATTGGCCCTGGCGGTGATCGTCATGCTGATCCTGGTCCTGAGCCACAGCATGGAGGTGGCGGGCCAGATGAACCGGCTGCTCGACAACTTCCGCGGGCTGGTCAAACGGCCGCTGATCAACCTGATCGTCTTTCCGGCCCTGATCGGCCTGCTGCCGATGCCGGGCGGCGCCATATTTTCCGCGCCGATGGTCAAAACCCTCGGTCGCCGCCACCGGTTGAACGGCGACCAGTTGAGCTATACCAATTACTGGTTTCGCCACATCTGGGAATACTGGTGGCCGCTTTATCCGGGCGTGTTGCTGACGACCACGATCGCGGGACTGAACCTCTGGCGCTTCGTGCTGGCCCTTTTTCCGCTGACGTTGGTGGCGCTGGCGGCCGGCTACCGCCCCTTGAGGGGCGTGATGGCCACAGTCCCTGCTCCGGCGGCCGGGTCCGACCGCACGGCCCTGCGACCTTTTCTGTCCGAGTTGTCGCCGATCCTGGTGGTGATAGTTATCGGGCTGGGGCTGGGTGTCGCCCTCTCGGCGCTGACCGGCCCCGGAAATTTTCCCATCGCCAAGGAAACCGGCCTGATCATCGCCCTGGTCCTTGCCATTGCCGGTGTCTGGCACAAAAACCGTTTCACCGCCGGCCAGCTGCGGTCCGTCATCGTCAACCCCAAGCTTCTGAGCATGTTCTACATGGTGGCCGCGATCCTCGTCTTCAAAGGCATTCTTGAGGACAGCCGCGCCATCGAAGCCGTCAGCGGCGAATTGACCCGCTGGCACGTTCCCCTGGTGCCGATCACCATGCTGCTGCCCTTTTTGGTGGGCGCAGTGGCCGGCATCACGATTGCATTTGTCGGCACCACCTTTCCGATCCTGATTTCCCTGATTCAGAATATGGGCCACGGCCACCTGTTGCTGCCCTACATGATGCTGGCCCTGGTCAGCGGCTTCGTCGGCGTGCTGCTCTCGCCCCTGCACCTGTGCCTGCTGCTCTCCAATGCCTACTTCAAGACGACGCTGGCACCGGTCTATCGGCTCCTGTGGCAGCCGTGCGCCATCCTGGTCCTGGGCGGCGGCCTCTATTTCATGCTCTTGCGCCGCCTTCTGGCGCGCTGAACCGCACCGATCAACTGTTGAACAAGTTCATGTTCGGTCCGCGGGTCAGGTCGGGCGCGGCCTGAAAAAAAGACGTGAGGACAGCGCGAATGGACGCCATGTCGGCGGCGGAAAAAATCCGGGTGTAAAGGCTATGGCCGAAACGAAAATTGGCGGCAAAGTACAGCGCGAATTTTTTGAAACGCCGCACGGATTTCACCTCATCGAAATACAGCGGCAGGAGATCGGCCAGCCGCAGCGCGGTGTCGGCGTAGATTTCCGGCGAGGCTTGGAACCCGTTGGCCCATTGCGCAAAAACCCACGGACGGGCCACGGCCATTCGTCCGAGGGCGACTCCGTCGCAACCGGTCAGCGCCAGCATGTCGGCACAATCGGTCCGGCTGAAAACATTGCCGTTTCCGAATACAGGGATCGACACCGCCTGTTTGACCAGTCCGATGTACTCCCAGCGCGGCGGGCGCGACCGGCGGTCCGGCGCCACCCGCGGATGAAAGGTCAACGCATCGGCCCCGCAGGCCTCGAACCGGCGCGCCAGGTCGACCGCTGCCTGCGGGCTGTCCTGCCAACCGGTGCGAAACTTGACGAACACCGGAATCGAAACCGCGCGGCGCACCGCCTCTACAATCGTGGCCGCCAGCGCCGGCTGTTTCAAGAGCGCGGCCCCGCGCTGCCGACGGCAGATCGCGGCGGCCGCACAGCCGAAGTTGATATCGATCCCAAAAAACCCGGCCGCCTGGACGGTGCGGGCCGCCGCGGCCATGACGACCGGCTCGGAACCGACGATCTGGCACACCAGGTGCGGCAATTCCTGCTCCCGCCACCTGAACATGTCCGAGTCTTTTCGGTTTTCATTGGGTATCCTTGCGGCAGCGCACATTTCGGAAAAAAGCAATCCATACCCGCCGAAGGAGGCCAGCAGTTCACGCATGGCGATGTTGCCCAGGTGGCTCATGGGCGCCAGCACCAGCCTGCCGGATATCGTCCGGTTGCCGACGACCAGGGGCCGGTTCAAGAATTCCGCGAGCCTGTCTGTCATTTGCTCACCAAAAACAGGGTTCGGGTTCCCGCACTCAAAACACTCCGCGGCGGCCGTCACCGCACAATCCATTTGTCTTGAGCCGCGCGGGCTGGTATGGTCATGGGTCGAAACCCGCAGCCGAGGAGGGATGAAATGGCCATCAGTGACGATTTCAGCGATCCGTTGGTCGAGGAAATTCTGACCGATGTCGCCGGGAGCTTCTTTGAAAAAAGGCGGCAACTGGACGATAAAATCGACCTGTTTCATTCTTACGTGAAAGATCTGCAGCTCAAGGAGACGAGCGTCCGCAGCGCGGCGGCGTTTCTCAACCACCTGCTGCTGAAAGGTCGCCAGGCGCCGGCCTTCTATAAAATGCTCGGCGTGGCGGATGCTTTTTTTACTGCCGCCGGAACACGGTCGACACCCGCTGCGCTGGCGTACATGCCGTTTGCGATCGGAGCCCGCGCCCGCTTCGTGAAACTGGTCGCCAACGCCTACGCGGCCCTGCAAAAATCCTGCACCGCCTATCTCCACGGCCGCAGCAGCCCCGAGCCGGCCGCCGAGCCGAAACCGGCCGACGTCTATTACGATCTGGTGCTCGAAATGCACCGGCTCGTCAATTCCGAGATCAACCGTATCAACGTCTCGATTTCTCCGAGCTGCACGCTGCAGTTCGCCAAACGACTCAACCCGCAGATGACCCAGAAAGAAAAGATCACCGGCGGCGGTATCGCCGACGTCGGATCGCTGGACGAAAAGCTGTGCTACAGCGCGATCGAACTGGACAGCCTGTCGCTGGAAAAATATCCCGAACTGCCGGAGGCCGGCACCGTCAAGCCGGCACTCGAGCGCTTCTGCAAGAACCTTTACGGAATGCACGCCGAAGAAACAAAAGCGATCGTGGCTGACCTGAAAGCCCGCCTGACCCGCTGCTGACGTATTGCTCGATTCCGGATGCGGGTAGCTGGCCGGACCTTAGATTCGAGCCACTCATTTTAAACCAAGGGGTGCCGCATGCGAAAACTACCGACAAAAACCTGGTTGCGGATCTTCTTGACGGCCTTCTGGCTGACGACCGGCGCCGTTGGGGGTTCGGCCGCCGAACCCGCTGGAACGCCTGAGAAAAACGCTCCGCCCGCAGCGGTTGAAATCACGGCCGATAAACTGGTCAACCACGGCGATAAAGACTATGCCGAATTCAGCGGGAACGTGGAAGCCGTCCAGGGGAATTTTTCCCTGCGCTCCGACACGCTCAAAATTTTCTATCAACGGTCACCGACAGCAGGAACCAAAGGCTTGTCCGAGGCGGATTCGATCGAAAAGATAGAGGCGATCGGACAGGTCAAGATCGCCTCCGATAACCGTCGGGCCGAAACCCAGCGCGCACTGTACCGGTTGAAGGAGGATGTGATCGAATTGATCGGCGAGAATTCTTTGATCACCGACGGGAAAAACACCCTGACGGGATCGAAGATCACCTGGTATCGCCGGACCGGTGACATCACGGTGGCAGGCAGCGAACAGAAACGGGTCAAGGCGGTGTTCTATTCGACCAAGACCCTGGCACCGCAGACACCGAATTCATCCACCGGCGCCGCAAAGACGTCCCCGTAATGCGGTCGGCGCACGCCGATTCACCGCGGAGGCGCCAAGGACGCAAAGAACTTGTTTTTCTTTTTAGAAAAAAAGATCCTCTTCTTTGCGCCCCTTGCGTCTCAAGCGAAGCGGGCGGTGATTTTTACTCACGCCCTCGAAGAATCAAATTCACCGCGGAGGCGCGGGGGGCGTAGAGAACTTATTTTTTTTTTAGAAAAAACAATCTTCTTCTTTGCGGACTCAGCGTCTTAAGCGAAGCGGGCGGTGAATTTTACGCAGGCCACCGGCATGGTCGGCAGGCAAGCCTGTCCGCAAGGCCCCTTATCCGCCATCGGTCTGGGGAAATGCCGCGTTGGCATACAAATACTCCATCTTTTCCTTGTGCTTCAGCTCTTCACTGGCGATCTTCAGCAGCATGGTGTGCAAATCGCCCTGCGAGTGCAGACGCGCCAGTTCCGTGTAGAAATCATGCGACCGTTTTTCGCGGTGCGCGGCGACGAGATAGATGTCCTGACTGCGCATGTCTTCACCGACCGGCGGCTCCTCGAGATACTCGGCAATTTTATATTCGATCGGATCGTTCATACGCAAGGCCTGCACCCCGTATCCGCCATCGCGGTAGCCGACCAGAAAATCGCGGTGCTTCTGTTCTTCTTTGGCAATGAACTCCAGGGTGTCCTTAGCCGATCGATCCTGAACCTTGCCGCAGATATCCATGTAAAACCGGTAAGCTTCCTCTTCACGCCGAATGGCAATATCGATGACTTCGGCAACTTTTTTATCGTTCATTTCCGACCTCCTGTCTTTGGGCAACCGGGCGCCGCATTTGGTGCAGATCCATCAAGCGCCGGCAACTCAGCATCACTGTGATGAATTCCGCCAGACGGTCACGGACGCGGCTGCGGGCCTGGGCGGCCAGCTTCGTCTCGATCATCCCCAAGGCGTCGGCCCAGTCCCGACGGTCGGGATCTTCCCGCAGAAGATGGCGGTAAACCTCGGCCGCCATGTCGTAATGGCCCTGGCCGGCATAGATTTTGGCCATGGTCGCCGTTCGAATCGGAGGGACGCTGGCTTGCATAAAACCCGCCTTTCCTGCGCTTTTCGGTTCAACGCTCACCGGACCGGTTCGCGGCCTCCTTTTTCGGCGGCGGCACCGTCCGGCGCGGTTTTCGGTTTTGCGGACTTGACGATCACTTCTTTACTGCCGATCATTCCCAGTTCCCGCCGGGCAATGGTTTCGAGGTAGGCGGGATCGTTTTTCAGGCGCTCGATCTGCCGGTAAAGCCGTGCGTTTTCCTTGGCAATAGCGGCATTTTCCGCCGCCACCCCCCTTTGAAGGGTCTGCAGACGTTTGCGATCCATCAAACCGTTTTCGCCGAAAACAATCAAGAGCAGCGTCGAAAAAATCATCACAAGCGCGGCTGTCAACAATACCTTTTGTTTCATCGTCATGGCGGGCCAGGTTTGTTAGCCGCCCCGGGATAAAGCGGTTGAGTCTCTTCGGGACGGTGGCGGAAACCATAATACAAAACCCCGCCCCTCGTCAATCGGGTCAGCGGAAACCGACAGCCGCGCATCGTGGCGCTTTAAAAATTCTTGACATCGACAGAAATATTTAATAATAGAACAAGGTTATTGATTTGATTCATTTTATACCTCAAACCGCTGGGAAAAAGGAGCTGTATCATTGGCCAATCATAAGTCAGCCCTGAAACGGGCCCGCCAGAACGACATTCGGCGCCTGCGCAACAAAGCGACCAGGACCCGGGTGAAAAACGTCGTGAAAGACGTGCGACAGGCCGTCGCCGGCCAGGGCGGCGCGGATGCCGCGGCCGAATTGAACACCGCCAAATCGGCGATCGACAAAGCCGCCAAGAAAGGTGTCATCCACCCCAACACCGCCGCCAGAAAGATTTCCCGCCTGACCAAGCAAGTCAACGCCGTCCAGGGTTGAGACGCGGCCGTTTCAGCCATCGGTTTTCCGGCGGCCGTCATGTCGGCCGTTGCCCCGGCAACCACCCGCGGCGGCTGCGGGTGTCAGCGGCCCGGGGACATCGGCTCGACCGGTGATGGACGGCAAGGAGCCGGCAATTGCGGGTCGATACCGGCCGGGGATCGTCGTCTGGTGGACGCCGCTTTAAAAGTTCGATGTCATACGGTTGTAAATCGTTTCCGCCAGAATGCCGGCGGCGATGGCGATCGCCGCGCGCCGGTTGGCTTCCGTCGCACTTTTATCGGCCTCGACCCGGTAGGGCTGACTGGCCGACAGCGCATCGGCGCGCCAGATGACCTTGCCGTCGGTGGCCGTGAGGCGGGCGGCCACCGTGATGACCACCCGCCGCTCGGCACTGCTCTGTTGGGTCCGCAGCGTGGCGGTGTAAATCTGCACGGTTGAAATCACCCCGGAAAGGTCGGCATCGGCCGCTTGCCGGTCATTCACCAGGACACCCTTGGGCCCGAAGTAGAGAAATTGATTGGTCAGCTGGGCCGCCAGCACACTTTCGACCCCGAGTTCGGAAGTGCGGTTGGTAAAAATGGTCAGGTAGATCCGTTGCACCCCGGCCGGCAATTCACCGCCCCCCGCAAAACGATACCCGCAGGCGGCGATGGTGACAACGGCCAGAATTCCGATCCCCATAATTTTCCCGGAAATAGCCATCTTGGCGCACCCGGCTCTCAAATGACGATGTTGACGAGCTTTTTCTTCACGACGATCACTTTTCTGATCGGCCGGCCGGCGAGAAATGTTTGGATGCGCTCGTCGGCCAACGCCTTTTTCTTGAGCGTTTGCTCGTCGGTGTCGGCACCGGTGTCAAAGCGGCTCCGGAGCTTTCCGTTCACCTGCACCACGATTTCGAGTTCTTCTCTCACCAAAGCGCTTTCGCTGAATTTCGGCCACGGCTCCTGAAGCACGCTGGGCTCGTGGCCCAACAACTGCCAGAGTTCTTCCGCAAAGTGCGGGACGATCGGTGCGAGCAGCAAAACGACCGTGTCCATGGCCAGGCGCATGGTGGCCACGGTCGGGGCACCGGCCACGCCCGGCTCGAAGGCCGCCATCGCATTGAAGAGTTCCATGACGGCGCTGATCGCTGTGTTGAAGTGGAAGCGGTCTTCGACATCGCGCGTCACGCGCCAGATGGTTTCGTGGATCTTGCGGTGCAGATCGCGGGCGGCGCCTTCGAGAAGATCGGGCCGGCCGTCAAAGGGCGCCACGGCACTGACCGTATCGATCCAGCCGGCAAAAAATCGCCATACCCGCGACAGAAAGCGGTATCCGCCGTCGACCCCCTGCTCGCTCCATTCCAGGTCCCTTTCCGGCGGCGCCGCAAACAGGCAAAACAACCGGGTGGTGTCGGCCCCGTATTTATCCAGGAGCACATTCGGATCGACGACGTTTTTCTTGGACTTCGACATCTTTTCGACGCGCCCGACCGTGACCGGTTTTCCACACCGGGCGCAGCTCGGCGCCCCGTCGTCCCCGCCGACCTCTTCGGGCAGAAGGAAGCCGTGTTCGGCGCAGGCAAAGGACTCCTTGCACACCATTCCTTGCGTTAACAGCCGCGTAAAGGGCTCCTTGTAATCGACCAGGCCCATGTCGCGCAGCACGCGGGTGTAGTAGCGCGAATAGAGCAGATGCAGGATGGCGTGCTCGACCCCGCCGATGTACTGATCGACCGGCATCCAGTACTCCACGGCAGCGCGGTCGAACATGGCCCGGTCCTCGTGCGGACTGCAATAGCGCTCGAAGTACCAGGAGGACTCGACGAAAGTGTCCATGGTGTCGGTTTCGCGCCGGGCACCGACGTGCCCGCAATTAGGACAGGTAATGCGGCTGAAGCTTTCCAGAGACGGCAGCGGCGAGCGGCCGCCCTCGAGCAGGTCGGCGTCTTCGGGCAGAAGCACCGGCAGGTCCTTCTCCGGGACCGGCACGAGCCCGCAGTCCGGGCAATGGATCATCGGGATCGGCGCGCCCCAGTAGCGCTGCCTGGAAATGCCCCAGTCCCGCAGCCGGTAACTGACGGTCTTTTTACCGATGTGCTGTTCTTCGAGGTATTTGGCAATTTCGTTTTGGGCCCTTTTGTTTCCCATCCCGTCGAAGCGGCCCGAATTGACCAGAATGCCGTCGCCGACGTAGGCCTCGGACAGGGCCGCTTCATCGAGTTGGCTGTTCAGGGGCTGGATCACCACGATCAGGTCCAGGGTGTATTTTTTAGCGAATTCGAAGTCGCGCTGATCGTGGGCCGGAACGGACATCACGGCGCCGGTGCCGTATTCCATCAGGGCGAAATTGGCGGTGTAGATCGGCATCCGCAGCCCGGTCATCGGGTTGACGCACCAGGCGCCCGTAAAGACCCCCTCCTTTTCGTAACTCACCACAGTCCGCGCGGAGCGGTCCTGGAGCGCCATCCGGTCCACGAATTCGGCCACCGGCCGCTCCTGGACGGTGTTGCGCGACAGCTTGAGCACCAGCGGGTGTTCGGGCGCCAACACCATGAACGTCGCTCCGAAAATCGTGTCCGGCCGGGTCGTGAAGACGGCGATCTCGGGCTCGTTCGCATCGACCGGGTTTTCGATCGCGAAGCGGATTTCGGCCCCAACGCTCTTGCCGATCCAGTTTTTCTGCATCGTGATCACTTTTTCCGGCCACCCCGGAAGCCGGTCGCTGTAAATCAGAAGATCTTCGGCATAATCGGTGACGCGGAAAAACCACTGCCAGAGCTTCTTCTGGCGCACCGGTTTGCTGCAGCGCCAGCACAGGCCGGCCTCCACCTGTTCGTTGGCCAGCACCGTCCGACAGTCATCGCACCAGTTGACGAAGGATTCCTTGCGATACGCCATGCCGCGCTCGTACATCTTCAAAAACAGCCACTGCTCCCAGCGGTAGTACTCGGGCCGGCAGGTGGCGATCTCCCGCTCCCAATCGTAGCTGAAGCCCATGCGCTTCAATTGCCGGCGCATGGTGGCGATGTTCTCGTAGGTCCAGCGGGCCGGGTGGGTCTGGTTGGCGATGGCGGCATTTTCAGCCGGCATGCCGAAGGCATCCCAGCCCATGGGATGCAGAACGTTGTAGCCCCGCATCCGCATGTAACGGGCCACGACATCCCCGATGGTGTAGTTGCGCACATGGCCCATGTGAATCTTGCCGGAAGGATAGGGAAACATTTCCAGCAGATAGTACTTCTTGCGCTGGAGATCCTCCTTCACCCTGAACAGGCGGGTGTCCACCCAGAATTTCTGCCACTTGGCCTCGATGGCCTGCGGGGTGTATTTTTCGTCCATCATTTTCTCGTTTCCTCACATCGCCGAAAACGGCGGCCGGAGCTTTGCCGATCGAACGGGAATCGCGGCAAAAGAAAGTGCAGGCCTGCCTGCCAGGCGCACCCCCCGGCGGAGCCCCAAGAGCCGGAGGATGGGATTCAGAAATGGTTCATGCCACATAATGGGGCGAATATCAACATTGCCCCGGCTATTATTTCTAAAAATCGTTTGACTTGTCCGCTTCGATTTCATAATCTGATAGTTTAAAAAATTCATCAATTTCCGGTATATGACATTTTATGCCTCCCGGCCTGGAAGGCAATGCCGTCGCGGCCTGTTTTTCCTTCCGCCGCCGCAACGATCGGCATCCCGCCGCCCCCACGCCCGAACCGGACGTCATTTTGAGCCGCTAACTGTAGAGAAACGAGACACCAATGAACAGCAAGATCCTTATCAACGCCGTTGACCATGAAGAGTGCCGGATAGCGAAGGTGACCGACAGCAAGCTGGAGGAGTTCCACATCGAAAGCGCCGCGCGTGAAATTACGCAGGGCAATATTTACAAAGGCATCATCATCCGCATCGAGCCCAGCCTTCAGGCGGTTTTCGTCGACTACGGCGCCGCGCGCCACGGGTTCCTGCAGAAGAACGACATCCACCGCGATTATTTCCATGACAGCCATAGCGGCGAGCAGACCCTGAACGCCATCGTCAAAAGGGGCCAGGAGGTCCTGGTCCAGATCACCAAGGACCCGATCGCTCAGAAGGGGGCGATGCTGAGCACGCTTATTTCTCTGCCGGGCCGCTACCTGGTCCTGATGCCGGGCAGCGACTCGCGCGGCATTTCCCGCAAGATCGAAGACGAAGAGGAACGCCTGCGCCTCAAGGAGATCATCAACAGCCTGAAACTGCCCGAAAACTTCGGGGCGATCGTGCGCACGGCCGGCGCGGATTGCACCAAAACCCAGCTCAGCAAGGATCTCAATTATCTGATGCGCCTGTGGGAAACCATTAAAACCAGCGTCGGCCAGGAACAGGCTCCGGCCCTGCTCTACAAGGAACGCAACCTGGTGCTGCGGTCCATTCGGGATTCTTTTACGGCCGACATCACGGAAATACAAATCGATGATGCGCCGGTATTTCACGAGGTCAAGAATTTCATTAAGATCATCTCTCCCAAACACCTGAAGATCGTAAAACTTTATAAGGGCGACCGGCCCCTGTTCACGAAATTTCAGCTCGAAAATCAGATCGCCTCGATTTTCGACAACCGGGTGCCCCTGGTCTCGGGCGGTTCGATCGTCATCGAACAGACCGAAGCCCTGGTATCGATCGACGTCAACTCGGGCAAGGCCACCCAGAAAAAATCCATCGAGGAAACAGCCTTTCAGACCAACCTGGAGGCCGCCGAAGAAATCGCCCGTCAGTTGAGGCTGCGGGACATGGGCGGGCTGATCGTCATCGATTTCATCGACATGAAGGAAATGCGCCGCCGGGCCGAAATCGAACGCGCCATGAAGACCTTCATCAAGCTGGACAAAGCCCGCATCAAGGTCGGCCGGATCAGCGGGTTCGGTCTGATGCAGATGTCGCGCCAGCGCATCCGCCCCTCGATTGAGTTCAGCAGCTACGAGCCCTGCAAATGCTGCCAGGGCAAGGGCGTCACCCCCTCCACCGAAACCCTGGGGTTGAGCTTTTTACGAAAATTGCGCCTGGAAACGCTGAAGGGCGAGGTCTCCAGCGTCAAGGGCGTGGTGCCGCCGGAGGTGGCCAAGTACCTGTTGAACCGGAAGAAAAAAGAAATCCTGGACCTCGAGCTGCGACGCAACCTCAACATCGTCATCGAGGGCGACAGCACCATGGCGCCCGGCGACAGCACCATTTTGTGCAACTGAGACGCGCCCGGCGCCGCCCTGCCTTTCTATAGGCTTTAAGATAAAGATTTTGGCAAGGACAGAGGGCGACGGCTGTAGTGTGATACGCCAACGACCGATACCACAGCCAAAAGCTTTATCTTAAAGCCGGGCAAATGGCCGGGTGCGGTCTTAGGCGGCGTCTGCCGCAATAAATCGGCCGGCTGGTAGAGGTTGACACCCCGCAGCGGTTACGGTATCAGATGGCGCCGCGTGCGACATGCCGACGCAGTGCCACCCCGCAATGATGAACCGCACCGGCAATTGAAAATGACTCCCGGGCATCGTTGCCCGGCTGTCACCCCAAAACGAAGCCGCGTTCACGGTAAACGCAGCTTAACACCCCCCCGGGGTCTGCCGAAAATGAGGGCCGGCAGCTCACCGGTTAATTTGCGTGTCAACGCAGTCAGGAGGTTCGATTTTGTTTGGAATCGCATTTGCAATGGGTCAGGGCGGCGGCGGCACCGGAAACGGAGCGGCAGGATTCACCGGATTCATTCCGTTGATCCTGATGTTCGTCATCTTCTATTTTCTACTGATTCGCCCGCAACAGAAAAAAACCAAAGAACACCGCGAGATGATCGCCACCCTGAAGAAGGGCGACCGCATCATTACCAGCGGCGGCATTTACGGCCGCATCACGGGCATGGATGAGGCCACGCTGACAGTTGAGATAGCCGATAAGGTCCGCGTCAAGATGGCCCGTGGCAATGTCGGCGCCAGGGTTCAGGCCACATCTTCGGAGCCGGTCGAGAAAAAACCCTGACACCGCCATATTCCTATCTAAACCTGAAGCCGGCATTTTCCTGTTTACATCGGATCCGGGCAGTAAGTGACGCCTCCGCTGCCATCGCAATGTCCGGTTTAACGGCTCAGGAAGCCTTGGTGCCCGGTTCAAATGGTCGGTCCCCTCGCTGAAAAGTGCCGTGGGCCCGGCGGGGTGGTGCCGCCCGCTGCGCCGGTCGGGCCGGCCTCAGACCGGCCGGGTTCACCCGCGTGGACCCGGTCAAAGAGCGTTACCCCGACTCTTGGCCGGTGGTGCCGCGTGATAGTGTCTCCCGCCGATCGAGGAGCGGTCGAGCAGCGGGCGGGTGACGGGTGTCAGTGGCATCACCACCTTTAAGATAAAAGTTTTGGCACGGCCAGAGGGAGGCGGCTGTATAGGTCATACGCCACCGACCGATAACCCAGCCAAAATTTTTATCTTAAAGCCTATACTAGAGAAAGGAACGGATTGTTGAAGACTTTTTCCTGGAAATGGGTATTCGTTCTGGCCGTCATACTAATGGCGGTCGTCTACCTCCTGCCCTCGGTGGCGCCCGGCATGTGGCCGCACAAGAAGATAAACCTCGGTCTGGACCTTCAAGGCGGGATGCATCTGGCGCTCGAGGTCGATACGCAAAAGGCCGTTGAAAACAACATTGAACGGATCGGTCAGGAACTGCGGGATTTCATGAAAGCCGAGCGCATCCGCCAGGTCGGCCTGAGTATTCCGGGCAACACCAAAATCGAGGTCAAGCTGCCGGACCGGGAAAACCTCGACAAATTCGACGCCCTTTTAAACAAGGAGTTTCGCGGCCTGGAAACGACCCGCAAAAGCGAAGGCGACGCCACCCTGATAACCCTGCGGCTGCCGCAGTCCGAAATCGATCACATCAAGGACCTCGCCGTCCGTCAGGCCCTGGAAACCATCCGCAACCGCATCGATCAGTTCGGTGTCAGCGAACCGGACATCCGGCGCCAGGGCGAAAACCGCCTCCTGGTCCAGTTGCCGGGCGTCAAGGAAACCGAACGGGCCAAGGATCTGATCGGAAAAACCGCCCTGCTGGAATTCAAGCTGGTGGACGAAGACAATGACGTCAATGCCGCCCTCAAAGGCAGCATCCCGCGCGACGATGAAATCCTTTACCAGTACGAACTGGATCCCAAGACCGGGCAAAAGGCAAGCCAGGTCCCCTTTCTGCTGAAAAAAAGGGTCCTGTTGACCGGGGCCGAGTTGACCGATGCCCGGGTTCAAATCGAAAGCCAATACAACGAGCCGTATGTGTCCATTTCATTCGACAAAAAAGGGGCGCGGGCCTTTGAGAAGATCACCGAGGAAAACGTCCGCAAGCGCCTGGCGATCGTGCTCGACAATCGGGTCTACTCGGCCCCGGTGATCCAGGAGAAAATTGCCGGCGGCCAGGCCCGCATCACCGGTCGTTTCAGCGCCGAAGAGGCCAACGATCTGGCCATCGCGCTGCGCGCCGGCGCCCTGCCCGCCCCGGTTAAAATTCTGGAGGAAAGGACCGTCGGCCCTTCCCTGGGCTCCGATTCGATTCGCCAGGGCTTGATTTCGATGGTCATCGGCGGCATCCTGGTGGTGCTCTTCATGGCCGCCTACTACAAGACTGCCGGCGTGATCGCCGACATCGCCCTGCTGCTCAACATCCTTCTGATCGGCGGCGGCCTGGCCGCTTTCCAGGCGACCCTGACGCTACCAGGCATTGCCGGCATCATTCTGACCATTGGTATGGCGGTGGATGCCAACGTGCTGATATTCGAGCGAATTCGTGAGGAGTTGCAGCTCGGCAAAACGCTGCGGGCCGCGGTGGACGCCGGCTACGATCGCGCCACCCTGACCATTCTGGATGCCAACGTCACTACCCTGATCGCCGCCGTGGTCCTCTTCCAGTTCGGCACCGGGCCGATCAAGGGCTTTGCCGTGACGCTGAGCCTGGGGGTGATCGCCAGCCTGTTTACGGCGCTGATCCTGACGCGGCAGATCTTTGATTTCCTGTTGATCGGGCGGAGCCTGAAGCACCTGAGCATCTGATGCCGCCGTGACGAAGCAGCGGCCGTTTTCCAGCCGCCACCGTCGCTGGCCCCGTGCTCGTTTTTTTCCATTTCAGAGAGGTAGCCTCAATGCAGTTCATAAAACCGGATGTCAACATCAACTTCATCGGGGTCCGCAGAGTGGCCTACATGGCGTCGCTGGCTATGATCCTGATCAGCATCGCCTCCCTTGTCATTCGGGGCGGACCGGACTACGGCATCGATTTCGCGGGCGGGACCGTCATTCAGGTCAAGTTCTCCGAGCCCGTGGGCATCGATGCCGTCAAAACGGGCCTGTCCGACAGCGGGATCGAGCAGCCGACGGTGCAACGGTTCGGCGAGAAAGGCGACAACGAATTTTTGATCCGCACGCAGGATGTCACCGAAGCCTCGGAAGGCTTCACGGCCCACCTTCAAGACAAGCTCAAATCGGCCACCGGCAGCGACGTGGATGTGCGGCGCGTGGAAATGGTCGGACCGCAGGTCGGAAAGGACCTGCGCGAAAAAGCCCTTCTGGCCATGTTTTACACGCTGCTCTTCATCACGATTTATATCTCCGGGCGCTTCGAGTTCAAATGGATGATCAGCGGCATCATGGCGGCCGCCCTGGCCGGGGCTTTATACGTCTTCCAGCTGTTTCACGTCAGCGTCCCGATTTTGATCGCCGCGGCCCTGGTCGTGGCGCTGGCCCTGTTCTGGGTTTTGCAGCTCAAATATGCCATGGGGGCGATCGTGGCCCTGATTCACGACGTCACCATAACCGTGGGCATTTTTTCGATCTTCGGCAAAGAGTTCAGCCTGCCCATTATCGCGGCCCTTCTGACCATCATCGGCTATTCGCTCAACGACACCATCATCGTTTTCGACCGCATCCGCGAAAATCTGCGCAAGTATCACAAAAAATCTCTTGGCTTCATCATCAACCGCAGCGTCAACGAAACTCTCAGCCGCACCATATTGACTTCGGGGACCACCCTGATCGTGGTGGCCGCGCTCTTTTTTTTCGGCGGCGGCATCATCCATGACTTCGCCTTCGCCCTGCTGATCGGCATCATCGTCGGCACCTATTCTTCGATTTACGTGGCCAGCCCCATTCTGCTGGCCTGGCAGCGGTCCCCCAAAAAGTCATGACCGAAGCGCTGCGGCCCTGGTTTCGCCTTAAAAGTGTGCCGGGTATCGGCAATCACCTGTTCAAGCGCCTGATCGAGCGCTTCGGCGGCCCGGAAAATGCCTGCCGGGCCGCTGAGCAAGACCTGCAGGGCATCGAGGGGATCACCCCGGCCCTGGTGCGGCGGATGAAAGCCCACCGGATCGATCCCGCACTAGAGCGGGACATGGCGCTTGCCGCCCAAAAAGGCGTCCGGATCGTTACCATGACCGATCCGGACTATCCGTTTTTGCTGCTTCAGATACCCGATCCGCCCCCTTTTCTCTACGTTCGCGGCCGCCTCGAGTCCCGCGCCAAGGCCGTGGC
>JBAPSB010000277.1:0-3547 GCA_049281435.1 Desulfobacterales bacterium
CTTGGCATTCACGGTGGGAACCGTAAGTTTTCCACGTTGCCCCATAAACAAATAATCCTCATCAGAGTATTCCTTGGATGCTAAAAGCCCGTTAATCGCTTCTATACAGGCTTTATTCAAATTGATACGTCTTTCCTTCTTGGTCTTTTTCTCATTGAGGACTATCTCATCATTGGGATTCAAGCCTTTTTCCTGTTTTACCTTGATCCTTAGCAGATCGCTTGCCCGTAGATTGGTATTGATGCCCACGGTGAACAAGGCTAAATCCAACGGCTTGTCTGCCAGGAGTTTTTTGATGGTCTGTATATCCCGTTTTGATCTGATAGGTTCAACCTTTATGGTGGAACCCTTTGGAGGGTGATTGTAGTTCTGACCTGTTTTCATAAAGATATCCCTTGGTATTGTAGGTTAAGTTTTAAGCGTTTATGACCATAACTTAAGCAGTTAACAAGAAAAAAATTCTTACGAATACCATAAATTGTATTTAACTAATTGTAATAATGCAGAATATATTACTTTTGAACTTGTTATCTATTGACCGAAAGATAAGGAGTTGGATCGGTGGATATCATAAGCTCCCCAAGATATTTAAGTGGGCAAAGAAGCTGCAAAATTTGTGATTACATAATCGCAACCATAACAAATATCCTGAAAAAACGACCGATTTATGTCGCAATACCTTGGTGTTGTGACATATTTTATGAGTGATCTATTTTGCCTTCACATCACAGTTATAGAGATATATTTAAATGTAAAAATATACGCAATAAATGAAGAAAGCGTTTTTGAAATTATTATTTATTTCCGAATATACGCCGATCAGCCATATTAAAGTGCTATAAAATTCTCCACGATAAGTTTTCCAATTGGCTGATCTGACCTTTTCAAGGCCAATAATAACAATTCAAGGTTAAATATTGGTTGTTGTATGGCCTTATAGTCCAAAACGTTATAATTATTGACCATAAAATGGGAATTAATAGGTCATAAGTACCACAAACTGGCCATAATGCGGGTAAAATGGCCAGTGGATTCCCTTATATGTTGACTCCCTATCATACAAGGGGCCTTGTACATTAAAAATTGCAATGTCCAGTTTACATTTATTGTAAGATAATAAAAATACGAATAATAACAAACTATGGCGGTGTTCCGTATAAACTTTTTAGTCCTTTTTTTTAAGTCCTCGTCCTCAATTTCTGTCAACCTTTTGTGCATTATATCGTATTAATTCTACATGTTATAAAATATAAAGTTTTTACATCAATTTGTTTCTATCCCTTAAATTGAATGGTGTCAGTTGTGTAATATATAATTTATTGGTAACGTTCAAAAGTGTTGGCACGGACCAGTCGAGTGCCTGGTTTTCAAAATTTAATCATAGCCAACAGGTATGATCATAGCTTGACCAAATAAATTGCCGATAAGACCGGTTGCATTTTGGGGTTGCAAAAAATTCACGGTCTCCTTCATAAGGTTTATATCGCCAAATACGAACCTGCCGAAGAGAGACCGTGATGGAACGACAAATTCATATTACACTTTACTTTGATCTTGCAACAGGAAAAGCCAATTTAAACGAGATCGTATACCGTTTGGAGCAGCTAAAAAACCAATTGATGCTGCGTATCTTAAAGGAGATTCTGATCGGCTACGACGATCTGATTGCAGAGCGCCTCAGCCACCACGGCGGGGTTATTCCACCGAGCAAAATGCGCAAGGGCCTCGGGCGCCACGTTCGTAAAAATGATCCCAAGGGCCGTTTCTGCCACGGCCGCCGCATCCGCAAACGCGGCTATCGTCAGTGGCCGCGAATCATATCCACTGTTTTCGGCAAACTTAAGCTGCCCATCCGGATGGCTGAATGCCGTACGTGCGGGGCGCGGTATTCACCGCTGCTCGATGCACTGAAGCTGATGCCCTATAGCCGTAAAGAGAGCAACTTTGAACATGAGGTTATCGAAGCGGTTATCGACACCAACTATCGGCGTCTGATCGAAGGTCGATCTATTGATATTTCCCTTGGCGGCATTCACAATATCGTGGTTGGCAGCGATGTCGATCTGCTCGAAGAGCCCTCCATAGACCTTGAGGATTTATCGGCCGTTATGGCGGACGGCACCGGTTACAAACGCCAAAAGGGTGAAAAGGGCGAGCTGCGCGCGGTCATTGGCATTACCACAAGCGGTGAGGTGGAGCCGCTGGGCACTTTTGCCAATACCGCCTGGAACGAGATCGAGTCCATCGTCAAAGATCGATTTAAAAAGACCAAAGCCGCCGGCATTCCCTTTGTTTACGACGGAGAGCCGGGCCTGGATAATTTCCTGTCCGATATCGCCGAAGCACAGCGTTGCGCCTGGCACGGCCCCCGCGGGTTATACCACTCGCTGTGGGAGGATGGGGTCAAGAAAAAGGACAGTCAGCCGTATACGGACAAGCTAAAGCATCTGATCGGAATCGAGCTGCCGCAAGGCGATTATGAACTTTTAAAAGACCAAGACAAACAGGGCGTCGAAGAAAGATATAGATCCAGCAAGCTTGAGATTCTCGAGTTGATTAACTTTTTCACAGACAATGGCTACTACAAGGGTGCCGCCTATCTGGAGAACCTTTCCCGGCGCATCTTTACCAACGTTGAATTATGGCTTAAAACCGGCGTCATCGCCCCTAAAACGACCTCGCTTTTGGAACGGATTTTTCGCGAAATCGGCCGCCGTGTTAAGCGCATCGCCTATGGCTGGTCAGATGCCGCAGTAACGAAATTATCGAAAATGATCGTTTTAAAAAAATATTCAAAAGAGAAATGGCAACAATATTGGAAACAGAAACTCGGCATCGAAGGCAACTTCAGCATCCGGCTCGTTCACGCTGAAACTGGTCCGTGCCAACACTTTTGAACGTTACCAAATCCTTACTCCACCTGTTCCAGCCGAAGCCACGACGTTTTCTGGCATACATCAGATGTCGTCTGATCTTTTTCTCCACCCAGTCTTTGATATAGCCAAAGCACTCACTGGAGTTGCCGACCCGAAAATAATTGACCCAGCCTCTTAGAATCGGGTTGATTAGATATATCACCCGATCTACAGGTTGAGACTGATAACGACGGAACACGTCCTTAAGCTCTCGCAACAAGGCAGTCCGCGCCTTCATCCGAGGTGTGGCCCTCACTCCCCATACTCCGCGGCGAGTTTTAACACGCCGAAAGTCAAATCCCAGAAAGCTGAAGGTCTCATCCCGACTCAGATCCACTATTCGAGTCTTTTCCTGATTCAACTGAACATCCAACTTATCAAACTCCTCAACCAACCGTCTATAGGCGGCTTTTAGAAGCCACTCCCATTTTCTGAAGCCATCGACCAGGATCACCAGGTCATCCGCAAACCGGGCATACTCAATGTATGTAAACCGGCCATATTGGGTGACCTCTTTAGCACGCTCCAGCATTTTATCCACCTCGTTGAGATAGATATTACTGAGCAAGGGCGAAATCACCCCTCCTTGCGGAACCCCTCGTTTGCCGCCAGCTTTCAGAATAAGGTGCAGC
>JBAPSB010000278.1:0-4850 GCA_049281435.1 Desulfobacterales bacterium
TGCCTACACTAACCACACGGTCATGCCCGAGGCGCTGGAGAGTTGGCCGGTCGAGCTGTTGGGGAAACTGCTGCCGCGGCACCTCGAGATTATTTTCGAAATCAATCACCGGTTTCTGGAAACGGTCAGAAACCGCTTCCCGGAGGAAACAGAGCTGCCGGCGCGCCTGTCCATTTTTCAGGACGGCGGGCAGCCGCGGGTGCGCATGGCCCACCTGGCCATCATCGGAAGCCATTGCATCAATGGGGTCGCCCGGCTGCATTCCGACATCTTGAAAACCGGTTTGTTCCGGGATTTCTACCGGGTTTTCCCCGAGCGCTTTAAAAACGTCACCAACGGCATTACGCCCCGCCGGTGGCTCAAACAAGCCAATCCGTCGCTGTCGCAGCTGATCACCTCTGTCGTCGGGCCCAAATGGATTTGTGAACTCGACCGGTTGACGGAACTGGCTGCGCACGCCGCGGATCCGGGCTTCCGGTCGGCCTGGCGGCAGGCGAAGCGGGAAAACAAGCAGCGGCTCGCGCGCTATATGCTGCGCAAGATAAAGCTCGGCGTGGACCCGGATACCCTGTTCGATGTCCAGGTGAAGCGCATCCACGAATACAAGCGGCAGCTGCTCAATGTTCTCCACGTCATCACGCTGTACAACCGCATCAAGACGAACCCCGCGGCGGCGCCGGCACCGCGCACGGTTCTTTTCGCCGGCAAGGCGGCACCCGCGTATCACCAGGCCAAGCGGATCATCAAACTGATCAACGCCGTGGCCGAGGTAGTCAACAACGATGCCGAGGTTCGCGGACTTCTGAGGGTGGCATTCCTCCCCAATTATTGCGTCTCGCAGGCCGAGAAGATAATTCCGGCCGCCGACCTCTCCGAACAGATATCGACCGCGGGCATGGAGGCCTCCGGCACCGGCAACATGAAGATGGCCCTCAACGGCGCCTTGACCATCGGCACACTGGATGGCGCCACCATAGAAATAATGGAAGAAGTCGGCGCCGAAAATATGTTCATTTTCGGCCTGACGTCCGAGCAGGTCAACGCCGCCAAAGCGGCGGGATACGATCCGGCTCACTTCTACCAAAGCGATCCGGAGCTGAAGCATACTCTCGACCTGCTCGCCTCGGACCGGTTTTGTCCGAATGAACCGGGACTGTTTTTACCGGTTTTTAACAGCTTGCTCCACCAGGGCGCCTATTCGGACCACTACCTGGTCCTGGCGGATTACCGGCCCTATATCGAGGCCCAGGAAGCGGTCAATCGTCTCTACCTCGATCCGGAGGAATGGACAAAACGCTCGATCCTGAACACCGCCCGGATGGGAAAATTCTCAAGCGACCGGTCCGTACTCGAATACGCCGCCGACATCTGGAAAGTCCAACCGGTTTTATGAGGCACAGGCCATCATGGATTCCCCCAAAAAGGATGCGGCAACCAAAGGAGGTGAGACGATGACAACCGATGGCCGATCATCGGCGCCCGCCGCCGCGACCATCTCCCTGGCGCGCCTGCCGGTGTTCGACGACAACCGACGGCTGTGGGGTTATGAGTTGTTTTGCGTGGGCGGTGTTGGCGCCGCCGGTGATCCGGCCGGCAGGGAAAGTGCCGCGAGCAGCCTGGCCCAGAGCGCCTACATGGGGGTGCAGAACATGCTGGACCGCGGCAAGAAGATCATCCTGGACTTCAACGCCAAGGGCCTGCTCGACGATTTGCCCTACGTCCTGCCGCCGGCTTCGGCCGTGGTCAAGGTCGATGCGGCCGTGGGGTCGAACCCGGAGGTTGTCTTATCGCTGAAACGGATGAAAACCGACGGTTTCCTGATCGCCATCGATCAATTTTCTGCAGTCCCCGCCAACGAACCGCTCCACAAATTGGCGGATATTATCGCCGTGGCTGTCACAGGCAAGCGCAAGGACGAGCTGGTCGGGATTCTGGAAAACACCCGCGCCTTACAGGCGCCGACAATGGCCACCGGCGTGGCGGATCCGGACCGGTTCGAAACCTGCCGGCAGTTGGGATTTTCCCTGTTTTCAGGGTCTTTTTTCAAGACACCGGATGTCATCAAGATGCGCAAGCTGTCGTCCAATGAGGTCTCGCGCTTCAAATTATTGCGGTTGCTGGAAATCCATGAACCCGATCTCGACGTGCTGGCTGAAACAATTCAAACCGATGTGACCGTCAGTTTCCGCCTGTTGGCCTACCTGAATTCAGCGGCTTTCGGGTTTCCCCAAAAAATAAAATCCATCCGTCAGGCCGCCGCGCTGCTGGGATGGAACAAAATGAAAAACTGGTTGCGCGTGTCGCTGCTCATGGAGGTGAACCGCAACAAGGATGCCTCGGACCTGATGCTGCTGGCGGTTCAACGCGGCAAGTTTCTCGAGCTGATCGCCGCCAGTCACGACTTCTGGGGATTTGATCCGGACAGCCTCAACCTGCTCGGAATTTTTTCTCTGCTGGATGTCATGCTCGGCGTCCCCATGGCGGATATCGTCACCCATCTGCCCCTGGACCCCAAGCTTCAATCGGCCCTGTGCGGTGACCCCAACAGCGAGTATGCCCCCCTGCTCCAGCTGGCCCGGATGTGCGAGGAAGCCCGCTGGCCCGAGGCCATCCGGATGATTCAGCAGCTCAACCTTAACGAGGCCGGCGTCAGGGGGTTATTTCAACAGGCGGTCGACTGGGCCATCGAGCTGACGATACTGCCCGAGGACAATGGAGATCGATAAAAAATTTTGCCGCCTCGTTTGCCGCCTTGGCCCTGTGAAAATCATTTCCAGCCTTTTTTCTGAAGGGCCGCATTGAGAAGCCCCAGGCAGTGGGCATAAGCCTTTTTGGCGCCTAACGCCTCGTTGCGGGCCGCCTGCGACAGGCCCGAATCTTTCAGAGCCTCATCGGCCTGGCGGAGATTGGCCTCCATTATTTCCATGACATCTTCGATTTTCACGTTGTTTTTCCTGTTGAGTCCGTGCCGGCCTGACCACGCGGATGCCGGTGGCGCCGCCCCTGAGGAATCGAATAGCATAGCACCGACAAAAAAAACAACCCGTATCGATACTTCAGGCAATCGCCGGCGCCAGATCCAATGGCCTATCGACGGTGTCGACCCGCCCTCTCGACTCCGACAAAGCCGGCGTCCGCAATATGCCCACCAACCAGCCTTCAGAGCAGCGATGTGCCCGTGAAAGCCGGCCCGACATCGGATCCGGGGTCATCACCGGGCTGCGGGCCGCAGTGTGGCAAGGTGTCCAGCGGTATACGGTCCGGTTTAGCGACTGGTACAAGCAATATTTTGTCTGATTGAGGTAAACTCGGTATTTTCAGCCGACACATCCGGCGGCTATGCTGCATTCTTGAGGAATCGATTGGGTGGTGACACTCCCAAAATTTAATCGGGACCGGAAACAATTTATGAATCGGATACACATTGTTTTGCACGGGTTCGCTCTTGTGCCGGCCTTAATCTTGACGCTGATCGTCGGCGGCGAAGCCGCCGCTTCAGAAAATGCCTCAAAATACACGACCTTTGTTGCATATTTTGAAAACGACCTGTTTGGCGGCACCGACCAGTACTATTCGAGCGCCGTCAAGCTGTCGTGGCTTTCAAGCGCTATCGCCGATTCGGGCGCCGACGGCGGGCCGCCGGGTTGGGTGCGGTGGCTCACGGCGATTATGCCGGCCGCCGACCGCAAGGACCTCTATCACACCGTCGCGCTTTCGCTGGGACAAAATGTTTACACGCCCGAGGATATCGGCGTGGCGGAGGTGGTGGAGAACGATCGGCCCTACGCGGGATGGTTGTACTTCGCCGCGGCCCTGCAGACCAAGAACGATGATTTTTTGAACTCGCTGGAATTGAACATCGGTGTTGTCGGGCCGTCTTCGCTGGCCGAACAAACCCAGACGATAACTCACAAATGGCTTAACGATGTCGAGCCCTTGGGCTGGGACAATCAACTGAAGGACGAACCGGGGCTGATGATCGCCTGGCAGAGATTCTGGCGCGTCATCAGAAAGTCGGCCGGTCACGGCCTGGCCTATGATGTCATCCCCCATGCCGGCATCACGGTCGGCAACGTGATGACGTATGCGAACGCGGGCGGGGAGCTACGCTTCGGTTACAATCTGCCCGCCGACTTCGGTTCGTCCCTCATCCGTCCTGCCGGCAATACCGTCGCCCCGGTCGGCACGAAGGACCCGCGGGTCGATCCTTCATCGAATTTCGGCCTGAGTCTTTTTGTCGGAATAGACGGCCGAGCGGTGGCCCGCAACATTTTTCTGGACGGCAACACGTTTCGCGACAGCGCCAGTGTCGACAAGAATTATCTTGTCGCCGATATATCCGCCGGCGTCAGCGCGATTTACAAGAGGTTCAAGCTGAGCTATACGCACGTCTACAGAACCGAGGAGTTCCAGGGTCAGGACGGCGGTCAGTTCTTCGGTTCGATCAGCCTGGCCTACACGTTTTAGACGGGTTGCGTGATCATTCAAGGCGATTTTTTTCAACTGTGTCGATTTCGCCTGACCGGGTTTGATGTCATCCTCAAGCCGGTCCTCCGCCGCGTGGACCGCGCTTTTCGTTCCGTAAGGAAAGGCGGGAAACGTCATGTCTCTATGACAGAATAATGCCCGTCTTTTGGGTCCGCTCTATTTCTTGATCAGACGGTCGAAGATTTCGACGGCAATCGCCGGGCAGGTCGTGAACATGATGCCGGTCAGCCGGTTCAGTTCCACGGACGCCCGGATCGCCTCTTCGTTGCCCGGCAGCTTGACGCAAAAAAGCAGGTCGTACTCTCCCATCAGAATGTGCATGGCCGTCACCTCGCCGCCCAGGTTTTTGATGGCCTCCACCG
>JBAPSB010000279.1:0-19691 GCA_049281435.1 Desulfobacterales bacterium
GGGCCGCCGCCGGTCTGGTCAAACCGTCCGAACGCGGGCGAGGTATCGGCACCCAGCTTCTCGCGGCTTTGGAGCGTGAGGCCTGCCGATTGGGCTTTCAACGCCTCTATTGCGCCACAAATACCGCGGAGTCTCTGCTGCACCGCCGCGGATGGCAACTCATGGAACTCATCGTCCATGAGGGCGTGGATCTCGGTATCTTTTGCAAGGAAATCTGATTTCAGGAGTTGGAAAAATGATACACAGAATATGGCACGGCTGGACGACATTAGAAAATGCAGACATATATGAATACCTCCTCAAGACGGAGATTTTTCCAGCAATCGCATCTAAAAATGTATCAGGTTATCATGGAATACAGCTTTTAAGACGGCAATTAAGCAGCGAGGTTGAATTTATCACAATTATGCAGTTTGATTCTTTGGAGGCAGTGAAGCAATTTGCTGGTGAGGATTACGAAAAATCTTACGTGCCTGCTAAAGCCAGGAAGGTGCTGGCAAGGTATGATGAGAGATCACAGCATTACGAAATAAAGGAAAGCATCATGTATTGATACTGGCGTCACGCTCAAAACGGTGATCGAATGAATACATATGTTGCGCTTTTCAGAGGCATCAATGTTGGCGGGAAAAATAGCCTGTCAATGAAGGAGCTTGTTACCATTCTTCAAGACCTCGGATGTCGAAACGTCAAGACCTATATCCAAAGCGGTAACGCATTGTTCGAAAGCAAGGAAAAAGATGCCGCACGGTTTTCAAAAAAGATGAGCGTTGAAATCAAAAAACGTCGCGGTTTCGAGCCCCACGTCCTGCTGTTGGGGCGCGAGGAAATAGAAAAGGCACTTGCGGAAAATCCGTTCCCCGAAGCGGAAAAGGATCCCAAGAGTTTGCACGTGGGCTTTCTTGCCTCCGCACCCAAGGATCCAGATCTGAAAACGCTCGAAAGCCTCAAGCGTGATAACGAACGATTTCGTCTGATCGACAACCGATTTTATCTGCATGCACCCGATGGGGTGGGCAGATCCAAACTCGCTGCAAGTGCCGAGAGATTGCTCGGCGTCTCGATGACCGATCGCAATTGGAGAACTGTGTGCAAAATCAGAGAAATGGCGAGGTGACTTCACTGAATATGGCCGATCAATTTGGGCATGCGGACAAAAAACTGGTCATTTATAGAACGGTATCTTGACGCCTATAATACTTGCGACATTGACGGTATGATTTCTGTGAATACCCGGATATCGGGTTCAAGATAGACCTGTCGAATTTGAAGACCTTCGTTCGACTAATGAGCAGGACTTGGAAAGTGGTCCTAATTTGACATTTTCATCGATCAGTTCAGCGTGATGACCAATTTCGGATTCAGGTTTGTCGGTAGGATATTCAAGTTTTCACAGGGAGGTGTGCTATGACTACTGAAACCAAGCAAAAAGGCAAGATGGACATGCAGGCGATGATGAATGTGTACCATAAACTGGCGATTCCGGAAGAACCCCACGAGTTGCTGGCGAGAATGGCGGGAAGCTGGAAAACCAAGGGCAAATCCTGGATGGAACTCGGTTCTCCACCCACGGAATTTACAGGCACCAGCGAGCAGAAAATGATTCTCGGGGGACGCTTCCTGCAGCAGGAATATGTTGCGGAATTCCTGGGTTCGCGCTACAAGGGCATAGGGCTCAACGGTTACGACAATCATAAGAAGAGGTATGTGTCCACCTGGATGGACTCCATGGGCACCGGCATCATGGTCTTCGAAGGAAACATTGACGCGGACGGCAAGACCATCACCCAGGAATGCCGCTGCGACGACCCGGTCAAGGGTCCCGTGAAATGGCGCTCAATCACCCGCATCGTGGATGACGATACCCATCTGTTCGAGATGTACACCACCGATGCAAGCGGCAAGGAAGTAAAGATGATGGAGATAACTTACAGTCGCACGCGTACAAGATGACAAGAAAAGCCCTGAAGAGTCGAATATGGAAATGCAGCTACTGAAACGAATCCGTCATGGTTTGCAGGAAACTCGCGACTCCCTGTCCGCCTTCCTCAACACCACACCCGCGGACAATAAGGCGATTCATCTCGGACCGTCGCCCGAGGCGGCGGTCCGAGATCGGCTCGAAGTGATCGATCGCGCCATTTCACAGGCCGACGCGAGAACGCTCGGCAAATGCACGATATGCCGGGACGAGGTCGAACCAGTGCTTTTGGAGGTCGATTATACCGCTCGCGTCTGTATTGAACATTTTTCGGCGCAGGAGCGCCGGCAACTTGAAAACGAACTCAACCTGGCACGGGATATCCAAAAGATGTTGCTGCCGCAAGAGCTGCCGCGGATTCCCAATTTAGAGGTTGCTGCCTATAGCCGGCCGAGTCAAATTGTCGGTGGAGATTATTTCGATTTCGTCCGGTTCGGAAATGGCCACCAAGGTTTGATGATTGCGGACGTGGCGGGTCACGGGGTGTCGGCGAGCATGCTGGTGGCAAGTTTGCAAGCGTTTTTGCGGACCATAACACCAACGAGCAACTCGCCGGCCGAAGTGGTTCGACAGATCCATAAGCTGCTGATCCATAACATCCGGTATAAGACTTTCGCCTCGTTCTTTATCGGAGCATTCGATCCTGCGAACGGGACTCTGACCTTCTGCAACGCCGGTCATCCGCCGCAACTGCTGTTTCGAAACGGTAACCGGAAGGAAGACGACCTGGATTTGCTGATGCCGACCGGAGCGGCCGTCGGATTGGTGGAAGAGGCCGATTTCGGTGAGAAGACCATCGAATTGGATTCCGGAGATACGCTTGTTCTATACACCGACGGGGTTACCGAGGCGGAAAACGGACGCCATCAGCGCTTCGGCCGCGAAGCTCTGGCCGAATTGATCCGCGGGGTCGACTCGAACACCGCCGGCGAGCTGGTGAGCCGGATAAAATGCGATTTGCAAGACTTCAGCGAAGGCCGGCCGCTTCCCGACGATGTCACGATTGTGGTAAGCAGGGTCACCTCGTGAGAACAGAAGAACAGAATATAGGAGGCGATGTTCCGCCTTATAGGTCCAGTTGGATCATGATGGCTTTGCCGATACCCCCATTTCAGTGGAGGAAATCGATCCACCACACGTCACCTCTCTTCATCACTTGCATCTCCACATGTGCCTTCCGCCCACTCGAAAGCTTCGGATTCCCTGACTCGATCGGCAGCCATTTCCTTATATGCGGCGTAGATATCTTTTCTAACAACATGCGGGCGGACCAATTCTTCGATAAAACGGCTGATTTTTCGGGGTCCGATGACCGTCCGTAAGCCGTTATAGACCTCCTCGTCAATGGTCAAAGTTAGTTTTTTTTGCATCACGAACACCTCCTGGTATGCTGCACGTACAATATACGTGCAGCAGGCTTACGTCAAACGGTTTTGTGTCCGGAAAATTCGATTCACCCGTCGATTTCGGAATCCCTCGTTCGACAAATAAATAGAATGTTGGATATAATCAGGAGGAAGTCATGAGTGCCATTAAAAATAATGAGATAGTGAAAAGGTCGACGCTGGTTCTGGGCGGCACGGGCAAGACCGGCCGCCGGGTGGCGGAACGACTTAAGATGCGGGGGCTGCCGGTGCGCACCGGCTCTCGCTCCGGCACGCCGCCGTTCGACTGGGAAGACCGGGCCACCTGGGCGCCTGCATTGCTAGGCATGAGTGCGGCTTATATTACCTTTTACCCCGATCTGGCGGTGCCGGGCGCGGTGGATGCGATCCGGAACTTCACGGATCTGGCCTTGACAAACGGCGTCAAACGGCTGGTGCTTTTGTCGGGCCGGGGCGAGGATGAAGCGCGGCGCAGCGAGCAGGTGCTGCAAGCTTCCGGGGCCGACTGGACGATCCTGCGTTCGAGCTGGTTCTGCCAGAACTTCAGCGAGAACTTCCTGCTGGATGCGGTGCTCGGCGGCGAGGTCGCGCTGCCGGTCGGTGATGTGAAGGAACCGTTTGTCGATGCCGAAGACCTCGCGGACATCGCCGTCGCGGCGCTGACTGAAGACGGGCATAGCGGCCGACTCTACGAAGTGACGGGTCCACGGCTGCTGACTTTTGCCGAAGCCATTGCTGAAATCGCCGAAGCCAGCGGTCGATCGATTCGATATGTGCAGGTTTCGCCGGATCAATTCAAATCGATGCTCCAACAGCAGGATGTGCCGGCCGACTTCATATCGCTGGTGATGTACCTCTTCACGACGGTCCTGGACGGCCGCAACGCCAGCCTGACCGATGGTGTAAAGCTCGCTCTGGGTCGGGAGCCTCGCGATTTCAGCGATTATGTGTGCGACACGGCCGCCAGCGGCGTTTGGGGCAGCGTGCGGCATATTTGAACATGAATGGATTCCAACCATCTTCCGGAAAACCCGACATGAAAATTGAGGAGTGGTAGGACATGCGCAGACTCATCATGTGGAACATGGTCACACTGGACGGCTTTTTCGAAGGTCGAAAGAGCTGGGAAATAGACTGGCACGAAGATGTCTGGGGTGACGAGCTGGAGCAGTTTTCACTAGAGCAGTCGGAATCGGCCGACATGCTCCTTTTTGGCCGCGTGACTTACGAGGGAATGGCCGCTTACTGGTCTCCGGCGACGGGCGAAATTGCCGATTTCATGAACGGCGTGCCTAAAGTCGTGTTTTCAAGAACGCTGGAAAAAGCCGAATGGCGCAATACCCGGCTGGTGAAAAGGAATGCCGCAGAGGAAGTCGCCAAACTGAAGAACCAACCCGGCAAGAACCTGTTCATCTTCGGCAGCGCCGAGCTTTCCGCGACGCTCATGCGGCGCAACCTGATCGATGAATACCGCCTCGGCATCAACCCCGTCATTCTGGGCGGTGGCAACCCCCTGTTCAAGGCCCAGCCGGATAGAATGAAGCTGAAGCTTCTGGAGGCCAGGCCGTTGACATCGGGCTGTGTCATTCTGCGCTACCAGCCAGCAGGAAAACGGTGATCCTCACAACGCTAACGCAGCGCCATGATGAATGCCGCTGCCGCTCCGAGCGCCCCGGCGGTTCTGACGTGATTCCAGGACGTCCAAACGGAAAGGTACCGTGTCCACAGATCGGCTCCGGCGACGCTGCCGGGTTCAACTGCCGCCAGAGCATCGTTCAACGGTACGTTGAATACGACCGTTACCAGAATGGTGCCCAACAGGTAGAGCAGGCCGCCGGTGAGCAGATAGATCGCGCCGGGTTCGCTCCAGTTGAAAAGCGAATAGAGCAGGAGAACGAAGCAGACCGCGGACGTGCCGAAAAACGCCGCGAAAAACCATGGATTGAGCACCGCGATATTGATGGATTGCATTGCGGCAATGCCTCCGGCCGGGGGAAGATGAGCAAGGGCCTTCATCACAAATGTTGAAAAAGCGAAAAACAAGCCGGCAATCAGCCCACAGCCGAGGACCGCGGCAAACGTCAATGCGAAAAACAATCCTTCAAGCATGATCAAAATTCCTCTAAAAATTGTAAACCCCCTTCGCAAGGAGATTTCAATGCAAATGTCTTGCCGACGTACGATGGCTTTACTGGCCTTTTTTTGGATGTTGACCTTTCCTATTCCTCCGGCGCATGCCGCAGTCCTTCAATCCGGCATCCACGGCATGGCGTGGGGGGAGCATCCCGGCAGCTATCCGCGCCTGGAAAAGGTGCGCGAGGCGGGTGACGTCAGCTACTACATCGATCGCAAGATGGTCTACCATGCCGTCAGTCAACCGGTGTCGGCGGTGATTTATGGGTTTTACCGTGATCAGCTCTTTGCGGCCTACATCAAACTGAGTTCTTCGAGTCAGGTATACTATCTGGAAAAGCATTTCAGCACGGAATACGGTCCGGCCAAAGTCACGACGGTCGATTCCAGCGCCCAGACCACTTACCGCTGGGAAGACGAAAAGGTGAAGATCAAACTCAAAGTCAATGACGCCGGCGAAAAGATCAAGCTGGGCATCTACTATAAGCCGCTTTCCAACGAACTCAACCAGACGCAGGCGGAAGATGGCCCGTCGGATGAGATTAGCCCTTCCCCATCAAATGATAAATCTGCTGAATCGGCCCCCTTATTCTAATTTTGTCCCCCCGAGGCGTCGCCGGTTCGAGATCACGAATGCCTTTAGTCCGCTACTGTCGATTTCGCAAGAATCGGTAATGGCGAAGAGGGGATATCAATTTGTGGTCCTTTGCCAACAACGTTCCCATCTTCCATTCAACCAGAATATCCCCGGGGGCTTGCCACGGGAAGGATCCAATCGCTATATGTTGCAAAGGAATGCCCTTTCCTTGTCGCCGGCACACCCGAGCATCCAGGTGCGCTGATGATACCGGTTATCCTTTTATGTAGATTTTACCTCACGATGTCTCGAAAAGCCCTTCATGCAGTCCGATGTCGGTCCCAGTTCAACCAGGAATTCATCATCTCATTTCGAACCACCTTTTTGCTTGTGTGGGTAATCAAGTTTACGAAACAGCCACGCCACAAGGAAAATATGCAAAAGATGCAAGGCGATGAAGCCCATGTGGTTCAGCGCCGTCTGTCCGCTGCGATGGTACCACCTTTTTGCGCTGGAGGTCGCATTCGTGGTCACGCCGCCCACAATATCGAATGCCAGCAAGGCTGCGACAACATATTGAAGCGAATTCCAGCCGAGGTCCGCAACATATGAATAACAGGTGAGCGCCAGCGCCGCTAATATGGCGGGCAGAAGTGAAATTAAATTTTCGGTAAGCGTGGCCCTGGGTCCTACGAACTAATCCCACTGACCCGATAGGCCAGCTCTGGGCTTGGGAAAACGCCAGTCGGATTTAATTTTCATGTTCATGTTTGCCGGACATGTAGATGTTATGCCAAGCTATTCGTAATGACTCCACATTCGAATAATTTTGACGACATATTCTTCACTAATTGTTATCTATCACTTCGGCTCTTAGTTTTTCTATAATGAAATTTCTGTTTTTATCTGTTGTTACCTGCCAACCCTGATGAACATTCATATCGTAATTTTTGCCGTCGTATGTCTTGGCTTTCCAGTTGACGACAAGACTCACCGAAAAACCGCTGATTTCATCTCCGGCAACATTCAGTTTTAATATTTTGTGAGCATTCCATTTTATGGTGGCAATCACATTGTTGTACCACCGTTCAAAATCGCTGAGGTTCTGTATCGGAAAATCGGGAAAGCGCATATCTATCTTTCCAGGGTTCAGATGTTTTTTGAAAAAGGCAATGTCAACCTGATGGTCAAAACCTGCAAACCGTTGATATACAAACGCTTTGACATCATTTTCACTGTACAGCGTTTTGGCGTCGTGATCATAACTTTTTCGACTTGATTTTTCAGAATCCATATTACTGACAATCTTTTGTCTGTTTTTTGTAACAGCTTTAATTTCTGGCCCTGCTCCGTCCATTTCGATATTTTCGACAGGAGCTGCTTGGTGAAGGTTCCCATCACAAAAAGCGGTTATCGGAAACAAAAAAAATACTAAAAGGCTGATTAGAAAAGCATTGCGACGGCGCATCGTGATATCGTTCGCACCCACTTCCGTCGCACGCAACTTCACATGGACCTCCCTTGAACCGGGCTTGGGAAAGAGCAGCTCCTCCGCCTCGAGCATTTCAGGGCTGACTTTTTTCATCTGCATCTTTGTCTGCATAGTTGCCACATCGTGTCTCCTTGTGAGAGCCAACCGCCCGGTTCAGCGGCGCCGCGAAATGCCGTCCTTTGAGTGCCGATTGGACGGCAATCGGCTATACGAGTGTTGCGCCTTGGGCCAAGCCCGGCTGCGCCAGCGCATTGATTCGCTGCAACGTCTCATTGTTCAGGCGAATGTTCGCCGTCTTCGCATTCTCCTCGACCCTCTCCGGCCGGCGCGTTCCTGGAATCGGGAAGACGTCCTTCCCCTGGTGCAGGAGCCATGCCAAGGCCAACTGCGCCGGGGTGACGTTCAGCTCATCAGCGATCTGCATAAATGGATCAAAGCGCTTGCGATTCGCCGCCAGATTCTCGCCGGTGAAGCGCGGATTGTTCCGGCGAAAGTCATTCCTGGCCAGGCTATTGACGGTCCCGGTCAGAAACCCGCTGCCAAGCGGAGACCAGGCGACGAGAGCGATTCCAAGCTCGCGCAAGGTTGGCAGGAGTGCCGTCTCGGCCTCGCGGCGCCACAGCGAGTACTCGTACTGGACTGCCGTAATCGGATGGATCTTGTGGGCGCGCCGGACCTGCTCGGCCGTCACGTTGCTCAGCCCAAGGTAGCGCACCTTTCCCGCCCGAACGGCTTCGGCCATGGCACCCACCGTTTCTTCGATCGGCGTCTCGGGATCGGCGTAGTGCGCGTACCACAGGTCAATCACGTCAATCTCCAAGCGCTTGAGGCTGGCCGCGAGCGCCTGATGAACATAGGCCGGTGCACCGTTAATCTTGAGTGAGAACCCCCAGCCCGTCGGCAGGTCTCTCCCGGTTTCCTTATCGTCAAAGACGATGCCGAACTTGGTGGCGACAAACGCATGATCGCCTCGCCCCTTGATCGCACGGCCGACCAGCGATTCGTTATGGCCGTTTCCGTAGGCGTCAGCCGAGTCAATCATGTTCATACCCGTATCGAGCGCTTTGCGGATAGTCTCGATGGCCTGGTCGTCGTCGGTTGCGCCATAGTATCCTTCAAGGACCATGGCGCCGTACCCGAGACAACCTACGGTTGGCCCGTTCTTTCCCAAAGGTCGTTGTTCAATCATGGCCGTATCTACTTATTCCATGGAATGCAGGCCGATCATGTTGCCTTCGGTGTCGTAGATCAGGGAAATGTAACCGTACTCGCCGATTGACATTTTCTCCTGTTGAACGCTCCCGCCGAATTCAACCGCGCGAGCCTGTTCAACGGCGCAATTGGTGCAACTGAAGTAAATCATCGTGCTGTTGCCACCGGAAGAAACGCCTTCCATTTTTACGATGGCACCCGCGGCGCCCGCACCGTCCATGACCATCGGAAAGCTCCACATATCCGGATCGGGACTGTTTAGTTTCTCCAACTTGACCTGGAAGACGGATTCGTAAAACTTCTTCGCACGATCGATATCTTGTACATAAATCTCAAACCAGTTGACGGGGTTGCGTGTCATTTGAGTGCTCCCTTCGAAACAGACTGCTGGTAAACATACAAGCCGTTGGTGGTCGTATTTGTTGACAGGCGGCGGATGGCGCAGCGGAAAACTTGTTTGCCCAACCGCTTTGATGATAACGTACGCTAAGAAATTGGCTTTGCCTCCGGCTGGATCAAGTTGAGTACCGTGTGGGGATCACGCCCCGAGAAGAGCAGTTTGATAACAATCGCCGCGGCGGCCTCGAGCAGGCGCGCGTATTTGAGTTCGCCGATATCCGCGTGATCACAACCGATCAGATCGATGAGCGCGGTTACCGTTGCTTTGGCGGCTTGGTCACTGCCGCAGTACAAAACGACAAGCTTCCGGCCATCGTAGACGGGCGGCTGCATGGTCCACACGCTCGCCTGGCACATATTGAAGGCCTTGACCACGTAGGCCTCCGGCACATAGGCGGCAATTTTCTCCGCCAGCGACAGCCCCTCGTAGCTATGATTCAAGAACTCACCCTCGAAGGCTCCGGGGACCGGATTGTTGATATCTATCAGCGTCTTGCCGGCAAACACAGTCGGCCCGCCGGCCGCATCCATCGCCTCGAAGACGGCCCCGTGGTGGGTTGCCAGGACGACGACATCGGAATCGCGCACGGCATCGGCGCCGCTGCCCCATCGCGTATCTTGGCCAAGCTTGTTCGCGAGCGTCTTGGCTTTATCTTCGTTGCGGCCGCCAATGACAATCCTGTGGTGCTCCACCCAGCGTGACGCCAAGGCCGCGGCCATGTTTCCGTAGCCAATGAATCCAATTTGCATGATAGTTCTCCTTTTAAATATCCCCCTTTCTCAGTTCCTCCGACCAGGGGTGGAAGGATACGTAAGCCTTCAGTTTTTCGCGCTACGGGGAGGGAGGCTGCGTAAGCTCTCGGTTTCTCCCGACAGGTAAGGGACGATGCGCATTTTACTTCATAGAACAAAAGTCAATAATAATGGTCACATTGCCGTCACCCTTATACTTTTTTCAGAAGCTCACGCAGGTGGTCGATGTGGGATTTAAAATGAAAATCGCCCAGGGCACTGACCATTTGTTCCAGCGTCGGATGTTCTCCTAACGGTGACTCCTTGAGCATGGGAATATGAGTTTTCCGGTCAAGTTGCTCCTCGGAGAGAACTTCCGCAAATTCGGCTATTTGGTTATACTCCTGTACGACGTTCGAGAGTAATTGAGAAAATGTCATCCGGGCGCGCACTTCAGAATAAAAAGACTTTCCAGGCTCGATTTCTATCATCGGCTTTTCCATTGCCAAGCAAGCCTGAAGTATTTGAAGATAATCAGCTTCTTTACGCCCCCAAAGGTGGGAAAGGATTTCTTTAGGGGACCACCTTCCCTCGGGTGCGCGGGAAGCTGCATTTTCGTCGAGGCCTTCGCACACCGCCTTCAATTCATCGATCCTCCAGCGTACGCTTTGCGCTAACTGGTGTCCTGTTGAATTTGCCATTTTATCCCCCTCCCTCAGTCCCTCCCGCCAGAGGAGAGAAAAAAATTCCTACGAACTTCATAACTTTTAAGACAATTTATCAGTCGTTGACGCATTGCATACAACGGACTAATTCTGGCATTGTCAAAATCCCATCTTAAAGCCACATTATGACCGCTCGTACTATAGTCGTCCAGTGCACCTTAAAATCGACATAACAATGATTCTTAATCAATCCAGGATATTTCTGCGGACCCATGGGTAAGTTGGTCTCGGGATCGGCTGAATTATAGATAAGTGTAATCACGCTTTGATGATCATGCCAAAATCTTTATCTTCGCGACTGCGCCGTTAATCAACGCAAACTTCACATGCAGTGGCATCCTGCAGATACCGAACCGAATGCTTCACATTGACCGGAAGCACAGCACAGCTGATGGCAATGGGGAAGAGAAGCAACGGTTTTTTTGGCGCCGATATCGATGCGCTTGATACGCCAGGAATGACAGCCTCAACCGTCGATTGTTGCCGTTTTATATGCAACTGGCAGAAAATATTTGACATAAATATATTTTGGCCTCAATTTGTAACAATATGTGGAATGGCACCTGCCGCATACCCATGGCGGCCACCGGCAGTGACTTGGCAACTCCGGCAGAACGCACCCGGATGGTCGGCCTCTAAATAAATTCTTGATAAATTGGCTCAAACGTCGTATTATATAATGATATCAGTATGATTTGAGGTAATTTAATAAAAGACCGAAATGATTGTGGAGGTGCCGTGAACAAAATCGATCTTATCGATCATTTAAAAAATGAAAGCCGGTTATCGAAGGATGAAGCCGCCGCCATCGTTGAATTGTTTTTCAGAAAGATCTCGGAAACCCTTGCTTCCGGTGAAAGGGTAGAGATCCGCGGCTTGTGCTCCTTCTTTGTCAAGGAGTACAAGCCCTACAAGGGTAGAAATCCCAAGACCGGCGAGATTGTCACCGTAGCGCCCAAGAAACTGCCGTTTTTTAAATGCGGTAAGGAACTGAAGGACCGGGTCGATCGCTGACGTTGCTGGGTTTAGGGTAGATGACGATGACAGATGCGCGCCACTTCAAAACAACCGCAACGCTCAAAAACGGCATCGAAGCGACATTTCGGGCGGTGCGTCCCGACGACAGGCAAAGAATCATCGACGCGTTCAGCAATCTCGAGCGCGAATCGATTTTCATGCGATTTTTCGGCTACAAAAATCATCTTTCGGAAGCCGACCTCAAGGCGGCGGTGGAAGTTGATTTCGTTCGGGTGGTGGCCCTGGTGGTCACGATTAACGAGGAAGACCGGGAGATTATCATCGGAGGTGGGCGTTACAGCCTGTTAAACAGCAAGTCTGAAGAGGAAACGCGGGCCGAGGTTTCCTTTACCGTCGAATAGGATTTTCACGGGCAGGGAATTGCGAGCCGCTTGTTGCAATACCTGGCCCAAATCGCGCGGGAAAGAGGCGTGCGTATGTTTTTGGCGGAAGTCCTATCCGAAAACAGGGCCATGCTGGCAGTATTCGAGCATAGCGGATTTCCCCTGCAACACAAAAAAGAAGGCGATATCGTTCATGTGACGCTGTCTATTTGAGGAAGCCGACGGATGACCGAAAATTTGCCTTTAGGCGGGCATTGGACCGGCGGTTGCCGGGTGCTTAACACCTTCATTCTTGCCCGCCGGCCGGAGCGTCGTCATCCGACGGTTTCAGCCACGTGCCGGTTTTGCGGTAGGCCAGCGAAATCTCCTTGAGCCGGTCTTTGTGCTTCACAAATCGCGATTTCATCCCGACCAGCCAATCCCGATGGTCGAGGGCATCTTTCAGGGTCAAGAAAAGTTCGTGATCACTCGTAGAAATCTCGAACTCGGGAATGCCGTTTTTTACGGTCATGATGCCGGAATTGCTGCACAACATGCACCGAACCTGGTTATTTTCCAGAAATCGAAAGGTTTGGCCGCCGCAAACGGGACAGCACGGGGCGGAATCGGGAAAGGGTTCGCCCAAAAGCGCGCGCGCCATGTCCCCGGCCAACTCCTTGTTTTTTTCACTGAAAAAGATCTCTCCCGGCAGCGCCCCGTAGGCGATGCGCCGCATCTTGACATCCGCAAACAGCATCTTTAAAAAATTCTCGATCCCCAGCATGGTGTAGCCTTCTTTGCCCTCGATGCCGGCGATGCCCACGGCGACCGCCGGCTTGGCCCACAGTTTTTCCAAATGCGGGTACAACGAGAGCCCCCGGTCGGTGAAGAGCTTCAGGCAGGAATTGGGCCCTAAAAAATAAGCGGGCACGACGACAATCAACGCATCGGCGGCGACAATCGCCTGCACGGCAGCCCGATGGTCATCTTCGATCACGCACTCATTTTTGAAAAGGCACGTGTAGCACCCGCGGCAGGGAGCGATATCATACTCGGGCAGACGCAGGAGCTTGAGTTCGTGGGGCTCCTCGATCCGGCGGCTGATCTCCTTGGCCATAATTTCGCAGTTGCCGAGTTTGCGCGGTGATCCGATAATGGCGAGAATATTTTTCAAATCGTCCTCCTGCAAAGCGAGTTAAAAAAGTGAAAAACCTCGAATCAAAAAATGTTTACACTGTATTGTCGTAAATTAAAAGGACCTGCGGGTAACCGTTATGTCCGAGTATGGGCGTGGATTTATGGCCTCCTTGCGGAATTCTGCATATTTACAGGGGCTCGCTTTTGAGATAGGTCGAGACAGGAATAATTTGGCCGCTATCCAGGGCAACCGCCAGAATCCATGAACCGATCACCTTTACACAGGCGATGATGAAGGAGCCAGAAAACAACAATTCCCCGCTCATTCGACTGGAGCACATCAGCAAATCCTTCGGACCCATCCGGGCCAACAGGGACATCAGCCTGGATATTCACGCCGGGCGGATCAAGGCGCTGCTGGGTGAAAACGGTGCCGGCAAGAGCACGCTGATGAGCATTCTGGCAGGCCGACTGCAACCGGACGGCGGGCGCATTCAGGTCGACGGGGTGGAAATGCCCATATCCACTCCCGCCTCCGCCCACGCGATCGGCATCGGAATGGTGTATCAGCACTTCATGCTGGTCGATGCCCTGACAGTGTCTGAAAACGTGATCCTGGGGCAATCGAAGGGAATCTGGCTCTCGACCCGAAATTCGGTACGGCAAGTGCGGGATCTGGCCGAGCGCTATGGGTTCGCCATCGACCCATCGGAAAGGGTCTCCGCCTTGTCGATGGGTGAGCGTCAGCGCGTGGAGATCTTGAAACTGCTTCACCGCCGCAGTCGCCTCCTGATTTTCGACGAGCCCACCGCCGTGCTGACGCCGCTCGAAATCGACCAGCTCTTTGATGCCCTGCGGCAGATGGCGGCTCAGGGCAAAGCCATCGTTTTTATCAGTCACAAGCTCGATGAAGTCATGGCCCTGGCCGATGAGGTCGCCATCATGCGCAAGGGTGAAATCGTGAGCGAGATGCCGATCGGGCAGGTGAGTTCCAAGGCGGACCTGGCGCGGAAGATGGTCGGCCGCGAGGTCGTTCTGCAGGTCAGGAAGGAACCGCTCGAACCGCGCCAGGCGGTATTGCATATCGATCGGCTCAGCGGCGGCGGGCTGACGGATGTTCAGTTACAGGTGCGTCAGGGCGAGGTCCTGGGCGTTGTCGGCGTGGCCGGAAACGGCCAGAAGCCACTGGTGGAAACCATCTGCGGATTAAGAAAGCCCGGCTCGGGCGAGATTAAAATCCTGGGGAAAAATTGGGCGCAATTTTATGCCCATCACAGTTGGGACAAAAACCTCATCTACATCCCCGAGGATCGACGCGGCCTGGCCACTTGCCTTGATCTTGACCTGGTGGACAATTTTCTGTTGACCACGCGCCAGGGGTTTTCCCTGGGCCCCTGGCTGCTGCGCCGCAAGGCCGCGGCAAAAACCAGGGAACTGATGCTGGAATTCGATGTGCAGCCGCCGGAACCCTCGATTCTGGCGCATCAGCTTTCGGGCGGCAATCTTCAGAAAATTGTCCTGGCGCGTGAGTTTTACCGCCGGCCGCGCTTGATTGTCGCCGAACAGCCGACCCAGGGCCTCGACGTCGGTGCCACAGAGGAGATCTGGCGGGTCCTGTTAAAGGCGCGCAGCGAAGCCGGCATCCTGCTTGTCACCTGCGACCTGAATGAAGCACTTTCGTTGTCTGACCGCATCACCGTGCTGTTCGGGGGCCGCATCATGGACACCTTCGCTACCGATGAAACCGAGAAAGTCGATCGCATCGGTCTTTTGATGGCCGGGGTTGCTTTCGAAACGGCTGTGCCATAACAACCGCTGATTTATAATGTGACCCTCCACGCCTGAGGCCCTTTTCCCTTTGTATTTGAAGATGAAAATTTTTAAGAGGATTGTTTGACTGTAGCACTCTTCAATGCGGAACTGCAGATGAAAAAACCTACGATTATCGCCCTCGTTGTTTCATTCGCGGCCGTTATTGCCGCTACCGCATCGGCCAACGAGTGGAATCTTTACGGCAGCGTCCGTATGGCGACTTTTTGGACGAACCAAGATTATGGAGATCTCTACCAATCGAGTACGAATCCTATTGGGGATGATGTTTTTGGGCGCAGCAGTGTGCGGAACCTGCAATGGGAGCTGCAGGCGAACTCCCGCGTCGGTGTCAGGGTCAAGGGCGACAGGCTCGACGGCCAATTCGAGTTTGGCGTCAATGATGACCCTACTGGAGGCAGCACCGTTACCACCCGTCTGCTATACGGCGTGTGGAAGTTCGCCGACGGCTGGGGGCTCAAGGTCGGGCAAGACTACACCCCGATCATTTTCTGTCTCTCCAACCAGGTCTTCGATGCCGACAACAATCTGCGACTGGTGGGCGAAGCATACGGCGGTCGGCGTGGACAGGTCGCGGTGGAAGGCGTGGGGTTCAAATTTGCGGCCATCAACCCCTCGCCAACGGCACTCGACAATTTGGCTGGAACAGTGGCTGACAGCACGACGGAAAGTAAGATCCCCAAATTCGAGGTTTCCTATCAGTTCAATTTTGCAGGCGCCAAGAGCATGCACGCTTTCGGCGGCTGGCAATACTACAATCTTTTTTGGTTAGACCCGATCAGCGCGGTAAAACAAGAAGAAAACGTCAGTTCCTGCACGGTTGGCGCGGGCGCCGATCTTAATTTCGGGCCGTTCTTTGTAAAGCCGCAGGTGAGCTACTACACAAACGGTGCGGTTGCCGGCTGGCTCAATACAAACATTGGTTTGAATTCTTCTCTGCCGCAGCAAACGCCGTTTATCAACGCGACCGGAAACGGTATCGTCGACGTAAAGAGTTTGATGGCGATGCTGGCATTTGGTTTTGCACCGACTGAGTCACTGGGCCTCGAGGCAGGTGTCGGCTACCTGATGAGTGAATCCGATGATTATCGAATAGTTGGTGGCCAGAGCGTGAATTTAAAAAATACTTACCTTGAATATTACTTGCAGGCCGTGATCACGATAACCAATGGTGTCTACCTGATACCAGAAGTCGGCTTCCGCGATTACGGTAATCTGGAAGGAAACCCTGCCGAACCGAATCAGGACCTCGGCAACTTGTTCTACGCCGGTTCAAAATGGCAGATCGACTTTTGAAGCTGTAAAAACCGTTCTTATGTGGCAGGTTATTCCTCCTGGTGGAAACGCCGGATGATGTAGCCGCCTGACTTTTCGTCGGATTCCAGGTCCATCAGGTCGCGCGCGGCCGCTTCCTCGAGGAGGCGGTTGAAGGAACGAAACCCGTAGTAGGATTCGTTGAACCCCGGTCGCCGGCGTTTGAGGGTCTGTTTGACCATCGAGCCCCAGATTTTCTCGTCTGAACCCCGTTCTTCGGCCAGCGCTTCGAGCGTCTCCATGACAAGGTCCAACGCGGCCTGGGTTCGATCTTCCTTTTCTTTTTCTTCCTTGGCCGCTGGTACTGCCGTCCGGCCTTCCGGCCGTGGCGTCTTGCGCGGCGCTTTCTTGCGAGCCTGCTTGCGGCGCACGAGATCGTCGTAGAAGATAAACTCGTCACAGTTGGCGATCAGAAGATCCGAACTGGAGTTTTTGACTCCGACGCCGATCACCAGCTTGTTGTTTTCGCGCAGTTTGCTGACCAAGGGGGAAAAGTCGGAGTCACCGCTGACGATCACGAACGTATCGACGTGAAGCTTGGTGTAACACAAGTCCAGCGCATCGACGACCATGCGGATGTCGGCGGAATTTTTTCCCGATTGGCGCACGTGCGGTATTTCGATCAGCTCGAAGGCCGCCTCGTGCATGGCGGCCTTGAAATCCTTGTAGCGTTCCCAGTCACAATAGGCCTTTTTCACCACGATGCTGCCCTTGAGCAGCAACTTTTCGAGGACCTTGAGGATGTCGAACTGCGCGTAGCGGGCATCCCTCACGCCCAGCGCGACGTTCTCGAAATCGCAAAACACAGCCATGTTTTCGGTTTCAGGCTTTTTGCCCATGACATCTTCCCTCCGCTATGCCGCCTGCCAGTGGTGACTCCTGCCCTGCCGGTACGCCTCAGTACCTTCTAAGCGGTCACCATCTGATAAGATTCTTGTTTTGAATGCTGTCTGAAAAACTTTCCATCTTGAACCTGGTATAGGCTTTAAGATAAAGGTTTTGGCAAGGCCAGAGGGAGGCAGCTGTATAGGTCATACGCCAAAGACCGATAACACAGCCAAAATTTTTATCTTAAAGCCTATATTTACGTCAAATTCAGGTTGTGCACAAGCCATTTGATATCTTGGAGTATTCCCATCCATCGACTGATCGTTCACAGGTCGATATATAGTGTCCATCCCTAAATGGTCTTTTTTCCGCTGGTCGGTCGCAGCGGGTTTCCGGCTGGGGCGGGACAGCCTTGCCTTGCGAACAACTCCACATTTATGAATTGGACACTGAGAAGTGCCTAAAAAAGATCGCGGATGGGCATTAGTTTGCGGCAATTTATAACCGCCGCAGGCGTGTATCGACCCGTCCTCATTGTCTCCGTTCCGTTGCGTCGGATTTGCCCGCTATCCCTCATCAGTGTTGGCTCGACATCTTTTAAAATGCCGTTTGACACAGGTAGAATGATTTCCTATTAAATGGCATCCATCCATCAACGGCCGTGGTACCTGCACCGGATATCGGGCAGCGGTGGATTTTCAGTGCGCCGGGCCTTGTGATAGCGGCACGGCGGCCGGCGGCCGTGAAGCAGAGGATGTTGTCGGTGATGACCTACCGCTCTTTCGAGGAACTGTCCGCAAACGAAACCGAAGGACTCGACTATCGAATTCGTGACCGCGGCGGGGCATCGGAAATTGCGGTGGTGGCCATTCACGGCGGCGGGATCGAGCCGGGAACAACCGAGATTGCAGAAGCAACAGCCGGCGAGCGGCACGCTTTTTATACCTTCAGCGGGTTGAAGTCCCGCGGCAACGGTCGCTTGCACATAACGAGTCGTCGATTCGACGAGCCCCGGTGTCTGCGCCGGGCCCGACTCGCGCACACCGTCATTTCGATTCACGGGTGCGGTGATGCCGAGCCGCTCGTGCTTCTCGGCGGTCGTCACAATCGGTTGGGGCAGTTGATTGGGCAATCCCTCGAAACTGCCGGCTTCGTCGTCCGGCGTTCGGTGCGGTTTCCGGGCTTGAGCCCTCAAAACATTTGCAATCGGGGCCGCCTTCGCAGGGGGGTGCAACTGGAAATTTCGGCCGGTTTAAGGTCCCTTATGTTCGGTGATCTAACCCGATCGCAGCGCAAAAAACCGTCGCCGCTGCTGCTGTGCTTCGTCACGGCCGTGCAGGCCGCGTTAGATACTTTTGAGAAAACGGACCGCGACGCCAAAGATCTGCAAGGCGGCGCAGGAGCCCAAAATGGGACGACGTAATGCCGGCGGCATCCGGTCGGGGCTCTCGAATCACTCTGCAATGGAATCGATTATTCCCGAATGTCCCTCCGCTCGATTTGCCGCCGGACTGTAATTCCGGCGGTCGATCGGGGGGGGTATCGGGCAACAAGGAGGATAGTGAAATGAAAGCGGTTGTGCTGCAAGGGGTCGGCGGGCCGGAGGTCATGGACATCGCAGAGGTGGCGGCCCCCCGACCCGGGCCGAACCAGGTGAAGGTTCGCGTTCTGGCAACCTCGGTGAACCAGGCCGACATCATTCAACGCCAGGGCCACTACCCGCCGCCGCCTGGCGAGTCGGACATCCTCGGCCTGGAAGTGGCCGGCCGCATCGATTCGCTCGGCACCGGTGTGAGCGAATGGAAAGTCGGGGACCGGGTCATGGGACTGGTGGCCGGCGGCGGGTACGCCGAATATGCGCTGGCATACGCCGACCACCTGATGCCGATACCCGAATCGATGGATTTCACGACCGCGGCCTGTGTCAGTGAAACTTATATCACCGCCTTTCTGAACGTCTTTCTGATCGGCGGCTTTCGTGCCGGACAGGCCGTCCTGCTGCATGGCGGCGGCGGAGGCGTCAACACCGCGGCCCTTCAGATGTGCCGCACGCTGGTGCCCGACGCTACGATTGTCGTTACCGCCTCCGCCGGCAAGATCGAGCGGGTCAAGGCGTTGGGGGCTGACCTGGTGATCGACTACAAAACGCAGGATTTTGCGGCCGAGGTGCGGACGTTTACCAAAAACCGCGGGGTGGATCTCATCCTCGATCACATCGGTGCCGACTACCTGAAATCCAACCTGAAGTCACTGGCGGCCGGCGGGCGACTGGTGATCATCGGGGTCATCGGCGGGGCCGAGGCCCAGGTGAACCTGGCCCATCTGCTGGTCAAACGCCAGCAGATCATCGGTTCGGTCATCCGGTCGCGCAGCGTCGAGGATAAGGCCGCCATAACGGCGGCATTTTCGGTAAAGGTGCTGCCGCTTTTCGCCGGTCGCCGGGTCGAGCCGCTGATCCACCGGATTTACCCGATCGAGTCCGTCCGGGAAGCCCACCGGGAGATGGAAAACAGCCGGCACTTCGGCAAGATCGTTCTGGCGGTGCAATAGAAGAAGGGTCTATGGTTTAAGGTTCAAGGTTTAAGGATGGGAAATCTGTCTAAAAT
>JBAPSB010000280.1:0-10544 GCA_049281435.1 Desulfobacterales bacterium
GTGAATAGGACCACTTAGCCGGCGTGCCGCATCTTCATTTCTTCGGCGGCCGTCAGCTGCCGGGCCGCAGCGGCGATCGCCGCGGCGTCGATGCCGTACCTGGATCTGAGAAACGCCTGGGACCCATGTTCGACAAAGGCGTCGGCAATGCCGATCCGCTTGACTGCGCAGCCGGTTATCCCCAGATCGGCCAGGCACTCGAGCACGGCACTGCCGAACCCGCCGCTGAGCACATTTTCTTCCACCGTTATGATGCGCGGAATCTTTTCGGCCAACCCCGCGATCAACTCGGCGTCCAGAGGTTTGATGAAGCGGCAGTCGACGACCGTGGCGGCGATCCCTTCTTCGACCAGCAGGCGCCGCGCCGCGAGAGCCTCGTTCACCGGGCGGCCGACCGCCAGGATCAAAACGTCCGCGCCGGTTGTCAGGACTTTGGCTTTTCCAATCGGCAGGGCCCGCGGCGGCATCGACATCCGGGCGCCTTCGCCCTGGCCGCGCGGGTAGCGAAACGCGATCGGCCCGTCATGCCGCACGGCCGTGACCATCATGCGCCGCAGTTCGTTTTCGTTGCTGGGCGCCATGACCACCATGTTCGGCAGGCTGCGCAAATATGCCAAATCGAAGAGGCCGTGGTGGGTTGGTCCGTCATCGCCCACGATGCCGCCGCGATCCAGGGCAAAGACCACGTGATGGGCGTCCAGGCAGACGTCGTGCAGGATCTGATCGTAAGCCCGCTGCAAAAAAGTGGAGTAGATGGCCACCACCGGGATAAAGCCCTCCGTCGCCAGGCCCGCGGCAAAGGTAACCCCGTGCTGCTCGGCGATGCCGACATCGAAAAACCGGGCGGGAAATGCCTTTGAAAAGGGCGCCAGTCCGGTGCCTTCGGGCATGGCCGCCGTGACGGCCACGATCCGTTCGTCATCCTGCGCCAGGCTCAGCAGAGTTTCCCCGAAAACCTGGGTATAGGTGGCAGGACCGCTCTTTGTATCCAGGCAGGCGCCGGTACCGATGTCGAAACTCCCACAGCCGTGAAAATAAACGGGATTTTTTTCGGCCGGCAGATACCCCTTGCCTTTGCGGGTGGTGATGTGCAGCAACACCGGCTCTTTTAAGTATTTTATATTGTTTAATATATCAATGAGATGGTCCAGGTTGTGCCCGTCGATCGGACCGAAATACTCGAAGTTGAACGCCTCGAAGAGCATGCCCGGCGTCACGAAAGTCTTGAAGGATTCCTCCGTGCGCTTGGCGAACTGGTAGATATCGTCACCGATTTTCGGCAGGGATTTGAGAAACAGTCCAAAATCCTTGCGCAGACTCTGCAGCCTTTTCTTCGAAAAAGTCCGGCTCAACAACGACGACAGGGCGCCGACGTTGCGGGTGATCGACATTTCATTGTCGTTGAGGATGACGATAAGCTGCTTGTCGTTGTGGCTGCCGGCCTGGTTGAGGCCTTCGAAGGCCAAACCGGCGGTCAGGGAGCCGTCGCCGATCACCGCGATGACCTTGGAATCTTCATCTTTCAGGGATTTGCCGCAGGCCATACCCAGGCCCGCTGAAATCGACGTGCTGCTGTGTCCGGTCGAGAAGGCGTCATAGGGGCTCTCGCCGATGCGGGTAAACCCCGACAGGCCGTTGTGACGGCGCAGGGTGTGAAAACGATCGCGACGCCCGGTGATCAGTTTGTGGGCATAGGCCTGGTGGCCGACGTCCCAGATGATCCGATCCTGCGGCGTGTCGAACACATAGTGCAGGGCAATCGCCAGTTCAACCGCCCCGAGGCTCGAGGCCAGGTGGCCTCCGGAAACGGCGACCACATCCACGATGACCCGGCGTATTTCCGCGGCCAACTGTTCGAGTTCGGGCCTTGTCAGCTGTTTGACATCCTGGGGAAGATCGATGTGATCGAGTAGGGTCAAAATAAAATCGGTTCCCGATTTTATGAAATGCGGCTGCGCCGCTTTAAAATAGACGGTTGTGAGTTTCTGTAACTCAAGTACCATCGCCTAAAGACGATGGGATGGGGCAGTCTTGAAAGCATGGTCGAATGAATTCGACCATGCGATCGCCTGAATAGGATATCAACAATCTCGGCCCTTAGGGCCCACCAAAGTCTTCGCCTGAAGGAGAAGGATTTTCTCCCATTCCCCGATGGGGACATTAAAACCGGACTGCAGGGCCTATCGGTTTTATATTTTAGCGCTTGCGGGTGATGACGTATGTTGCGATGGCCCGCAGGGGATCTGCCATTTTATCAAAATTTTTAAGAGTTTCCAAGGCTGCGGTCACTTTTTCGGCCGCCAGCGCTTTTGATTTTTCCAGGCCGAGCAGGGCGGGGTAGGTTGATTTTTTCTTTTCCCTATCGGTCCCGACCGCTTTGCCGAGCAGGACCGGATCGCCTTCGATATTGAGGATATCATCGGTGATCTGAAAAGCAAGGCCTATGTTCTGAGCATACCGGTGAAGCTGCCGGATCTGCTCCATCGTACCGCCGCCCAGAATGGCACCGCTTGCAATGGCGGCCGCAATGAGGGCGCCGGTCTTCATCAGATGCAACTGCTCGAGTTCGGGCAGGCCGATACGGTTTCCCCCGCCTTCGGCGGCGATGTCCGCCATCTGTCCACCGATCATGCCGGCATGTCCGGCCGCGTCGGCGACCACATCGATGACCTGCAGCCGTCTGTCGGCCGCAACACCGGCCACGCCTTCCGGTGCTGCCAGCAGCTGAAATGCCAGGGTGAGCAGGGCGTCGCCGGCCAGGATGGCGGTGGCCTCGTCAAAAGCCGTGTGGCAGGTCGGCTTGCCGCGCCGCAGGGCATCGTCGTCCATTGCCGGCAGGTCATCGTGAACCAGGGAATAGGTGTGAATGAGCTCTAAAGCGGCGGCCGTCATCAGCGCGTCATCCGAGCGGCCGCCGACGGCCTCGGCGGCTGCCAGGCACAGCACCGGTCGCAGACGCTTTCCGCCGGCCATAACGCAATAGCGCATGGCCGCGGCGATCCGGCCGCCATCGGCCGGCGGCAGTAAGCGGCCCAGCAGGTCATTGACCTGGTCCCGTTTTGGCTTGAGGTGAACCTTGAGGTCAAATGGGGGTGAAGGTTCCATAATGTCGGTTGCGTTCCGCCGAAAAAAAATCATTTCACCGCAGAGACACAAAGAACGCAGAGACTTGCTCCGGGCGGTTCATCATGTGAATGTTGAATGATCTGCCGGCATCGGTATTTCCCGATTTAACAAAAACCTAAAATAAACTCCGTATTCTCAGTGCCTCAAGTGCAGCGGGTGGTGAAATTATTAAAAAATTCATCACTGAATTTTTTCATCCTCCGTTCCAAACGGTTTGCTTGAGACATTTCCCTGTCGATCCTGAAGCAGGAGGTTTATCTTCTGTTCGGTTTCATCCAGTTTCTGGGAACAAAAGCGCGTCAATTGAATTCCTTCCTCGAACTTGCTCATGGCCTTTTCGAGCGGCAGGTCGCCGGATTCGAGTTCCTGGACGATTTTTTCGAGCATCTGCATGGCCTGCTCAAACGATTTTTTCGCCATTCTTAAACCTCTCCTTTACCACGCACGTCAAGGCCCCCTGGGCGAGGACGATCTCCAACGGTTGTTCGAGCGCTACGGCCGCCGAATCCCGCACGATCGCCGCTTCAGGCCGGGTGCGGGTGATGCTGAAGCCCCGGGCGAGGATGGCGGTGGGATTCAAAGAATCAAGTTTTGCGTTAACTTCTCTCAAGCGCACCCGGTGGTCTGAAATGCCGACCTGCACAGACTGCTGCAACAGCCGGGTGGTATTTTCGAGCTTATTTTTAAGTTTAGTCACATAAGTAGCTGGATTATTATATGAAAGCTTGTCAGATCGCCAGGATAAACGTTCCCGGCGTAACGCTACCTGGTTGATCATGGCCCGTGTCAAGCGGTGGGCGTCATCGTCGAGCTTCAAACGGTGATCGGCAATTTTCTTTTTCGGGTCGACGACCCTGGCGCACAGCTTATCGATTTCTGTGCGGTAATTCTTGATGTACCGCTGCAGGTTAAATATAATAACATCCTTGAATTCTAATACTTTTCGATAGAGGTCCACCTTGACGGGAACCACCAGTTCAGCGGCGGCCGACGGCGTCGGAGCACGCAGATCGGCCACGAAATCGGCAATGCTGATGTCGGTTTCATGGCCGACCGCCGAAATGACGGGTATTTCGGATGCGAATATCGCGCGGGCCACCGCTTCCGAATTAAACGCCTGCAGGTCTTCGAGTGAGCCGCCGCCACGGGCCACAATGATCACATCGACCGTTCGAAGCCGGTTCAGCAGTTCCAGGGCGGCGACGATATCTTCGATTGCGCCGTCACCCTGGACTCTGACCGGCACGATGTCGATCGGAACGCACGGAAAGCGGCGCTTGATGATGTGAAGGATATCGTGAACAACGGCACCGGTCGGGGATGTGATCAGTCCGATCTTATCCGGCAGAAAAGGCAGCGGTTTCTTGCATCCGGCATCGAACAGGCCTTCGGCGGTCAGATTCTTTTTGAGTTGTTCGAACGCCACCTGCAAGGCGCCGGTGCCCTTGGGCTCGATATATTCAAGGATCACCTGATAGGAGCCGCGGGGCTCGAACACACTGATCCGCCCCAGGCCGGTAACGGACATTCCATCCTCGGGAACGAACTTCAAGTGTTGATTCTGCCCCTTGAACATAACGGTCTGAATCTGGGCGACCGCATCTTTCAGGGTGAAATAAAAGTGACCGGACGCCGGCCGGCGAAAATTGGAAATCTCGCCCGTAATCCAGATGAACGGGAAATTTTGTTCAAGAATCGCTTTGATCCTGCCGGTCAGCTCGGAGACCGTATAGATTCGCGCGAGGACTTGGGGAGCTTGAGGCATTATTCACCGCTGAGGTGCCGAGGCCGCAAAGTGCCTTTGGGGGCTGAGAGGACCGATCGGCTATAGATGGCTGACCACCGGCAAAAACGATTAGACAGACGCCGCCGGTTTAAAATGGTCAGTCGACCGCCCTGTCGATAATTTATTGACGTCTGATAAGATATATTATGTAAACTTTTTGGAAAAGCCCGAAAAGAACGGCTCCGCGAGTGCCCCTCCCGTCATTTACCGGCATATTTATTGAGCAGGTCCCTCACCGCAGGCATCACGTAAATGTCTTCGTGGGCCATTTGGCTCAGGCACTGCGCCAGGAGTTTAGTCCTTTTGTGGAGCGGCTTGTGCTTGTCCAGAATAAAATGTTTTTGGCCCTTGACGATGCAGAAACCACTCTTAACCTTGATGCCGGTATTTTTCAGGTTCTGTTCGGACACGGTCACCTGAAGTTTCTCGGCCAGCTGTTTAAGTTCGGAAAAAAGCGCTTCTGGTCCCATAATAAATTTTTCTAAGAAAAATTTATGAAATTGTGGAAAATTCCATAAACCGAATACAGTTGAAATTTAGCGGATCGATGTTATATTAGCCGGTAAAATAAAAATGATTTTAAACCATCATTAATAGCGGCGCAGCCGCGTTTCATTAATTCGGGGCACCCGAATTAATTTGAGGAGGCACTAAATGGACTCAGTCCCGGTTCGACAAACCCAAACTCAAAGCCAGGTCATTGTCAATTCGTTCATACGCAGCGTCTACAACTGGATGGCGATCGGTCTGGCACTGACCGGTTTCGTGGCTTTTTACGTCGCCAACAGCCAGACGATGCAGAACATCATCTTCGGCAACCCGATCGTTTTCTATGGTCTGATCATCGGTCAACTGGTGATGGTCTTTTACCTCAGCGCCCGCGTCGCCAAGATCCAGGCATCGACCGCGACATCCCTTTTCGTGATATATGCGGCCCTGAACGGCCTGACCCTGTCGGCGATTTTTCTGGCTTATACCAAATCCTCGATCGCTTCGACCTTCTTCGTGTGCGCGGCAACCTTTGTGGCGGCCAGTGTATACGGCTGGACCACCAAAAAGGACCTGACCTCGTTTGGCAGCTTCCTGTTCATGGGTCTGATCGGCATCATCATCGCCTCTGTCGTCAACCTGTTTCTCAGGAGTTCGGGCATGACGCTGGTCATCAGCTATATCGGGGTCCTGCTGTTCACCGGCCTGACGGTCTATGACACCCAGCGGCTCAAAAACATGGCCCTGGCCCAGCCGGCCGACCTCGAAGCCGGCGTGGTTCGCAAAGGCGCCATCCTGGGCGCCCTCTCCCTCTATCTCGATTTCATCAACCTGTTTTTGATGCTGCTGCGGATTATGGGCGACCGTAGATAAAGTTTTTAGCCGGGGACTGAGAGGTCCCCGGCTATTTTTTTCCGCAGAAAGGCTTGAAGGTGGGAAGCGTCTATCACTTTCGGCCTTCATAGAAACCGCTGCCCTTCCATTTAAGTTTCCTCTGCTCTAACCTTCGCCAGCATGTCAACTTTTGTTGGTCGTAAAGCTGGAATTTCCTCTCTAACCGTCCGCCAAACAACATCAAGACTCACCCGGACGTAATCGTGAATAAGCTTATCGCGCATACCGGCAAATAATCCTGAACCAAACGCGGCTCTTTCATACGGGCAAAACCTCTTCCAGTATGCGCTTGCCAATAGAAGGTTTGAGAGCTTCCTTCTGAACGAGATCAACCTTAACCCCTAATACCGACGAGAGATCCCGCTCGAGATCGAGAAACCGGAACATCCCGGGAATTTGGAAAAACTCAACCAAAACATCAAGGTCACTCCCTTTACGGTGTTCACCCCGAACATAAGAACCGAACAGGCCTAAAGACCGAACGGCATATTCCTGACGTAGACGCGGCAATTCTTGGTGGAGTCGATTTCTTAATTCCTGAACGTCCAGGTTTTCTTTTCTCATTCTGCCTGTGTCCCCATTTAGCTGAATATGAGATCAATACACTCGGTATTAAACATCATCTACCATCCATATACCTCCGCCGAAGAATCGCCGATTCCTTAATTGAGAAATCGAAGTATTTTCTCTTCGTTAAAGATTCAACCAAATGGCGTGTAAAAGGTTGTTTGTCCACAATAATCCTTTTTTTTCTTAAAATATTCATGGCAAGTGGCAGGCTTGCGGTATTAAAAATGACCAGGTCAATCTCATCCGTTTGAAGAACATCCGTCAGGGATTCCAGTATTTCCAGTTTTGTTTCACTGAAATTCTCGTGGCCCTCAAGATAGACGGCAATGTCCACATCACTTGACGGTTGTCTGACACCTGTGGCGAGGCTGCCGAAAAGATAGGCAAAAAGGACTTTTGGATGGGAATGTAAACTCCTCTCGGCTGCAGGGATGAGGGATAGGATGTTGTCCGGTATTTTATTGAATTTGTTCAAATAAATTTTTCTGGGGAAAAATTTATGAAACGCAGCGGAGCTGCTCTTCAAGAAAAGACTTTGATTTCTTCGTCAACATTTCGTCTTTACGTCAACATTTCTGCTTTGAATGTGGAATATAGAAGACGCACATCCCAAATCCATTCCCTGGACAAAATTCTCTGCCTTATCCATGGCATCGAGGATGTCCCGCAAATAATCCTGAATCAGCCGAGGTTCTCTCATACTGGGAGGACCTCTCCTAAGATCTGTCTGCCTATTGAAGGATCTCATTAATCATCTTAGCTATTTTATCGCAAAAAAATTTAGTATCCTCAATGTTTTGGCCTTCTACCATCACCCGGCATTGGGGCTGGGTTCCTGAGTAGCGCACCAGCACCCTTCCCTTTCCCGCAAGATCTTTTTCCACCTGCCGGATTGTAGCCATAACGTCTGGCAGCGACTCCAAAGGCGGTTTGTTGTTTACGTCGACATTGATCAGAACCTGCGGGAAAACCGTCATGACCTTTTTTAATTCGGATAGGGGCATGTTCTCGCTTTTGACAATTTCGAGAAGTTTCAGAGCGGTCAGCATGCCGTCGCCGGTTGTCTGATGATCCAGAAAAACGGTGTGGCCGGAATCTTCGCCGCCGAGCACGGCACCCTGCTGGTGCATTTCTTCCATTACATAACGGTCGCCGACTCCGGTGATGACGTTTTTGATGTCCTCTTTTTTCAAGAACTCCCCGAGGCCCATGTTGCTCATGACCGTGCTGACGACAACATTGTTTTTCAGCTGGTCGCTTCTTTTAAGATAACGCGCACATATCGCCAGTATCTGGTCGCCGGTAAGAACGGTACCGGTTTCATCCACGGCAATCAGCCGATCGCCGTCACCATCGAACGCCAAACCGATATCCGCACCGGTGGCCTTCACCTTTTCCGCCAGGCTCTGCGGGTGCTGAGAGCCGCAACCATCGTTGATGTTTTTCCCGTCCGGTTCCACATACAATGCGCAAACATCCGCCCCCAATTCTGAAAAAAGGCGCGGGGCCAGGAAAGAGGTGGCACCGTTGGCACAATCCAGCACAATTTTCAAGTTGTCGAGGCGGCGGCCGTTTGGAAAACAGCGCGTCAAATATTGTTTGTATTGATTGCCCCCCGTATCGAGTCCGGTTATTCTGCCGATTTCCCGAATCGCTCCGGCAGCGGCGGCAAGATCGTCATTGCGCAGGATCGTTTCGAGCGCATTTTCCACCCCGTCCGATAATTTGAAGCCCTTGCCGTCGAAAACCTTGATGCCGTTGTCGAAAAAAGGGTTGTGGGAAGCGGACACCACGACACCGGCCGCAGCACCCAGTTCCCGTGTCAGGTAGGCCACACCCGGTGTGGGAATAACCCCGGCAAGGATGACATCGATGCCCATGGAACAGCAGCCCGCAGCTATGGCCGATTCGATCATTTGACCCGAAATACGGGTGTCCCTGCCGATCAGAATGGCCGAGCACCCGGACTTACCAAAATGATGGCCGAGCGCCCGGCCAACCCTGAGTGCCATCTCGGCCGTCATCGGGTATTCGTTGGCCACGCCGCGGATGCCGTCGGTGCCGAATAGTCTGCCCATGTAGTTGATTCCGGTTGTTTTAAGTTTAAGATTCACCGCCCATTCGCTGCGCTCATTAGAGACTCAGAGAACGCAGAGAATACTTTTTATTCTTTTTCGTAAAAAGACGAAAAAGAATACAGACGATCCGAAAATATATTATTTTTCTAAGGTGAAAATGTATTGCATGTTATTGGCTATTAAATCTGGGGATAATTTGAAATGCGCCTTCTGTCACATCAGTTACGATTCCCTGCAGCCAGCGGGTTCCCATGCTGGAAACCTCCAGATTCAGTCCTATTATCGCTGTCAGGTAGGGCTTGCCTTTTCGATCGATTTCTTTAGAAATGATTTGCAGGAAAGGGTCTCTGAGAGCTTGCTCCCCTTCCCTTTTCCGGTTGTCCTCGAGAAACGATTTCAGATCAGGCCAGCAATCATTGAACCCTTCCTGTGGCGACTTTGATTCCGAAAGATTATTTCGAGGCTCAAACTCCCGCTCCGCTATTTTTTGAATGAGTTCACCCAGCCGTTCGACCCGCTCGTCTACCGCCGTTTGTAATTTTTCCTGTAATCCTGCCAAAAGTGCTTGAGGAAAATCGTTCGACACAAAAAGACGCCGCACCTGATCATACCATTGCCCGAGGGCAACAAGGTTGGCGATGTAGATGATGTTGTTGGTCACGATCCTTTTCAGGCCGTGATAATGCCCGGCAGCAAAAGGCACATTACCGCTGCGCCCGCCGCCGCCGAAGATCAGGCGGCCGGGACGCAGCTCGTCCTTGCGGTTGATGGTGCCGGCGGCGATGACGGTGCCGTGTTCCAGGCGGCAGGGACCGACCAGGCCACCCTGCCCTCCCAGGAAAATAGGGGGTTGATTCAGCATCACCCCCCGAGGAACGTCTCCCATCAGCGATGCGGTCGCCTTGTCCTGGTTAGGAGTGAAGTTAAAGTGGATGTAAGAGCTGCCGACTTCACTGTGGTTTTTGCGGTCGGTACCGCCGGCCATCAGGCAATCGCAAAAATTGATCAGGCTTCCGAGAGTGACAAATGGGAAAAGGATCGTTTGTTTCAAGCCGACGGTATGCGCAATGCTGGCTTCCTCTTCGAATATCGTTCCTTCCCGGACGTGGGCTCCGGAACCGGCTGAGGCGCCGCTCAAAAAAACAGCGCCTTTGAAATAGCCGCCGTTCAGTTGCACATTCGGACCGATCTGGCAGTCGATGGCGGTTACGGGTCCCTCATAGCCCAGGTGGGCCCCCTGCAAAATGAGGGTGGAGCGGCCGAAGATCCTGCATCCGGTGTGGATCACGACATTGTCACCGGAAATTCGATCGGGATCGACGTCGCCGCCGATCTCGACCGATTCCGGAGAGGATATCCGCACACCTTTATTGATGAGTTGTTGGACGGCCACCCTATCGCTTATAATCGTTTTATAATTCCGATTCATCGATTTCAGCAATTTTCATTATGGTCTTTTGCAAGCCGATTTTTAATGAAACATTTCCATGAACTGGAACAGAAATTCGGGCGGGGTTTCCGGACATAACATAAATATGATGACTTCCCGTCACCTGTTTTAGTTCCCATCCTTTTGACTCGAGAATGCGACTGAGCCTTTT
>JBAPSB010000281.1:0-42587 GCA_049281435.1 Desulfobacterales bacterium
GGTCACGGGCGTCGATGAATTGGATTTTCATGAAAAACATTCCCCTTATTGGCTTAATGTAGAAGGCGCATTTTTTAGAAAATCAGAAATCGATGTTCCTGGGTGTCCGCGGGAAGGGGATCACATCGCGGATATTGCCGATGCCGGTGACCAGCATCAGCAATCTTTCGAACCCCAACCCGAACCCGCTGTGCGCGACCGAGCCGTAGCGGCGCGAGTCGAGATACCACCAGTAGGGCTCTTTTGCCATTCCCAGCTCTTCCATTCGTGATTCGAGCACCGGCAGGCGTTCTTCGCGCTGACTGCCCCCGATAATCTCGCCGATCTTCGGCAGCAGAACGTCCATGGCGGCGACCGTGCGGCCGTCGTCGTTCACGCGCATGTAAAATGGTTTGATTTCCTTGGGATAATCGTGGATAATGACCGGCTTTTTGAAGTGCTCCTCGGTGAGATAGTGTTCGTGTTCGGATTGCAGGTCTTCGCCGAAGGTGGCCGCGTACTCGAATTTACGGTTTGCGCGGTGCAGCACTTCGATGGCTTCGGCATACGGCAGGCGCACGAAATCAGCGGTCGCGATGGTTTCGATGGTTGCCAACAGGGTTTTGTCGACGAAACGGGCAAAGAGGTCCAGGTCTTCACGGCACTTTGTCAAAACGAAGGTGACCAGGTATTTAATCAGCTCTTCGCCGAGGGCCATGTTGCCCGCCAGGTCGCAAAAGGCCATTTCAGGCTCGATCATCCAGAATTCGGCCGCATGCCGGCGGGTGTTCGAGTTTTCGGCCCGAAAAGTGGGGCCGAAAGTGTACACGTCGCCCAGCGCCAGCGCAAACATCTCGGCCGACAACTGGCCCGAGACCGTCAGGTTGGCTTGCCGGCCGAAAAAATCCTGGTCGTAGTCGACGCCGCCGTTTGTCAGCGGAAGGTGAGCAAGATCCAAAGACGTCACATGGAAGAGTTCGCCGGCGCCCTCGCAGTCCGAAGCGGTGATGACCGGCGAGTGAAGGTAGGTGAAACCGCGGTCTTTGAAAAAAGTGTGTACGGCGAAGGAGAGCTCGGATCGCATCCGGAAGGCGGCGCCGTATTTGTTGGTCCTTGGCCGCAGGTGGGCGATGGTCCGCAGGAATTCATCACTGTGGCGCTTCTTCTGCAGCGGATAGCTGTCCGGCGCCGGGCTGATGACCTCTACCGCCTGCGCCTGGATCTCCCAGTTCTGGCCGCTGCCGTGCGATGCGACCAGGTTGCCGGTGACGCCCACGGCCGAACCGGTCAGGAGCTGTTTGACGACGGCGTAGTTCGGCAGGTTTTCCCCGGCGATGACCTGGATGTTGCGCAGGCATGAACCGTCATTTATTTCAAGGAAGGAAAAACCCTTGGAATCGCGCCGGGTGCGCAGCCAGCCTTTTACCAACACCTCGTCCAAAGGTTTTTGAGAAGCCAGGAGATGAACGATTTTCGTGCGTTTCATGAAGGGTTTCCCGATATTCGGTTGTGCCGCGCCGCCGTTGTTCACGGCATCGCGCGCGATTTATAATTCAACGGTGATGTAATAGCCCTGATCCCCGCGCTGCAGCAACACGACAAGTGATTTTTTGTGGCGGTATTTGACAATGGCTGCATCGAACTCGCTGCTGGTCTTGATCGGCATTTCGTTGATCCGCCGGACGACGTCCCCACGGCGGGCGCCGATTTGCGCCAGGAAGCTGTGCGGATTGATTTCGGCGATCATGGCGCCCGTGTCGGCGGCGAGGCGATATTTGGCCCTGTTGCCGGGCGTCACGTCTTCGGTCCGGATTCCAAGGAGCCGGTAACCGAGCGCGGCGGCCAGCTCCAGGGGAAACTGGTCGGCCACGATGGTCAGGTTCAACGGTTGGGCGTTGCGCCTGATCTTCAGGGTCAGCCGGTCGCCGACGGACTGATTGCGCAGGGCGCTTTGAAAATCATCTTCGGAGACGATTTTGTGGTCATTCAGGGCGACGATGATATCCCCCTCGCGCGCCCCGGCCGTTTCGGCCGGGCTGCCTTTTTCGATCGATTTCACCAGCACCCCGGATTTAACCGGTGTGTTCAGATAGCGGGCCAGGCCGGCATCGATATTTTGCACGATGATGCCGACCCAGGGTTCGATGACCTCCCCGTGGGTGATAAGGTCGGAAATTATTTTGCGGGTTTTGCTGATCGGGATCGCAAAACCGATGCCCTGCGCCTTGGCGTAAATGGCGGAATTGATGCCGATCAACTCGCCGTTGATGTTCAGCAGCGGTCCTCCGCTGTTGCCGGGGTTGATCGAAGCATCAATCTGGATGAATTCGTGGAACACCCGGTCGTCGGTGCGGATACTCCGGTCGAGTGCGCTGATGACACCGGTGGTGACGGTGTGGGAAAAACCGAAGGGGTTACCGATGGCGATCACGGTTTCGCCGATCATCAAATCATCGCTGCTGCCCATTTGAACTTCGGGCAGGACCGTCTGCGAGGCGATGTGCAGGACCGCCAGGTCCACATCGGGTTCGGCCCCGACAATCTCGGCCTCGAACTCCCGCTCGTCCAGCAACGTCACCTTGATCGTTCCGGCGTTTGCGATCACGTGCGCATTGGTGATGATCAGACCGCGTTTGCCGTCGATGACCACCCCCGATCCCAGAGTGTTCCTTTCCGGTTGACGCTCGAGGAAGGGATCGAAAAAGTCTTTGAAAAACGAATCGAAAAACGGGTTCATCCCGTATCCGGAAAAGGGTTCGGACCGCTTGCGAGCGGATGTCACCGAGCTTATGTTGACCACGGCCGGGCCCACCCGGCGCACGGCCTTTACGATCGGACCTTCCCGATCGTAAGCGGCGACGGGGCTCACCTGGTGTACCACAAAAAACCAGATCGATACGAGCAGAAGAACCGGCAGGGGCCGGGGATGATTCCGCATTGTGTTCGATTGCCTCACCTGAAAAGATTCGGGGTGGACGTCCGATCGCAAAGCAATGGCCCGGACCGCCGTTTTCCTACTAAGTGGCCCTATATATAGATACGGTGGCATTCAATGACCGCTGCACCTCGACGCGCTGTGTTTCCCGATGCACGTATATCGGTATGTGCGCTTCTCGCGTCATGCGCGGCGTTCATTTCGGCGCGTTACCATATTTACAAACAGGACCACGAAGCGAGAGGAAATTATTACCATGAGCGAGCCATCCGTTCAAGATATCTTGGCCGGGATTGAACAGCCCAGCCGATACCTGGGGATCGAAACCAACGCCATCCGTAAGGACCACAGCCAGGTCGACCTGCATGCCGTCCTGGCTTTTCCCGATTTATACGACATCGGCACCTCCCATTTTGGAATCCAGATATTGTATCACATTCTCAACCGGAGATCCGATACGGTGGCCGAGCGGGTTTTTGCACCGGGCGTCGATATGGAAGCCCGGCTCAGGTCTCTGGGCCGGCCGCTGACGAGCCTGGAGTCGGGAACACCGCTTAAGAATTTCGATATCATCGGTTTCAGTCTGCTCTACGAACTCAATTACACCAATATCCTCACCATGCTCGATCTGTCAAACATTGCCTTTCTGGCCGAACACCGCCGATCAGGCGACCCGCTCATCATCGCCGGCGGTCCGTGTACCTGCAACCCTGAACCCGTTGCCGATTTTTTCGACGCGATGCTCGTCGGGGACGGTGAAACGGCAATCGTCCTGATGGTCGAAAAATGGCTGGCGTGGCAAAAAAGCGGACGAAAAAGCCGAGCGGCGCTCCTTGGGCAGTGGTCCGAAATTGAAGGCGTGTACATACCGTCATTTTTCTCGCCGCGGTACGATAAAAGGGGTCTGCAGCAGCTCGAACCGAAATTTCCACACTATACCCGCGTTAAAAGAACGGTTGTCGCCGATCTGGATGCGGCGGCTTTTCCGGTGCGACCGGTCGTGCCTTTCGGCCGGCCGGTCCATGACCGATTGCGCCTGGAGGTGGCCCGCGGGTGCACGCGCGGGTGTCGATTCTGCCAGGCGGGGATGATCTACCGTCCGGTGCGGGAGCGTTCGGTGGCGAACCTCATGTCGCAAGCCGATCGCGCGCTGGGGCTGACGGGCTATGAAGACCTGTCCCTGCTGTCCTTGAGCACCGGGGATTACAGCTGCATCGAAACGCTGATGCGGCTGTTGATGGACCGCTGTGCCGGCGACCACGTTGCGGTATCGCTGCCTTCCCTGCGGGCCGGGACCCTCACCCCGGAATTGATGAACCTGATCAAAATGGTGCGAAAAACCGGCTTTACGATCGCGCCCGAAGCCGGCAGCCAGAGGTTGCGCAATGTGATCAACAAAAACATCGACGAAGTCGAAATTGCCGCAACGGTCGAAAACGCGTTCAGGCTCGGTTGGCAGGTCATCAAACTCTATTTCATGATCGGTCTGCCAACCGAGACCGATGATGACCTGGCGGCGATTGTCGATCTGGTGTGGCGATTGCAGGGCCTCAAGCCGCCGCGAGGCAGAAAGGGGCAGATCAACGTGAGCGTGGCCACGTTTATCCCCAAACCGCACACACCTTTTCAGTGGCAGGGACAAATTGCGCTGGGCGATGCCCATTTTAAAATACACCATCTCAAGGACAAGCTGAAGATCCCGCGGCTCCGTTTCAAGTGGCAGCCGCCCGAGGTCAGCCGGCTGGAAGGGTTGTGGGCCCGGGGCGACCGACGGTTGGGTAAACTGCTGATGGCGGCCTACCGCCGCGGGTGCCGGTTCGACGGGTGGAGCGATCATTTCAACTTTGGCCTGTGGCAAAGCGCATGCGAGAGCGCCGGGGTGGACATCGATTTATTCACGGATCGACAGCGCGATGCCACCGAGGCGCTGCCGTGGGACGTCATTGACACCGGCGTCACCAAAGAGTTTTTGTGGCAGGAAGCTCAAAGAGCGCTCGCGGGGGACTTGACCGCGGATTGCCGCGCCGGAGCCTGCAACAGCTGCGGGGTCTGCGACTTTGAAAAAGTCGCGCCGGTGGTGTTTGACCGCTGCCGGCTCGATACGCCCCCGCCAGCCGACGGGAAACAACATTTTGCCGGTGACGAGCGGCAATTCCTGATCACATTTTCCAAGACGGGGCCCAGCCGGTTTCTCGGCCATCTCGAGATGGCGAGCATTTTTGTTCGCGCCTTGCGCCGCGTCGGCATCCGGCTGAAGTATTCGCAAGGCTTTCATCCCCAGCCGAAACTGTCCTTTCAGGATGCTCTTCCGGTCGGCATGGAGAGCCTGGCGGAATTGCTCCTGATGACGGTTAGCGGCGAAACGAACGCCGCAAGGATCATCGAGCGGCTCGATGACCAGCTGCCCGACGGTTTGCGGGTTGTGGCCGGCCGTTTTTTGACGGCCAAATATCGCCGACCCGAAACCCTCTTTACGACCTATCGACTGACGGCAGACGCGGATCTTTTTCACAGGGAAAGGGTCGAGGGTTTTTTCCAAAAGATGAAATGGCCGGTCGACCGGACAAGCCACAAAGGCAAGGTCCGGCAAATCGATCTGCGCCAGGTGGTGTCGGCCATCGAGCGGATATCGCCCACCGAAGTGGTCCTCACGTTGCGATCGTCAGGTGGCGGCGTGCGGCCCAACGATGTAGCTGGCGATCTTTTCGCCATTCCGGTCGAGGACATGGCCCGCCTGCGCGTCATCAAGCTGGCGTCAACCAGCCATTTAGACGCGGGAAAAGAAACGGGCGCCGACACGGTTTAGCACGCGTTGACCGCCTCTGTCCCTGCGGAAGGACAGCGTGCCGAAAAGATGGCCGCCCCATCCAAATAGTCGCTATCCTCCTATGACCGTTATATTTTTCTTGTTTTAAACCTCAATTTGTGGCACCACAACCAGGAAAAAACGTGACGGTACCGGCGGTTTTTCGACACGGCTGCGGGGCGGTATGTCACCCGGGCCCGCTTTTACCGGAGTCGATCATTTTACAAAAGGAAACACCCGAGGCATATGCATCGCAAACTCGTTATCAACGAAGCTTTTCATGAAACCCGGGTCGCCCTCCTGGAGGATGGCAACATCGTCGAGCTGTTCATCGAACGCGGGGACGAATCGGACATAGCCGGCAACATTTACAAGGGCCGGATTCAACGGGTTCTGCCAGGCATACAGGCCGCCTTCATCGACATCGGCCTGAACCAGGCGGCATTTATCTACGTAGACGACGTGTTGAGTGCGCGAATCGATGCCTTCGAAGAGTTTCTGAGTGATACCGAAGAAGCTTCGGAAAATCAGCCCGAGAATCAATCGGCCCAACCCTTGGAGGATTCACCCGATACGGAAAAGCGTCAAGATGCCCACATCGAGGATTTAATCACCGAAGGCCAGGAGATCATGGTGCAGGTGGCCAAGTCGCCCATCGGCACGAAGGGCGCGCGCGTCACCTCCCACATTTCCCTGCCCGGCCGGTTTCTGGTGTTGATGCCCACGTCGAATCACATCGGCATTTCCAGGCGCATTGAAGATTTGTCGGAAAGAAATCGACTCAAGGAAATCGTCTTGAATCTGCGGCGCGAACCCTACGGCTATATCGTCCGGACAGCGGCAGAGAACATTTCAGAAGAAAAAATGGCGGCGGAAATGACTTTCCTGAGCAACCTCTGGGCCAACGTTCAGGAAAAAAACAAGACCGCTCCGGTGCGCAGCCTGCTTCACCAGGAACTCGGTTTGAGCCTCAGGGCGGTCCGAGACCTCTTAATCAACGAAGCCGAGAGCCTGGTGATCGATTCGCGCGAGGGGTACGACAGAATTCTCATTTTCCTCGACACCTACATGCCGCGCCTGAAAGATAATGTTGAGCTACACCAAAGTATCGAACCAATTTTCGACGCCTATACGCTCGAAGGGGATATTTCAAGAGCCCTGAAAAAGAAGGTCTGGTTGAAATCCGGCGGCTATATCGTGATCGAGCACACCGAAGCGCTGGTGGCCATCGATGTGAACACCGGTCGGTATGTGGGCAAACACAACCTCGAGGAAACCATTTTGAAGACCAATCTCGAAGCCGTAAAAGAAATCGCCTACCAGGTGCGCTTGAGGGATATCGGCGGCATTATCATCATCGATTTCATCGACATGCAAAAGAAAGCCAACCAGGAAAAAGTGTTTCACGAATTGATGGAGGCGTGCAACAAAGACCGCAGCAAGACCCACATCCTGCCCATATCAGAGATGGGATTGATTCAGATGACCCGCAAGCGAAACAAAAAGCCGCTCTCGCGCATGCTCTGTGAACCTTGCCACTACTGCGAAGGGGAAGGGTATCTCATTTCTAAGCAGTCTATCTGCTACAACATCTATCGAGATCTTCTGCGTGAAAGCCGGGACACCGCCGGTTCGCGGCTGACGCTTAAAGTCAATCCCAAGATAGCGGAGCTTCTGCATGGCGAGGAAAGCAGCCTGATTGTCAACCTTGAAAAAACAACCGGAAAACAGATCGTTATTTATCCCAATCCCGGCTTCCACATCGAAGAATTTGAAATATTCGACAGCCGGCAGAATTAAACGACGCCGTTGCGGATGCTGGGGTGCGCAACTGGGATCGACCATGTCAAGACATTTCACATTGACATTTTCTTTTACCTGTGGTTGATTTCCAAGGTTATGGATATAATGGATCGCTGTTGCCCCTTCGGGAAGTGTTTTCGAAGCACACCTGGGTGTTAAACGCTCACGGTTCGGCGGGCCACCACACTGAAATCTAAATAGATGTACGCCGAACATCAAACACTCAATATCGAGTGGTGAACAAGGAAAGAGAGTCAGTAAATGAAGAGAACCTATCAGCCGAGCGTCCTGAAGAGGGCCCGAACCCATGGATTTCTCAAACGCATGTCCACCAAAGGCGGACGACGGGTCATCAATCGCCGACGGGCGCGCGGGCGCAAGCGGTTGTGCGCTTAATTTGCCGTGGGGGTGCACTATGACGGGGGCGCCGCCCCGGCACGGTAATTTTTTGCCGGACATCACCATCCGTCCGACAACCGGTGTTTTTAATATAAACAAATAATATCAGTTAATTATATAGTTTTGGTGTCCTGCTCGTTTCCAAAAACCGCCCGCATCTTAAAACGGTCGGAATTTTTGCGCCTGTCGCGGACCGGAAACAAAATTCAAAACAGGCATTTTATTCTTTTGTATTCCAGGTCTCATCCGGATCAGTTGCGATTTGGCATCACGGTGAGCCGCAAGGTCGGAAACGCGGTCCGGCGCAATCGTGTCAAACGTTTGGTACGCGAAAATGTTCGTCGAATGCGGCCCCTGATAGGCGGGGCTTGGGATATCAACATCATCGCCAAAAAAGGTGCGGCGGATCTTACCTGGGGCGAGGTCGGTACGGCGCTGGCGCAACTCTTTGCCGACATTCAGCGACATGATAAAAAAAATACATAATATCAGCAAGTTAATTGCTTTAGCCTTGATTCGAGGATATCAGTTGATCCTGTCGCCGGTTTTGGGTCCCGCCTGCCGGTTTTACCCGAGCTGTTCGGAATATGCCCGCCAGGCGGTCGACCGCCACGGCGTCGCCAAGGGCTCCTACCTGGCGATCCGGCGTCTGTTGCGGTGTCATCCCTTTCATCCCGGCGGCTTCGACCCGGTACCTTAACCCCGAAAAGCCCAAATCCCAGTGGCCGCCTGACAGCCTGCAAACCTTGAAAAATTCTATTCAGCCCTCATTCCCGATTTTTCAGCCGTGGCGAGAAAAAGTCTCCCCAGGCTCAGTGTGCGGGGTATGGGCGCTTAAACCCCATATGCCAATTAAAAAAAGATTGCATCAAGATACAGACAACGGCCCCTTTGATGTCACTTAGGAGAATTCCATGGATCATTTGCGCGTAATTATAGCCATAGCCCTTTCCTTTCTGGTTTTTATCGTATGGCAGTTTTTCTTTGCTCCCCAAGAGCCGGTTCGCAGGGCGGCGGAAAACACGGCGCCATCCGCTGTGTCGGATGAAAAGGTGACCACGGAAAAACCTTACGCCCAAAAAGAGCCGTCGGCCCCGGGCACCGCACCAACACCAGCGGAATCCGCCCCCAAAACGGGCCGCACCATTACCGTCGACACACCATTGTATCGCGCGGAATTTTCCGAGGACGGCGCCGCCCTTACAAGCTTTGTGCTGAAAAAGTACCGGGAGCACGCGGACAAGGATTCAGCGCTCAAACAACTGGTATCGCCCGGTCTCGAGGATGGAACGGTGCTGGTGAGCTTTGCGGGAGGCAGCCGGCCGGAATTGAAAAATGCGGTGTTTACGGCCGACACCACCGCTCCCAAAATCGATGTCGCGCAAACCCCCAAGGACCTGGTCTTCACCTGGAGCGCTCCGGACGGCCTGGTCATCGAGAAGCGCTACCGTTTTGACCCGGCAACCTACCTTGTCGGGTTGACCATCGATGTCAAAAACGGTGCCCCACAGCCCCTGACCGGCCGGTTGGCGATCACGCTCAACAGCATCGCCCCCCAGGGCCGCGGAGGCGTCGGCTTCGAGGGGCCCAGCGCTTTTATCAATAATAAACTGCAACAGATCACCATCAAGGATATCAAAGACAAAAACACTTTCGATGGCGTCATCGACTGGATCGCCATTCAGACCCGTTATTTCATGTCGAGCATTATTCCTGAATCACCGACCGAGGCCACCTTCTATTTGAACCAAGGGGATAAAAACCTCATCGTCGCCCAACTCATCCTGCCGGAAACGACGATCAAACCCGAAACCCAGCAGAGTTTCGCGTTTAAAATATTCAAGGGACCCAAGAGCACGAGCCTGCTCAACAGCTACGGCCACAATCTCGGCAAAGCGATCAATTTCGGCATGTTCGATATATTGGCCAAACCCTGCCTGTGGCTGATGAATTTTATTTACCACAACCTGGTTGCCAACTATGGCATTGCCATCATCCTTTTGACCCTGCTCACCAAATTGCTGCTGTGGCCCCTGGGCACCAAGAGCTACAAGTCGATGAGCGACATGAAGAAACTGGCGCCGCTGATCAAAGAGATCAAGGAAAAATACAAGGATGACCGCAAGCGCGTTAACGAAGAAACCATGGCGCTGTATCGAACCTACAAAATAAATCCCCTGGGCGGTTGTTTGCCGATGGTCGTTCAGATTCCCGTTTTTTTTGCCCTGTACCGGATGCTTTACGAGGCCATCGAACTTCGTCACGCACCGTTTTTTCTGTGGATCAATGACCTGTCGGCGCCCGATCGGCTTTTCCGTTTCGACTTCAGCATTCCGTTCATGGACCCCCCTTATGGCATACCGGTTCTCACGCTGATCATGGGTGCCACCATGTTTTTACAGCAAAAAATGTCGCCCCCGATGGGAGACGCTACCCAGGCCAAAATGATGATGCTGATGCCGGTGGTGTTCACCTTCATTTTCATCAATTTCTCATCCGGGCTTGTTTTGTACTGGTTGGTGAATAATGTTGTGTCTATATCTCAGCAATATTACATCACCAAAAAGAATGCCTGATGGCCAGCCAAGCGGGGCCGGCTTGGCCCAAGGGCCCGCCTAAAAAACGGGTGGGTGTTTGGGGGGAGATGAGACCACGTCTATAAATAATTATTGGTATATCTGGACGATTTTAAGCCGTCAGTTAGGCGGTGCGCAGCCACGCCCAAAACGGTAAGTTTTTTTGAGCGGGTCCAAAGAGTGCCGCGGTTTCGTATCAGTTGGCCGGGTATTTCCGGCCTACCGTTTTCAATGGCGGGGGACGGTTTTCGACTGCGCCATGCCAAGCGCACCGCGACACGGGAGCCATCGCTAAACGCTGTTTAAATACCGGAGGTTTTCCAATGGCGCACACGATGGAACTCGAAGCAAAAAATGTCGAGCAGGCCGTCAAACTTGCCTGCGATAAATTGGAGATCCCTCCCGACCAACTCCAATACGACATCCTTTCGCATGGATCGAGCGGCCTATTCGGCCTCGTCAAGACCCGCAAGGCCAAAATCCGGGTGATGATTGATCAAGAGACCGCCGAAACCCGCAGGACAGCTGAATTTCAAGAGGCTGAAAGACCTCTATCCGACGCTGAAGACCATAAAAACAGCGGTCATCGTGAAATCGAAGACCTGTCGAGGCCGCGTGACAGTCAAACAGCGCCTCCCTCTGCCGAGCCTTGCGCCGCGGGCCAAGAGGCCCTTCAACGCATTGTGGACACTATCAGCTCCGGGGCGATCGTTGCGGTAGAGAAAACCGCGGAGCGCGTCCTTTACACCGTTAACGGGGGCAATTCGGCTATATTAATCGGAAAGCACGGCCAGACACTCGAAGCCATGCAAACCCTGGTCGAAATAATCGTCAACATGAAGAAGGCGTCGCGGGCCAGGGTAGAAGTGGATATCGGTGGATACCTGGCGGGCCGGGAAAAAGCGCTCATCCGGCAGGCCGAGAGCCTGGCCCAGAAATGTAAACACTCCCGCCGACCGGTTACCGTCGGATACATGAACGCCCACGATCGTCGCATTGTGCATCTGGCATTGAAAGATGACGCCGACGTCAGGACCCGCAGCACCGGAGACGGGTTGAGGCGCAAGCTGGTCATCTATCCCAACCAAACTTCTTCCCCCAAAGGCGGCCATCGTCAACAGCTTTAACAAACCCGTCGCATGAACACAGATACGATCGCCGCGATCGCCACGCCCTCCGGAGTCGGAGGAATCGGCATTATAAGAATTTCCGGCCCCGATGCGCTCAGAATAGCCGCTAACCTTTTTCGAGCCGGCCCCAGTAATCCCTACGGCGATGAATCTGGCACCGGCATCCGGCCGGGGGGCCCCTTTCTCTCTCACCGCATGTATTACGGTCATGTTGTCGACCCGGTCACCGGGATACCCGTCGATGAGGTGCTGCTGGCCGTGATGCGGGCACCGCGATCCTACACCCGTCAGGATGTGGTCGAAATCCAGGCCCATGCCGGTGTGGCGGTGCTGCGCAGGGTCCTGGAGCTGGTCCTGCGGCAGGGGGCACGGATGGCCGATCCGGGCGAATTCACGCAGCGGGCCTTCTTCAACGGCAGAATCGATTTGACCAAGGCCGAGGCCGTTATCGACGTCATTAACGCCCGGACACAGACCGCTCTGACTATTGCTACCCAACAGGCGGCCGGGCGACTCACGCGGGCGGTGGAAAACATCCGCAGCCTGCTTTTAGAGCTGCTGGTTTCCATCGAGGCCGCCATCGACTTTCCCGACGACGTGTCCGAAATCCTTTCTGCGGGCGACCTGGCAGCCCAGCTGCAGCACCCGGTCGCCGCGCTCGTCACCGAGCTGATGGGTCGTTACGAGCAGGGACGCATCTATCGTGACGGATTGAAGTTGGTCATCGTGGGAAGACCCAATGTGGGCAAATCGAGCCTGCTGAACCGCTTTCTGGAAAGGGAGCGGTCTATCGTCACGGCGATCCCCGGCACGACGCGGGATTTTGTCGAGGACAGTTTCCAGGTGCAGGGCGTTCCGGTGACGGTGACCGATACGGCCGGACTGCACGATGCGGCCGATCCAATCGAAAAAATCGGCATGTCGAATACCAAACGGTGCCTGGAAACCGCGGATCTCATACTCTTGGTGATCGATGGATCCGAGGAGTTGACGGGCGATGACCGCAGGATTTTTAACATCTGCGCGGGCAAACCGATTATCGTCGCCGTCAACAAGATCGACCTGGCCGGCGACCGGAAAGACGTCGCCACGGTGCTGCCGGTTGAGTGGGCCGCAGCGACCACGATCGAGATTTCGGCTCTTTACGGTGACGGGATCGAGGACTTGAAGGCGCACATCGCCGCGGCGGCGGGCGCAATGCCCCATGACCCTCAGCACCACGATGCCATCCCGAATCTCAGGCACCAGCAGGCCCTTGAAAAATGTCACCACCATGTTATGACGGCTATAAAGGGCCTTCGGGACCATCAAACGAGCGAACTGGTGGCCATCGATATCCGGGAGGCCGTCGGATGCTGTGATGAAATTCTCGGCCGCGGCGTGACCCCCGACATTTTAGAACAGATATTCAGCCGGTTTTGTATCGGTAAATAACCATTGTTTCACGTGGAACATTAAGGTTTTTTTCAATGAGCCGCTGGTCTTTGTACCCATTCGGTGTCACGGCGACAGTGTGAAGGCTGAACAAATTTGAAGAAATGACCGTATGGCCGCGCACGCGGCTTAAAAAAAGAGGAGTGATCGAATGGATTTTGACCTGACCCCTTACTTCAGGCGCTATGAAGCGCTGGTGAAATTGGCCGATCAGGCTTTTCAGCGGGTTTCCACGGAATGCCCCGAAAATGTCAAGTGCCACAGCGGCTGCGCGGATTGCTGCCATGCCCTTTTCGACCTGACCCTGATCGAGGCCCTCTACATCAACCAGAAATTCAACGAAAAATTCCAGGGGCCGCAGCGGGAGGTGCTTCTGGAAAAGGCCAACAAGCTTGACCGACAAATTGCCAAAATCAAGCGCCTGGCGGGCCAGGACCTTCAAAACGGGAAGCCCGAACAGGAAATCCTGCGGGAATTGGCGTCCATGCGGGTCCCCTGTGCGCTGCTCAACGATCAGGACCTGTGCGACCTGTATGAGTTTCGACCGCTCACCTGCCGTTTTTACGGTGTCCCGACGGCCATCGGCGGCGCCGGTCATACCTGCGGCCTGTCAGGCTTCGAGGAGGGGCGCACCTATCCGACCATCAATCTTGACCTGGTCCACCAGCAATTGCAGCAGATTACGGCCGAACTCGTGCGGGACATGGAGTCCAAATTCATCAAATTGAGCGACCTGCTCATTCCGCTTTCGATGGCGTTGCTCACGCTGTTCGACGCCGAATATCTCGGCATTGATTACAAGGCCGGCGGCAAGGATCAAAACGCCGCCGAGAACCAGGTCAAAAGGAGTTGACGATGTCTGAGTTTTCGCCGGAAGAGGTCGAGCAGCGCAAAAAAGCCGTTTTCGAGGCCATGTCGCCGCGCCTGCAAAACCATATCCTCAAAAAAGGCTACCAGAAATGGGACCCGTTTCAGGAACCCAAGGACCCCATCGAAATTCGCCGCGACAAAACAAAACGCACGACCCAGATGCTGATCCGGGAGTTCCTCCAGTCCCGTTCCCTGGAAACCTACAGCAATGCTTACGGTAGAGGGGTCCTGGAGATCGCGATGGGAATTATCAACGAAGACGAGCGGTTTGTGGCGATGTATGAATTTTCGTGCTGGTATCGCGAGTTGCTGAAACAAGAAGGGCTGGAGTAGCCGCGGCAGAAAAAAAATCCCGTCAACTCAACGGTTGACGGGATTTTTTTTATTTTTGGAAAGGGGTCCCCAATAAATACTCTTCGTAAACCGTTGGACCCAATTGAAAGATTTCAAGCATGGCCTCGATGTTTTTTCGATCCGGGTCCTTTTTCCATTTAAGCCACTCATCCATACTCTGCCAGGTGGCGATAACGCACACATCCTGCTGGTCCGCGTAGTTGGTGAGAGTCTCGCCGGAGATGTATCCGGGCTGGCTCATGGCGGCGGACCGCAGCTTTGTCAAAAGCGCGACAATCTCCCGTGTCTTTACCGTTTTAAACCTGCGTTTGATAATAATCCTGGCCAGCATGACACACCTCCTTTTTTGTGCGTGGGATTGTGTGATGTGCTGAAAAAACGGCACCTGAAAATTCATCGCGCATCGGTGCGGGCAAGTCAAGAACAAAGAAACCCCTGCGGCCGCATCAGGCTGCCAAAAAACTCCACAGGATGCCGGCGCAAATGGCCGAACCGATGACACCCGATGAGTTGCAGGCCATCGCGTGCATCAGGAGATAGTTGGTCGGATCGGATTTGAGGCCGACGAGGTGCACCTCCCGGGCCGAGCCTGGCACGGCCGAAACGCCGGCGGCCCCTAAAAGCGGATTGATTTTTTCTTTCATGAAAAGATTCATGATCTTGGCGAAAAGCACGCCGGAGGCGGTGGCAATACTGAAGGCGATGGCGCCCAAAAAGAATATACCGACCGACTTGGTGGTCAGAAAGACATCGGCCTGGGTACTGGCGCCGACCGTGAACCCCAGAAAGATCGTGGCGGTGTCAATGATGGCCGTGCGGGCGGTTTGCGCCAACCGGTCCACGACACCCGATTCCTTCATGATGTTGCCGAAAAAAAACGGCCCCAGGAGCGGAATCGATGCCGGTGCCAGAAAACAGCACAGGATCAAACCGGCCGCCGGAAAGAGCAGTTTTTCCGTCCGTGACACCGTGCGGATATCCGGCATATGAATCCGGCGTTCCTTACGGGTCGTCAGCAGTCGCATGATCGGCGGTTGAATGAGGGGAATCAGGGCCATATAGGAATAGGCGGCAATGGCGATCGGGCCGATCAGGTGAGGGGCCAGCTTCGCGGTCAGAAAGATCGAGGTGGGACCATCGGCGCCACCGATGATGGCGATCGAGGCGGCCTCGTTGGGGAGAAAACCGAAGCCCAAGGCGCTTAAAAGCGTCACATAGATCCCCATTTGGGCGGCCGCGCCCAGCAGCATCAGCTTGGGCATTGCCAGCAGGGAAGAAAAGTCGGTCATGGCGCCCAGGCCGAGGAAGACAATCGACGGATAAACGCCGCTGGTGACACCGAAGTACAGGTAATGCAAAACACTGTTGGGTTCGTAAATACCCAACCCGAAACCTTTAAAAAACGGAACGTTACCCACCAGAATACCGAAGCCGATCGGCAACAGCAGCAGCGGTTCGTACTCTTTGGCGATGGCCAGGTAAAGGAAAACCGATCCGACGACCAGCATGATGACATGGCGAAAATCCGCCAGGAAGAAACCGGTATTCGTCAGGAATTGGATAAAAAGTTCCATTTAGTTTATTCTTTCCAATATTTCCATTTGATGGGCGGCGGACACAGGGGGGAAAAAAGCATCACGACCAGACAAATCGACCGTCTCCGGCCGGAAGGATCACCCCGGCTTCCCGCAGGCCCCTGATCGACAGGTGCACATGCGGCAGCGCATTGCTGTTGGCCAGCTCGTAGAGATGCTGCAATTCGAATGTCTCGCCGAGTTCGGCCGCCAGAGGCGCGAGGCGTTTTCGGGCCTCGGCCAGATCCAGGCGCGGCGTTTTTGACACCGCGGCCGGCGGGGGCGCGCTCGGGCCCCCAGCGGCCTTGCCGGATCGTTTTTTAAATCCATTTTCCAGGAGCGCGGCGACCCTGTGAAGTTGGGAGATAACAAAAGACAACAGGCCAAGACCCACCATCACGATCAATATGCCGGTTATGGCCATCGCCCAACCGTTTTGCGCCGATATCGCTTCGAAACCGTAACCGTGCAAAAGAGCCTCCTGAAATCAAGTAGATATCATGAAAAAGGTGTTTCTTTTTCGACCATACCAAACGACAAATGTCAACTCTAAATGGAATTTAGGTCTGAATTCAACTATTTTATGACGATGCCCCATTTTCCTTTAAGCAACACGCCGTTTCGAACGGGATCGAGCGCTTTTTTCCGGCTAAACGTCGCTTAAGCCGGTCCACTCCCCTATGAGGGTGTCAGAAAATGTCCCAAGACGACTGCCGCACCGAGCAGCGGGAGTTTGCCAGGCTGTTGACGATCTGCTGCCTGGTCACGTTCGGCTGCTATTTCGCCATATCCATGCGTCTGCCGGTGGTGCCTCTGTATGCCAGTGGTCTTGGCATCGGAACCTCTATGATCGGAGTGATCAACGCCGCCTTTTATCTCATGGCCGGAATATTGGCGCTGCCCGCGGGAATGCTCTCCGATGTCGTCGGCCGCCGGCGTCTGGCAGTGGCCGGCACGCTGATCCTGTTTGCCGGCATGCTGCTTCTGTTTTTCGCCCGCACTTTCTTTCATCTGGCCGGAGTCTATCTGATTCTGGGTGTCGGCATCGCGGCTTTCGGACCGACCATGATGGCGTGGGTGTCCGCCATATCACCGCCCACCCACCTGGGCCGGGCCTATGGCTGGTACACCACGGCCCTTTTTTGCGGGCTGGGAATGGGGCCGGCTGCCGGCGGCGTCCTGGGAGAGGGGCTCGGGTATCGATCGGTGTTTCTGGCGGGAGCCGTCCTGTCGGCCTTCAACATCTGGGCCGTCCGGCGATTTCTACCGGCACCGGTCGCCGTATCTGCGAAAACGGCGGTGTTATCGCGCCCCATTACCGGTCAGGTGCTCACCAACCGGCCGCTGATCGGGTGTTGGTTGGCGACATTCGGGGCCAACATCATCGGTGGCGTCTTCTTTACCTACTTACCGCTGCTGGCTCACGAGCACGGCCTTGCCGCCGGGCAGATCGGTATGGTTTTCCTGCTCCAGGCCGTCGCCAATGCCGCCGCCCGGATCCCTTTCGGGGCGCTGAGCGATCGTTTGGGCCGCAGAAAATATCAGGCTTTCTCCGGCGCGCTTCTGGCGACCGTGTCGGTTGCCGGATTCGTCTTCGCCCGGACCTTTTTTCAATTTCTGCTCGCCGCGGCGTGTTTGGGCGCAAGCCTGGCCGTCGCTTTTACCTCCATCGGGGCGCTGATCGCCGAAACAACCGAACCCCGGTTCCGGGGTCTGGCCCTGGGCGGCTATAACAGTTTTATTTATTTCGGGTTGATGGCCGGCTCCGTTGGATGGGGGCCTTTGATCGAGTCGGTTGGCTTTGCGAATGGTTTTCTGCTCGCCGGCGCGGTGAACCTGTTCTTCGTGGCGTTTTTTATCCTGAGCATGTGGGGACATTTTAAGCAATAATGGCAGAAAAGCACTACTATCACCGGCATTTCGCAACGCGCTCCACGCCCTCGACCGAAAACCTCATAAAATGATCGGATCGTCTGTATCCCTTCCGCAGTGACCCCCCGGACACCGCGAATCAGGACATTATACCCCTCTCAAGGGCTTATGCCGTCTTTTCTGACCCGCCGTCATTTTTCTGTCGTTATGACGATATAACCCAGCCGACTTTATATATAAGTATCTTTAATAATAGGGTTTTATCTTGCCTTGATCTTTACGGCACAATCTTTGCGTAGGTCATTGCCGATCCCATGACGGCGGCGGGCGAGGAGAAAAGACGGGACCCGGGTCAGGGGTCGGACGCCTTAGGGTTGAATATACATTTTTATAAATAATTTAAAGTAGTTGTTGTCGACAACACCCGCTTCCGGATTCTGGAATCATCCGATGGCCTCAAGATTGACTGATGGACACATGTGCAGAAAGGAGACATTTTCATGACAGAACGAAAGACCAAGGACCAGAGTGCCGCAGCCGCCGGTGAGATGGCCGCCGAGACCGGTGACGCAGAAAACACTTTCACCAAAGCCACCGCTGCGACCGCGGATGCGATCGGGATCGACATTGGCACCTCCAAGATCGTGACCGCCGTAAAGAAAAATGATCACATCGAATATGCCGCGCACCGCAATGCGTTTATTGCGGTGGAGTACTCCAGCTTTACCAAAAGAATATTGACCCAGAATCAGATTAAACATCATCTGATCGACAACTCCCTGATTGTTTACGGCGACGGAGCGGAGACCTTCGCGGACATGCTCAATTCCGAAACCCGGCGTCCGATGCGCAAAGGGCTGCTGAACCCGAACGAGAGCCATTCGGTGGAAATTATCAAGAAAGCCATCGACGATCTGATCGATTCGACCGCGATCAGCACCGGCAAACTCATCTTTTCGGTCCCCGACGCCCCGAAAGACGCTCCGACCGATATTATTTACCACGAATCCTTGCTCAATCGCCATTTGTCGAATAAAGGGTTTACGACACGCAGCATCAACGAAGGCCTGGCCGTGGTGTTCGCCGAGCTGGAAGACGAAAATTTTACCGGCCTCGGCATCAGCGCCGGCGGCGGCATGTGTAATGTTTGCCTGGCGTATCTCTCGATACCGCTGGTCACCTTCAGCATCACAAAGGGCGGCGACTATCTCGACGATGCCGTGGCCTCCGTTACCGGCATGGTGAACACGCGCGTGAGAAGTTTCAAGGAAAACGGGTTCGATCTCAAACGCACCCCCCGCAGCAGTGTCGAAGACGCGCTGCAGGTCTATTACGATGACCTCATCGTCACCCTGGTCAAGGCGCTCAAACAAAGCATCCTGACGACATCGAATACCAACAAGGTCGATCGTCCGATTCCGGTCGTACTGAGCGGCGGCACGGCGAAGGTGAGCGGTTTCAAGGATCGCTTCGAGCAGGTTCTCAAAGCGGAGAACCTGCCCCTGGATTTCAGCAAGATCCGGGTCGCCAAAGACCCGCTGACCGCCACGGCCAAAGGCGCCCTGATGGCCGCCATGCACGAGAATTGATGCGGATGGGCACATGGGGGGGGAGCGCGCGCCCGAGGGGTACCGGAACAGCCCTGGCGCCGATTTGCTGCAGCAAGGTATACGGCGGCTGAAGGTTTCGGGCGCAAGGGCCTTCTGAAATATGGCGCAGGGAATCACGACCAAAACCCGGCCTGCTGGTCGTGATTCCGTATTGAAGTGTGAACATGGCATACCCCAAAAAGCTTCCCCCGACGACTTATCGCCGCATCATCGAAGAGCTGTCGGCCGTCGTCACCGATCCGGCCATAAAATTAAAATTCATCAAGCATGCGATAGATGAGTACTATCATCTCCCCCTAACCTACAAGTCATACTCCCCGCTGGCGGAGATGGCCTTCCGCAAGAGGCTTCTCGAGCAAGTCGAGCGATTCTGGCCCGGCAGCCGTGAAATCGCACGGCACCTGGCCGCATCCGGCAGTATTTCCACTCCGCGGCCCGCGATCAAGCGCCTGTACCGGTTTCGCCATGTCGTTGCCACGGTTTCACTCCTTGTTATCGTGTGTGGCCTGGGCGCGGTAGCGACCTCGATCTGGGGACCGGTGACGGTTTTCTTCGGTCTGAAGGAGAAGCAAAGCGCGCACTGGAAAAGAGGTGTCATCAGCAAGTCGATCGTCTATCCGCAGGCACCGGTGGTCGCCACTGTCGCAGCGTTGCACCCGCTGCGCGAACCACCGCCGGAGGCCAACGCCAAGGTTGCGGCCGAGGTCGCGCCATATCTGACCCAGCCCATCTGGCTCGTCGAAAAGACCACCGCATCGGAGCTATACAGCAACAGCCTGCAGATATTCACCCGTTACACGGTCGAAAACGTCGCGCGGCGCTATCGGCCGATCTTTCGTCACATCGAGCCGGCTTCCGAAAACAATCAGGATTGCGACCGGATTGCCGGAATTCTCTTTCACACTTCCGAAAGCGATCTGGTGCCCTTCAGGCCCGAGATGAACATATCGATCAAGCAAAAAAGCAAACACCTGATCAAATATCTCCAGCGCCGGAAATCCTATAACTACATTATCGACAGATACGGGCGGGTCTATCGTCTCGTCCAGGAGGACCATGCCGCCTACCACGCCGGCAACTCGATTTGGGCGGACGGGGAGGAATTCTATCTCGATTTGAATCATGCGTTCCTGGGGATTTGCTTTGAAGGTCAGGATTTCGAAGAGACGGAAACCGACATCTATATAGACTCCTGGAATCCGAAAACCAACGCCCCGCGAATGCGGCCGCGGGAGGAGTCTTCGCTGACCGAGGCTCAGTTGCGCTCGGGGAAAGAACTCACAGACTGGCTGCGGGTGAAGTATAAAATCCCGCAGTACAATTGCGTTCCGCATGGCCTGGTGTCGGTCAACCCGAAGAAAAAACTCATCGGCTATCACCTGGATTTGTCACAGGGATTTCCTTTCGAAAAATTTTCCCTGAGCAACAAGTACAACGAACCCTTGCCGTCGATGGTCGAATTCGGCTTTTCCTATGATGACTATTTCGAGCAGATTTTCGGCGGTGAGATCTGGCCGGGAATCCGCGCCTCCGAAACGATTTTACAAAGCCGCTGCAAGCACGCCAAAATAAGCTTGAGCCGATACAAAAGACGCCTGAATGACAATTACGATGCGTACTGCGAAGATCGGAACGCCGTGAACCAGCGTTCACAGGGCACCGCATCTGCTGTGTTGCCGGGCACTTGACTTACAACAGTGCGCCTCGCGCCCGGCGTCTTGCACCTGCGGTACCCTGTGAACGCTGGCAAAAAGGTGGTGTAAAGCGCAGCGGACCGTGCGACCCTCTGAACGGCTACGCGTTATTGATAAAAGCCTCGAAGGTCTTCAGATCGTTGACGTTGAAGAGGGTCGCCGGATAGTCCTTGGGAAGATTTTTGCGCAGCAGGCCGGTGAGCACCTTGCCGGGGCCGATCTCGACAAACGTCTCAATTTCCGCCTCGCAAAATCGCTGGGTGGCGTCGAACCATTTCACCGGGCTGCAGAGTTGACGGGCCATGAGGGACCGAATCTCATCCGGCCTGGATTCGGTCGCAGCCGTGACGTTGAACACCACTTCGGAGTGGGGAGCGTTGAACGCGATCGATTGAAGAAAGGCCTTGAAATCCGCCTCGGCGCCGCGGATGAGTTCGCTGTGCCAGGCGCCGCTGACCTTGAGCGGGATCGCCTTGGCGCCTTTTTCAGCCGCCAAGGCGGATACGGCCGCCACGGCCGCCGGTTCGCCGGTGACGACGATCTGCTGGGCGGTGTTGTGGTTGGCGACCGACACCACGCCCTGCTTGCGGCCGAGTTCGACGATCTCTGCGACCGCATCGATGGCAAGGCCGATCAGGGCGCTCATCGCACCTTTGTTTTTTTCCGCCTCGCGGTGCATCAGCTCGCCGCGTTTGTGAACCAGGCGCAGGGTGTCCTCGGCCGATACCACGCCGGCGGCATGAAGGGCGCTGTATTCACCGAGGCTGTGACCGGCCGACATCGCCGGTGTGATGTTTTCGCGCTGCACGGCCGCAAGGATCGCCAGGTTCACCACCGTGACCGCCGGCTGAAGGGTGACCGTGCGCGTCAAATCCTCCAGGGGACCCTTGAAGCAGAGCTGCCGCAGACCGATGCGGCTGATGTCCTCGGCCATGTCGAAGAGTTCCCGAACGAAGCCGAACTCCTGATAAAAGTCCTGCCCCATGCCCACCACCTGCGATCCCTGCCCGGGAAACAAAAACGCCGTCTTTTTCATCTCGCCGTCCTCCGCTGCGACAATGTTCCATAAAAGCATGGTCCCGATCGAAAATCACGTTCCCAAAAAAATAACGCGCGGTTATTTTTACCACATTGTCAGCCGGCGGGGGTAATTTTTTTTGGAGTTTGGATATTTTGATACTATAGTTTGAAAATCAATTTATCCCTTTACCCGGGATGGCAGGACTTGTGATCGTCTTTGAGACTGGTAATCGGCAGATGGGTATACATGGGGTTTGACCATCACCTATTAATGCTATAGTCTTCGAGATAAAGATTTTGGCTGGTTATCGGTCGGCGGCGTATGACGTATACAGCCGCCTCCCTCTGGCCTTGCCAAAACCTTTATCTTAAAGCCTATAAATAACGACCATGATTCAATAGAAAACGTGAAATGTCAAAACCAAGAAAGCCTGCGCATCGCAATAAGGAATGCCTGATAAATGTCCGCAGGAGAGGTGAGTATGCAAACCGAAAGCATAAAAGCACAAGCCCACCGGCTTTTGGATAATCTGCCCGACAGTGCCACCTGGGAAGATGTGATGCACTGGATCTATGTCCGGCAGGCCATTGATGCCGGGATAAAAGACAGCGACGAGGGGCGAACCGTTGACGTCAGGGAAGTTCGTAAAAGATTTGGTTTTTACTATCTCGAGTTAATGCTGCTGTTGGGCCATATGCTCAGCCCAAGGTTTGATTTTATAATTTCAGATCAGTAAGTTTTTGGTTAATAAAGGTCATGTCAAACTCATCGGGATCAAATTCCGCACCAACCCATTCGAGCATAGATTCATGTTCTTCATGTTTTGGATCTCTAATTGCATCCAAAAAATCGGAGTATCCCCAAATACCCCCGCAGTCCTCTGGAGGACATGCCTTTTTACCTTTAATGACTACCGGTGATTGAGAAAAATCTAAAGGAAGAACTTTTTCGAGAACGATTTTGTGCTCCCAACTATCACCGAAGTCATATTCATAAACAAAATTGTCTTTTGGATTGGAAATGATCTCATGTAAATAAACCTTACGCTCATCTGTTACATCAATATCAACATCCGGGGATGGAATACCGATATAAGAGTTTCCAAGTCTATATTGATGTAAATGGTAATTATACCATCCCATTGCTACCTGCAAGACTGAATGTAATTGATCTAATCTGATATTATCCTTGACAATCAATTTTCTCCATATTGGAGGCTTACTTCCAAACAAGGTAACTTTGATTTGGTACAACGATTTTGATTCTTTCTTCGTTTTTGTCACTGTGACCTCCATGCTAAATTTGATTGCCGCATAACAGAAAGTTAAGTTGCGGCAGGGGGAACTATGCTGATAAAAGTGGGAATATTAAGGAATTTGAGAGATTGATATGCGAAAAAGCCGTCTGTTCCTGCCCGTCAATCTTGAACGTTTTGTTCGGCAAATCGTTCCCTAGATTCTCTAACCGCCGCGAGAATGTCTTCTGTGGCTGCTTTGGTTTGAATTCCTGGTACGTCAAATGGTGACCTTTTGCTTTTCCGAAAAATTATTGAAAAAGCTTCGCCACCTCTCCTTTTGATAACAACCTCTTCATTTCTTGCTATGTTAAGAACTTCAGCAAGACGCTGTCGCGCTTCAGAATATGTATACACCTTCATGATATCTTACTCCAAAATTGAAATTCCAATCTCCCGTGCCACTCTTTGCATTCCAAGATCAAGAGTAAGCAGCGGGCTTCGGAAAATCGGAGGGACGCTCTCATTATTTAAACTTGAAAATATTACCAACTGTTGATCATTTTTTCATTGCGCCGCAGTATTGAAACTGTTTTGGGCAGACCCTCAGCTCGTCCACAAATGCACGGATATTTTCTATCTTGGCGGGTGGGTATATGTCCGCCGGCGGAGCGGCCATGGTAATACCCTTTTCAAGACAGGCTCTGACTGCGGCGCGGACCTCTGCGACAGTCGCGGTCGCCATTAAGTCGTATCTCCCGGTCAGGGAAAAGAGCGGGAAGCCTTTGGGGACTGTTTCCAACAACTTATCGAGGTCGCATTCCTGATCCACACCGATGCCATCCGGCCCGGCCTCCAGCATGTACTCGAGGTATTTGTCGGACTTGCCGGTCAGGGAAAAGAGATGGGGGATTTTTTTTTCGATGAAGATCTTTTTAAGCTCGGGGAGAAGAAGATTTTCAAAGGATTTAGGGGAAATGGTCGTGGCCCCGCCTTCTTCGATGACCACGTAGTCCGCCCCGGCCCGCACGTAGGCGTCCCGCACCATGATGATCAGCACTGTCAGTTTTTGGAGCACGGCCTTCAGGGCGTCCGGGTCTTTTAGCACCATCACGAACATCCGGTCCGGGTCCAGAACCTGGCCGGCCAGAGTGAAAGGACCGGGCACGAAAACCCCCACCGCCCTGGCGCCTCCGGATTTCTCCTTGATCAGGGCGATGGCTCTCAGGATTTCCGGCAGCCTCCCCGCCCCGGCAACATCGTCAGGCAGGTCGAAGTCATCGGTGCTTTTGATCCACCTGGCGCCGATGGTGGGGTAGACGGGGTTGCCGTCAACCGTCTCGTGATAGCTCACCTCATAGCCGATGATTTCCGCTTCCACGTTCATGTCATACGGAACCACTGTGGTTTCGAAACCCAGCTCAAAATTAAGGAGCGCGGCCGCAGCCATATCTGCGGCGTGCTTTAAAATCCGGTTGAACTGCAGGCCTCTTTCGTGCATCAACAGAATGGGCAGAAAAGGCGCGGGGGCAAATACGGGATGGTTTCCCTGCTGATGCCTGGTCGCCAAGGCTGAAAGTTGATTCATGACAGCTGTTTCCCCAAGGCTTTAAGGATTCCTGATCCGACATTGAGAAAGGCCCGATGAAGTTGGGCCCGCAACTGTTGCCCATCCCGAAAAAAAGCGGCGCAAGCCGCGTTTCATGAACTCGCGCAGCGAGTTCATTCGAGCTTAAACAGCTTGCGCGCAATGTCCAGATACGCCGAGCGACCGCCCTGGCAGCCGTTGCGCTTGAGGACATCGGTCGGATCGTGCAGGATTTTATTGATCAGGGCCTGGGTCATCCGCTCGATGGCCTGGCGCGCGTCATCGGGCATGCTCTCGGACTGCAGGGTTTTCCTGACCTCCGCCGCGGCGATGTCTTCCATTTTTTTTCGCAGCGCCTTGATGGTCGGCACGACCTCCAGGCTGTCGTGCCACTTGCGGAAGTTTACCACGGCTTCGTCCACGAGCCGCTCGCCCTTGACGGCTTCGCGCCGGCGATCTTCGATATTCTCGTCGATGACCCCCTTCAGGTCGTCGATGTCGTACACGTAAACATTGCTCAACCGGTTTATTTTCGGGTCGATGTCGCGCGGGACGGCAATGTCGATGAAAAAAAGGGGGCGGTTGCGGCGCTTGCGCAGCAGGCCTTTTACCTGTGTGTGCGTGACGACGAAATCCGTGGAACCGGTGGAGCTGATGACGATATCGACATTTTCCAGGCCGGCGAGCATTTCCTCGAACCTGATCGGCGTCCCGCGGAAGCGTCGGCTCAATTCCAGGGCACGCTCGAAGGTGCGGTTGGCGACCAGGACGTCGCCGGCCCGGTTACGGATCAGATGGGCCACCGCCAGTTCGGCCATTTCACCGGCACCGATCAGCAGGACCTTTTTGCCCTCCAGGCTGCCGAAGATCTTGCGGCCCAATTCGATGGCGGCGTAACTGACCGATACCGCATGGCCGCCGATGCCGGTTTCCGAGCGGATCCGCTTGGCCACGAAGAAGGTGCGGTGCAGCAGGCGATTCAACACGACGCCCGTCGATCGCACCTGCGTCGCCAGACGATAGGCTTCCTTTATCTGGCCCAGGATCTGGGGCTCCCCCACAACCATCGAGTCCAGGCTGGCCGCCACCCGAAAAAGGTGCCGCACGGCCTGGTCACCGGTGTGGACGTAAAGGACCTTGTCGAATTCGGAAAAGGCGATCCGGCTCAAGCGGGCGATCAGCTGCTTGGCCGCCGCCACGGCGGCGGCGGTCCGGTCCGTGACCAGCAGGACCTCGACCCGGTTGCAGGTTGAAAAAAGCAGCACTTCGCCGACCACCGGGTCGCTTTTCAGGCTCGTCAGAGCGGCAGCGGCCTGGTCCGGTGAAAAGGCGATGCACTCGCGGAGTTCGATCGGTGCGGTTTTATGATTTAATCCGAGCAGTACGATTTCGGACATGATTTCGGTTCGACGGCTTGAGCGGCGCAGCCGCGGGCCACGATTTCCTCGCTGGTTTGATGAGGGACGGCGCGGGTCCCTCACGGGCAATGAAAAAAACGCCGTCCCCTCTATGTTAAGGATGAAATCAGAATTAAAAAGCCGTGAAGGGCTTGTGGTGTCCCTTGAGCAAAAAATTGACGCCCAGAAAAGTGAACAGCAGAATGGCAAAACCGATGATCGCCATGATGGCCGCCCGACGCCCGCGCCAGCCGACGCTCAACCGCTCGTGCAGCAGGGCGGCATAAAAAAGCCAGGTAATGCCCGACCAGACTTCCTTGGGGTCCCAGCTCCAGAACCGGCCCCAGATCGTCTTGGCGTAGATGAAGCCGCTGATCAACCCGAAGGTCAGCAGGGTGAACCCGACGATGATGCAGGTATACCCGGCCCCGTCGAGCATGTCGAGGGACGGCAGGCGCCGGAAGAAAAATCCGGGATTCTTGGTCTTTATGGCCTTTTCCTGCAGCAGATAGAGAATACCGATACCGCAGGCCAGCGCGAAAGCCGCGTTGCCGATAAAAATCGTGACCACATGCGATATCAACCAGAAATTTTTAAAGATGCCCTGCTGATCGGCGGGCGTGTTCGGCACCTGGGCGACGGCGATCATGATCAGCGCGATCAAGGGCGCCGCGTAAATTCCCAGAACTTTCAGCTTGAACCGGGATTGGAAGACCAGAAAAAAGCCGGCGACGGCCCATCCCGCTATGGAAAGGGTTTCGTGCAAATTGCGCGCGGGAAACCCTCCGGAGGAGATTCCGCTATAGACAATGGAAAACGTGTGACAGCCGAATCCGGCCAGAACGAGAAGATAGCCGGCGCGCTGCAGGTAGTCCTGCTGAAAAAACAGGTAGGCGAAATACGCGGCGGCGCTCACCATGTAGCAAAGGATCGTGACGAGTATCAACACTTCCATGAAAGCCTCACCTCATATCGCGGCAGGATCGCTCTTTTCCATCAGGGTGTCGTAGGTGAATCCGTGGCCGAGAACCTCCCGCAGCAGGCGATCGATGTCGCTGCGGCGATCTTCGCGAATCATTGCGGCCAGATCGCTGTTGACCAGCTTCTCGAAGAGCGGCTTGTGGGCTTCGGGCGCATGGGCTTCGCTTAACAGTCGGTGGCGGATGGCGCCCATCAGCTGCAGCAGCAAGCCGTACTCTTCACCGAAGGCCAGCTCCAGGTCCCGGCGCAGTTTCTTCGCCAGGGCCGGGCTGCGTCCGGAGGTGGAGATGCTGATGGTCAACTCGCTGCGCTGAACCACCGACGGCAGGATAAAATTACATATTTCCGGGCGGTCGGCGATATTGCACAGGATGCCGCGGTTTTCGGCGTCCCGATGGATCCGGCGGTTGAGGTCCTGGTCGTCGGTGGCCCCAATGACCAGGAACATACTCTGCAGGTCGTCTTCGCGGTAGGCGCGCTGGTGCAGGACAAGCGCATTTCTGGCGGCCAGGTTTAGGAGCCGGGCACTGATGTCGGGACTGACCACGGTGACCCGTGCGCCGCAGGCCAGAAGGCCCAGCGCCTTGCGGGTTCCGACCCCGCCGCCGCCGATCACCAGGCAGTTGCGGTCGCGGATGTCGAGATTGATCGGATAATAGCGCATACGAATCAGCTTATTTCAAGACGCATGAGGTCCCGGGCCAGCACCAGCGGACCGGAGTAGGTTTTGCGGCACTCTTTTTCGATATCGGCCGTATCGCATTCCGGGTAAAAGTGGGTCAGCACCAGCCGACCGACAGTGGCCCGGGTCGCAATCTCACCGGCCAGCGACGGTGTCAGGTGGCCGTCGACCTTCTGGGCGTCCGGCAGGGACGACTCGCAGATGAAAAGATCGGCATTGCGGGCGATGGCCACCAGGTTGTCACAGACGTCGCTGTCGCCGGTATACACCACCGCGTGCCCGCGGGCGTCGGTAATCCGGTAGGCCAGGCTTTCCGGGTTGTGGTCGACCGGCAGGGACTTGAGGGTAAACTCCTCGAAGCGCAGCGCATCCGGCGCACCGGTGTCCAGTTCGAAGAGACGCAGCATCCCGGCATCGAGGTCGATCCAGCGGCCGTACACATTTTTCAGTTTATTGAAAAAATTGATAAAACCAGAACCGGCGCAAATCGTCAGCGGCGTGCGCCGGCGCCGGCTGTCGGGATACTTGGTGGCGAAAAGAAGCGGTGCCAGTTCGCCGCTGTGGTCGGGATGAAAATGGCTGTAGCAGATGTGGGACAACTCGAAAATCGTGCGGCCGGCTTCGAGCAGGCGCCGCATCGTGCCGGCGCCGCTGTCGAGGAGCACCACGGACGTGCCGGTTTCGACCAGCACGGCGCAGGAGCTGCGCTCGAGGGAGGGGACGCAGGTTCCCGAGCCGAGAATGGTGACGGTCATCTGGCGTGGCATGTCAGGCATCGATCTTCACGCAACACGGGGGTTTTTCACCGGGCGGCGGGCCCGCGCGCAGCAACGGTTTATTTTTTGTCGGCCCTGCGTTCGATGTGACTCATGATCCACCGCTGGAGCTTGCGGTCGTTTTTGACGTCGATCTGGTTTTTTAGAGCCTCCACCTCGATTTCGGCCCGGGCCGTGCTCTTGTGCCCGCCGGCCGAGCCGAGCTGGCCGAAGCCTTTGGCGGCAACGGTGCCGGCGTTTTTTCGGATGCCGTCGTTGCGCAGGATCACGATCAGCCTGTGCTCGAAGATGCCCGAGACGATGCTCCAGTTGACGTCCTCGACGCGCATGAAAAAATCCGCGATCAAAACGCAGACATCCGGAGTGGAAACGGTGCCCAGGTGCACAAAAACCCGGCCGCTGCGCAACACCATGTTCTGCAGCGCGATCTTGTAGTATTTCAAAAAATCGAGACGGATTTCCGCCTGCTCGATCTTGCGGGCGAGATAAATGTTGGCGTGCCGGAACAAAAATTGAAAAGCCCGCACGTCTTCGATCAGGGTGTGCCGCTCGAAATCACAGGTGTCGGTCTTGATGGCGTGGAAAAGCCCAGTCGCCAGTTTGACCGACGGGTTTATCTTGGCCGCCCGCAGGTACTCGGTCATGATGCTGGCCGTGGCGCCGTATTTCGGCCGGATATCGAGAAACGGCGCCTGAACGCCCGTTTCGGGATGATGGTCGATGATCACCTGAGGTGCAAAGGTGTCCAAGACCGGGTGGTGCTTCGGCTGGGAATCCACCATGACCACCCGCTGATAGTGATCGCGGTTGATCTGGTCGATGTGCGTCATCTTGATTCCCAGCAGACGCACCATGGCCAGGTTATCGGGCCGGTTGATCTCGTTGACGTGCCCGATCGTGGTGGCGGTGATTTTATGCCACAACAGGCGGCTGACGGCCATGGCGCTGGCCATGGCGTCCGGGTCTGCATTGATCAGGATCAGCACGGCGTCGTTGCTCGAAAACTGATCGTAGAAACGTCGCAATCTTTCGGATGCGGATAAAGGCATCGTGTCCCAAGTCTCTTAGAGTTCGGCGCGCGCATCATACGTCGGGCGCACCCGGATTACAATATAAATATCTTTTTCATTCACGCCGGAATTATTTAAGTGCATCTGCATTATAAGTCGGAAATAGCGTCCCAGGCGATAGCGACCGGCGGCGGCTCACCAATTAAAAATGCCCCGAGGTCCGCAGACCCGGGGGCATTTTTTTAGTGACCCTCTATCCCTCAGGCGGTCTTGAAAACGATGCGGTCACCCTCTCGTTCGCAGCTGACGCGATCGCCTTCCCGGATGGTCCCTTTTAAAATTTCCATCGACAGCTCGTTTTCGATATTCTTTTGAATGACGCGCTTCAATGGCCGGGCGCCGTACAAGGGATCGTATCCTTTTTCAGCCACAAAAGCCTTGGCGCCTTGCGAGAGGACCAGATCGATGTTCTTATCCGCCAGGCGGCGGGCCAGCCGCTGGATTTGAATGTCGACGATTTCGCCCAGCTGCTCCGGGCTCAGGTTGTGGAAAATGATGGTTTCGTCGATCCGGTTCAGAAATTCGGGTTTGAAATGGCTCCTGAGCGCCTCCAATACCCGTTCGACCATTTCAGCTTGGCCGCGGCTGCCCCACTCCTGAATATACTGGCTGCCGACATTCGAGGTCATGATAAGGATGGTGTTTTTAAAGTCCACCGTCCGCCCGTGGCCGTCGGTCATGCGGCCGTCGTCCAGAATCTGGAGCAGCACATTGAAGACCTCCGGATGGGCCTTTTCGATTTCATCGAACAGCACCACCGAATAGGGGCGCCGCCGCACGGCCTCGGTCAGAAAGCCGCCTTCCTCGTAGCCGACGTAGCCGGGCGGGGCCCCGATCAGCCGTGCCACGGCATGCTTTTCCATGTATTCGGACATATCGATCCTGACGATCGCCTGCTCGCTGTCGAAGAGAAATTCCGCCAGGGCCTTGGCCAGTTCCGTTTTGCCGACGCCGGTGGGTCCCATGAAAATAAACGAGCCGATCGGCCGATTGGGGTCCTGCAGGCCGGCGCGGGCGCGCCGCACCGCATTGGAAACGGCCACGATGGCCTCCTGCTGGCCGATGACGCGCCGGCCGAGGCGTTCCTCCATGTGGATCAGCTTGTCTTTTTCCCCCTCCAGCATCTTGGTTACGGGAATGCCGGTCCACCGTGAAATGACTTCGGCCACATCTTCGGCATCGACCTCTTCCTTGAGCATTTTATGGTCCCGCTGCTTCTCGGCCAGATGCTGGTTGGCTTCCTCGAGCCGCCGTTGCAGTTCGTTCAAACGGCCGTAACGGATTTCGGCCACCTTGGCCAGGTCGCCGGACCGTTCGGCCTGCTGGGCTTCGACCCCGAGGCGCTCCTGCTCCTCCTTGATCGCGCGGATCTTCTGAATCAGGTCCTTTTCGTTCAGCCAGTGGCCTTTCATTTCGTGCAGGTCTTCTTTCAGGTTGCCCAGTTCGCCCTCGAGTTTCGCCAGCCGCTCACGGGAGGCCGGATCGCTCTCTTTCTTCAACGCCTCGCGTTCGATCTCGGCCTGGGTGATGCGCCGCTGGATGTCGTCGATCTCGGTCGGCATGCTGTCGATTTCGATCCGGAGCTTGGAGGCGCACTCATCGATGAGATCGATCGCCTTGTCGGGCAGAAACCGGTCAGTGATATAGCGGTCCGACAGCGTGGCTGCGGCCACGATCGCCGAATCCTTGATCCGGACCCCATGGTGCACTTCGTATTTTTCCTTGAGACCGCGCAAAATGGAGATCGTGTCTTCCACGCTCGGCTGCTTGACCAGCACCGGCTGGAAGCGGCGCTCCAGGGCGGCATCCTTTTCAATGTACTTGCGGTATTCGTTGAGGGTGGTCGCCCCCACGCAGCGCAGCGTCCCGCGGGCCAGGGCCGGTTTGAGCATGTTGGAGGCGTCGACGGCGCCTACGGCCGCACCGGCGCCTACGAGCGTGTGCAGCTCGTCGATGAAGAGAATGATTTCGCCCTCCGATTTTTCCACTTCCTTGATCACGGCCTTGAGCCGGTCCTCGAACTCGCCCCGATACTTGGCGCCGGCAATCAGCGCCCCCATGTCGAGGGCGACCACGCGCCTGTTTTTCAGGCTTTCGGAAACATCACCGGAAACAATGCGCTGGGCCAGGCCTTCGACGATAGCGGTTTTGCCCACGCCGGGCTCTCCGATCAGGACCGGGTTGTTTTTCGTCCGGCGCGAGAGCACCTGGACGATGCGCCGGATTTCATCATCGCGTCCGATCACCGGATCGAGTTTTCCCAGGCGCGCCAGGTCGGTCAGATTGCGGCTGAATTTATCGAGGGCCTGATATTTTTCCTCCGGATTGGGATCGGTAATGCGCTGGGAGCCGCGGATGTCCATCAGCACCTTGAGAATAGCATCGCGATCAATCCCGTGGCGGCGCAGGATCCGGGCGGCTTCACCCTCCTTTTCGTCGCAAAGGGCCAGGAGAATATGTTCGATACTGACATACTGGTCCTTCATCTTGGCGGCCTCGGCAAAAGCGGCCTCCAGGACCTTTTTGGTTTGCGGCGACACGTAGACCTCGGTCGACAGGCTGACTTTGGGCAATCGTTCCAGGGCCACATTGGTTTCGACGGCTACCTGGCCCGGGGCAATCCCCATCTTCTGAAGGATGGAACCGGCGATGCCCTCGGTTTCCGTCAGCATGACCCCCACGAGGTGTTCGGGTTCGACCTGCGGGTTCTTCAGGCGCGCTGCCAGTTCCTGGGCGTTTTGAACCAATTCCTGAGATTTAATGGTAAATTTGTCGTAGCGCATAGGGTTGCCTTTCATCATGATTTAATTCGGGTCTGATTTTGCATGATGAATATAACTACCAAGCTTATGCTGTCAATGATAAATGATAATAATAACAATTAAGTAATGTAACTGGCCTGACGGCAGGACCACGGGTAACCGGATGCGCGAGACGAGCGGTCGCGGCCGCCCGTCTCGCGGTGGTTTTCTAAAGGACCTGCGTCAACGGAACATAATGGCGGCGGGGATGGGGATAGCTGTTGAAACGGGGTTTTAACAGGGAACAGTACAGAATCAGTTGTTTTATCGCGTCGCTTTTCGCAGCGGTCAGCCGCCCGAACGCCACGCAGCGCCGGCGAACCGGAATCGAACTGAAAGAAAATTCCTGCGGCAATGGAAAGTCGGCCACCGTGCGATAGGGTATGCGGTCGACATACAGGCGGGGGACCGACATCAGAATCGTCAGTTCATCCGAGGGGCTTTCGTCGATGGCCGAATCGATGTATTGAAAGGACAATCCGCCCAGGCCGACATCGATCATCTGACCCAGGATTTCGGCCCGCGGCCGCACGGCGACGATGGCGCCCTCCACGCCGGGATACCTCTTGTGAGCACGATTATCCATGTTTACAGTCACTTTGATCATATCTTGCGCCACCTCTTGTTTTTGTTGAAAGAACAAATTACCCTATTCCAAAAGAACCCTTATCTTGTATTACAAACGTAATATATTGTAAACAATTGTCTCTTGTATGTCAAGATATTCATGCCACAATATATAGTGCATTTTTGAGAAAGATGAGACGGCGGCGCGATTTTTTCTGTTTGACTAAACCCGACGGGAATGATCTAAAGTTTTCGATGGTCTGAAGAAAAAAGGGATAAGGACAATGCAATTTAAACCAGGCGCATGGATTATTTTACTGACACTGTCCCTGGCGGTTCTCCCGGAGGCCTTCGCTGCCAACCAGCCGCCACCGGAAGGCGGGGTGTTGCCGCCCTTCGAGCTGCCGGTGCCGGCGTCACCGGATCAGCGGGAATATCTCGGACTGGACCGAAAATCCGTTTTTACGATTCCGGAAATCAAGGCCGAAGTGGTCATCATCGAAATTTTCAGCATGTACTGACCGTACTGTCAGCGGGAGGCTCCCACTGTCAACAAGATGTATCGCGAACTGGAGGCGAATCCAAAATACAAGGATAAGGTCAAGCTGATCGGCATCGGCGTCGGCAACTCGGATTTTGAAATAGATTTTTTCAAAAAAACCTACAATGTTCCCTTTCCCCTGTTCTCAGACGGCAATTTCGTTATTCACCAGCTCCTGGGCGAAGTCAGAACCCCTTATTTCATCGGCATCCGGATCGCCCCCGACGGCTCCCACCGGGTTTTTTATTCTAAGCTCGGCGGTCCCGAGGACGCCCACGGGATGCTCCAGGATCTTCTTGCCCGCTCGGGCTGAAAACCCCTAAAAAATAACACTGGCCATAGCCCGGCCAAGGAGGAGACTCATGACACCCGTGGCCAGAACCGCGGGCCTGGTGCTTGCCGTTTCGATCTTCACTGCGGCCCAGGCGTTTGGATTGTCGGAGGCGTTCAAAGAAAATATTTACAGCCCCGGCAAATTAAAGCCCGTCGACAGCCGCCTCAAGGTCAAGGTCGGCGACCCGGCCCCTGATTTTACCCTCCCGTCCGTGGCGGGACAAAAAGTTTCGCTGAGCCAGTACCGCGGCCGGAAAAACGTCGTGATTTCCTTCGTGCCGGCGGCCTGGACCCCGGTGTGCTCCGACCAGTGGCCGGGCTACAACATCGTCAAAGACCTTTTCGACCGCAACGACGCCATCCTGCTCGGCATCACCGTCGACAACATTCCCACCCTGTATGCCTGGACCCGGCAGATGGGAGCCCCACTGTGGTTTCCGGTATTGTCGGATTTCTGGCCGCACGGCGCGGTGGCCGACAGCTATGGGGTTCTGCGAACGGACGGCGTGTCGGAACGCGCGCTGTTCGTCATCGACAAAAAGGGGATTATCCGGTCGATCTACGTTGCGGACATAAACGTCCGACCGGACCTGGCGTATATTGCCGCCGAACTGGAAAAACTCACCCAATGATGCTCCGCAAACGATTCACGAGCCCATGGGTGTGGCTGCTTCTGGCGGCACTGCTGCTGTCTCCGCCACCGGCCTGTCCCGAAAAGCGCAACCCGGTGCAGAAACTCGACCTGGCCGGCTTCAAGAAAATGGTGGACGGCGAGGGACGGTTTTTACTGGTCTTCATGGCCGCCTGGTGTGCCCCCTGCGTCAAGGAACTTCCGGACCTGACCGCCCTCTACGCCAAATACCGTTCCAGCGGCCTGCAGATATTGGGTGTCAGCGTCGATTTCGATGGACCGGCCGCCATTCAGCCGATCGTGGACCGGCAAAAGGTGGATTTTCCCGTCTTCTGGCTGGGCGAAGAGGCCCTCGATGCCTATGGGATCAGCGGCATACCGCTGCTCATCTTCATCGTGAACGGCGCGGAAGTCGACCGGGTGGTGGGCTTGCACTCAAAGGCCTTTCTGGCCGAAAAAATCGTAAAGTTTCTATCGCTGCCCTGAAAATAACCCGCTTAGGTTTCCGCCCGCGCCGCGCCGATGGCCGCCAAAACCTGGTCGGCAGTGTAAAAATCGCTTCTGAAGATCTCCCTGCCGGTCGGGGAATAAACGACCAGAAGAGGGATGGTGAGCTGGCCGATGGCCGCGAGCCTGGCTTTACCGTCCGGGTTGTTTCCGGTGATATCCACTTTGATCGGAGCGACATCGGCGCGCCGCAACTGCTCGACCACGGCGGCATCGTTTAACACGCCTTGTTCGAGGGCCTTGCAGTTAAGGCACCATTCGGCCGAAAAAACCATGACCACGACTTTACGGCGCTCGATCGCTTGCTCAAACCGCTGCGGCGTGTAGTAAATCCAGTCGACCGGGCCGCGATCCGTGAGCCGCACGCCGCCGTACACCGCGCCCGCAAAGAGCAGCACGCCCAGTGTGACGAACAGGCAGCGCCGGAGCTTACCGGAGGCGATCCGGATCGTCCGGTACGCCAGCCACAACCCGCTCAAAGCGATAAACCCCATCACCACCCACCAATAGCCTTTGGCCGGGGGAGAGGCCGGGGCCGCCAGCAGGGCGCTCACCCCGGAGCCGACGAAATAGGCGGCCGCCGCCAGCATCAGCAGCCCCATCATCTGCTTGATGACAACGCTGGCCGGACCCGAGCTGGGGATCTGCTGCGCCAGGTTCGGCACGGCGGACAGGATCAGGTAGGGCAGGGCCATGCCGGATCCAATGGCGGCAAACGTCATCAAGGTCGTCAGCGGCGGCCGGGTTGCAGCCCAGGCGGCGGCCGCCCCCATGAACGGGGCCGTGCAGGGCGTCGACAAGACGGCGGTGAGAATACCGAGTCCAAAAGAACCGGTGAGCGTATCCTGGCGGGGATTGAACGCGTAGAGAAAATCGGGGAGCTGGACAATGAACGCGCACCACATCCCGAGTCCCATGATGCCGATAACGATGCCGATCAGGATCGTGAAGGCCGGGAACTGAAAAAGCTGGTTGATGGCGGTAAAGCCGCTGATCGTGGCGATGACCGCTCCCAGTCCCGTCCAGAAACCCAGAATCCCTAAGAACATGGCAACCCCCAGGGCCAGGCACCGGTGGTAGGATTGCGCGGCCATGGACAGGCTCATGATCTTGATGGGAACCAGCGGCAGCACGCAGGGAGTGAAGTTGAGGAGCAGGCCCCCCAGCGCCGCGGTGAAAAGAAGCAGAACAAATCCCCCCGCGGTGGTGGTATCGATGGCAAAATGCCAGCCGAAGAGGGAAAATTTAACCGCACTGGCGGCGCCGCTGGCCGCGCTCTGGCTTTGGCCGGTAAAAAGGTCCTGATTGACCGCCTGGGGAATGTCTCCGGCGCCGACGACCGGCAACTCGGCCGCGGCCTGGATTTGGCTCGGGAAAAGGCAGACCTGGTTATCACACGCCTGATAGGCAACCGATATGGTGACCTGCACGTTTTCAGAAGAGACGTTTTTTTCGAGCGCGACCGGAAAGGTGACGATCGTCCGTCCGTCAAAAACCATGAGCGGCTCAGGGGTGAATTCGACGGCTACCGGGTGGGCCGAAGGGTAGAGCGGGGTTTCGAAGATGAGCCCCAGGGAGGCTTTGGTAACGGTCACGCGCGTGGGATAGGGGTTGAAATCCGCAAGGGGCTTGATCTGACGGATGTCGGCATTGATGTGGTAGCCGGCTGCGACCTCCAGCACCACTGCCAGAGCCAGTCGATCTCCCGGCCGGGCGCGGTCCATCGACCAGGCCGTGCGCACGGAGACGATATCCGCGGCCGGCGCCGGTGTTAGAGGATCCGGCGTGCCGTAGACCTCGCCTGCCGACAGCAGCACGCCGGAGAGGACCATCCAGGTACAAACGGCCAGCCGGGTCGATCGGGCCAGGGCGGCAACGGCGCTCGTGAAAAAGCCCGCGCGCGACGGTTTATTCGCCCGCATCCGGCAGCACCATCTCCATTCCGCTGTCATAGCCTTTTTGGCGGGCGGTGATATCCAGGTGCAGGGAAGCGATCTGTTCCAGGGCGGGATAGATGGTGCGGTCCGCTGCCCGGGTGTCCACCGTCTTGAGGTATTTATGGCAGTCATCGCAGACATCCGCCCGCAAGTCTTTTTCCTGCGTGCTGAAAAGGGAATGATAATGATTTCCGCCGGTTCTCTCACAGAAAGGGCAGAAAATCCGTTTTGCCGGCCACGCCGTCCAACAAAAACTGCACTGCAAAAATCGCCGACCCTCGTGATCGAGCACGGCCAATCCCGGAAAGTTTCCGCAAACGGGGCAATAGCCCTTTCCCCATTCGACCAGGTCTGTCAGGTAGCGTGACAGCTGTTCGGCACAAAGGGTTACCGACGGCTTGAGGCTGTTGTAGGCCACAAACGCCAGGGCGTTTTTATCACTGTTTAAAGCCGTGGCCGTCTTGACAAAGTAGGCATCGTCGCCTTTCAGGAGGCTGGTGAAAAAAACGTGGGGCTGGAGTTTTTTGTCCAAAGCACTGACGATAGCGGTGGCCGCCGCGGCCATTTCCGGGTTGTCGGATTGAATGATGCCGCAGATGTTTACCAGCAGGTCGCGTGCGGCCTGCTGGTCGAAGGTAAAATCGGAGACGTCGGTCAACGGCAATTTTTCGCGACGCTTGATGGCGCGCAACTCCGGTGAAATCCGGATGGGCGCAAGATCGATGCGCGCTTTGGATGTTTCCTGCGCCGTGAAAATTTTTTCATAAAACCGCAGCAGGTCTTTGTATACGGGCCGCAGCCGGTTAAGGGCCTCGGCGGCGGCGTGGATCTGCGCGGGGGAAACTGCTGGGCTCGCGGTCATTTAGGCCTCCGGACCGACAATCGGATGGTTATCTGAAACTCGGCGGGCGGGAAAACCGGTTTAAACATCGAAGCCGACGCCCACAAATAACATCGATGCCGTTGCTTAAATAACACCTGCTATCGATTTTTGCCCGCCGTTTCTAACTGCCCATATGGGGGCGCCGGAACTCCAGCATCGCCCCGATCGGCGGGCTCATGCGCTTTAAAAAGCGTCGCCGGTTGCCGGTTGCAATCGGATGGGGTGCCGCGCTGTCTTGGATAGCCCGTTTGATTTATGCTTGTCAACAAGCGCGCCGGCAGATGAAAAGAAGCAGGGAGAAGACGCGGCGTCTTCTCCCTGTCGCGGGAGGATTGGCGTGATATTGATGGCCGGCCCTCAACTGAAAAAATACGCTACAACAGACGGGCCATCAATCCGCTGAAAGGTTTCAGCATGCGCTGCAGCGCCACCTGCCGCGTCATGTCGAAGGACCCGTTGGCGGCCACGGCAAATTTGTTATACAGCTGCGGTTCATGCGCCACCAGGAAGATCACCCGGATATCGTCCGGGTCGAGAAGAGCGGCCTGCGGGTATTTCTTTTTTACCACAGCCAGCCGGTTTTTGGCCAGAGCCAGCATCGCCTCGCGCTCGCCGAAATTCATGGCGCCGGTCGGGCAGGTCTTGACGCAGGCCGGCTTGAGGCCGTTTTGCACCCGGTCGAGGCACATGTCGCACTTGGTCAGCGCCCCGTCGGGCGCTTTGCGCGGAATATTGTAAGGGCAGGATTCGATGACCGCCTCGGTGTTGTTGAGTTCTTTGGTGACAGGGGTGTAGACGACCGCGCCGGTGTCAGGGTCCCGGTAAATGGCCGTGGGCTCGCCGGCGGTTGCTTCGCAGGGCGGCTCCAGGCAGTGACGGCATTGATCCGGGAAGAACAGCCACCTGAAATGGCCGTCGATGATGTCCTCGGACATGCGCACCAGCTTGTAGGTCTCGAAGGAGAGATCTTCCGGGTTCTGGTAGCTGCCGCGGTTGACCGTCTCTTCGGCCGGCAGGTCGTGCCATTGCTTGCAGGCCACCTGGCACCCCCGGCAGGCCGTGCACAACGTGGTGTCAATCAAAAATGATTTGCCCATGGAAGTTCGCCTCCTTTCCTATATTTTCAATATATTGATCATGAAGGCCTTGGTTTCGGGGATGCGGGTGTTGGGATCTCCGGTGGAGGGCGTCAGCAGATTGGCGCTTTCCTCCTTGCCGCTCTTTGGAAATTCCCAGCCGAAATGCCACGGCATGCCCACCTGGTGCACGACGGCCCCGCCGATCTTGAAGGGCCGGAAGAGCTGGGTCACAATGGCCGTGGCTTCGAGTTCGCCGCGGGGCGAGGTGACCTTGACCCGTTCCCCGTTCTTGATTCCTTTGAGCCGCCCCAGCTCCACGCTCATCTCGACAAACATCTGGGGCTGCATCTCCAGCAGCCAGCCCTGGTGCCGGGTCATGACGCCGGTCTGCCAGTGTTCGACCACCCGATAGGTGGTGCCGACATAAGGATAGCGCGGGTCGCACGAGGACCATTCGTCGTCGGCGCCGCCGTAGACCTTCGCGGTCGGATTGATGCGCTGCGCGTTCATGAAATTTTTTTCCACCGGGCACTCCAGCGGTTCGTAGTGTTCCGGGAACGGGCCGTCGTTCAGCCCCGGACCGAAAATCTGCGCATACCCGTGCTTTTGCATGATGAAGGCCTGTTTCGTCTTGGGGTTCTTGAAGCCCTCCGCGGTTTGAAGCGGCGGCCACCCGCCGTCGGGCACATCGCCGATCCACTTCTCGCCGGTCCATTTGATGACCCAGCGATCGGGGTTCCAGGGGTTGCCCTTGGCATCCACCGCGGCCCGGTTGTAGATGATGCGGCGGTTCACCGGCCAGCACCAGGCAAATTCCGGATAGAGCCCGATGTTATTGGCCGCGTCCTCCTGGCTGCGGCGGGCGGCCAGGTTGCCCTTGTCGGTGTAGCTGTTGCAATAGAGCCAGTTGGCAGAGGAGGTCGAGCCGTCCGCTTGCAGGAAGGCAAAACTCGGCACCAGCGTTCCCTTGGGGTACGTTTTGTCCTTGATGGTGACGTCCCGGACGAAGTAGCCGTTGATCTCTTTGGCCACTTTGTGCGGATCGTATTCTCCGGCGGTGGCGTAGTCCCATTTCAGGTTCAGGAGGGCATCGGCGAACACGCCGGGGTCATCGGCGTGAAGCGTTTTCAGTATTTCGCCGAGCCTGAGGATGATGTCGCCGTCGGACAGGCTGTTGCCCAGCGGCTGGGGGCCCTGGTAGCGCCACTGCATCCAGCGGCCGCTGTTGGTGATGCTGCCTTCTTTTTCCATCGATGCGCAGGCCGGCAGGAAAAAGACCTCGGTTTTAATAGTGGCGGGATCCATGCCCGGCCCCTTCCAGAAGGAACCGGTTTCGTTGTCGAAGAGGTTGGTGTTGACCATCCAGTCCAGGTTCTTCAGGGCGGCGCGGGTCTTGTTGGCATTGGCGCCGCTGCAGGCCGGGTTCTGGCCCCAGGCGAAAAAACCCCTGATGCTGCCCTTGTGCATCTCGTCGAAAAGGTCCAGCCAGGAGTAGTTTTTGCCCTCCTCGACTTTCGGCAGCCAGCTATAGCCGAATTCATTGCCGGGTTCGGCCTTCTCGCCGAAAAAAGACTTCAGGAGGCTGACCGAGTACTTGGGGTAGTTCTGCCACCAGTTGGCCGATTGGGGGTCGTTGGTCATGGGGGTGTTTTTTTCATTGTAGACCGTCAGCGAAGTGTCCGACGCCCGCGGGGTTTTCAGGTAGCCGGGCCAGATATGCCACAGCAGGCAGTGATCGGTGGAGCCCTGGACGTTCGACTCGCCCCGCAGCGCGTTGACGCCGCCGCCGGCGACGCCCATGTTACCCAGGAGCAGCTGGATGATGGCCATGGCGCGGATGTTCTGGGTCCCGACGGTGTGCTGGGTCCAGCCCATGGCGTACAGGATGGTCCCGGCCTTGCCGGTGGCCCCGGTGGCGGCGTAGGTCTTGTAGACGGTCAACAGGTCTTTCTCCGAAGTGCCGGTGATCTCGGAGACCAGCCGCGTATTGTAGCGGCTGTAGTGCTTCTTGAGCAGCTGAAACACACTGCGCGGGTCCTTCAACGAACGATCCATCTTCGGCACGCCGTACCTGTCCGTCTCGAAGGCCCATGTGCTCTTGTCGTAGGTGCGGGTCTTAGGGTCGTATCCGGAAAAAAGGCCGTTGTCGAAATCAAAAGGCGGGCCCACGATGAAGGGCGCGTTGGTGTAGAGGGCCACGTAGTCCTTTTGATAGAGAGCGTTCTCGAGGATGTACTTGATCATGCCGCCCAGAAAAGCGATGTCGGTGCCGGAACGCAACGCCGTGTAGATGTCGGCCTTGGAAGAGGTCCGCGTGAAGCGCGGGTCGACACTGATCAGTTTGGTGCCGTTCTGCTGGGCCTCGGTGACGTATTTGAAGGAAATAGGGTGATTTTCAGCGGCGTTGCTTCCCATGATCAGGATGCAATCGCTGTTTTTGATGTCGATCCAGTGATTGGTCATGGCACCGCGTCCGAACGACTCTGCCAGAGCCGCAACAGTCGCGCTGTGTCAGATACGGGACTGGTGCTCGATGTACACCAGCCCCAGGGACCGCGTGAGCGCCTGGTAGATCTAGCACTCCTCGTTGTCCATGGCCGCGCTGCCGGCCGAAGCGATGGCGTTGGTGCGGTTGACCACCCGGCCCTTGGCGTCGGTGCACTCGAAGGAGACCTAGCGGGTCGATATGACGCGCTTGGCGATTTCCGTCAGGGCCCAGTCCCAGGAGACCGTTTTCCACTCTTTGGAATACGGGGCGCGGTACATGGGGTCGGTGACGCGCAGATCGTTTTCGGAAAGTTGCCTCAGCGCGGCGCCTTTGGAGCACAGGGTGCCGCGGTTGATCACGTGGTCGGGGTCGCCTTCGATGTCGATAATCCGGCCGTCGCCTTTTTGGCCGGTGTAGACGATGACACCGCAGCCCACTGCGCAGTACGGACAAATGGAGAGTGTCATTTTGGCGGACTCGGTCTTGAGTGTCTGGGCATGAGCCTCGATCGGCTTCAGATCAAAGCCCAACCCGCTGACGGCGAGACCGGCGGCGGTCGCGCCAGAGACCTGGATAAACTGCCTGCGGGTGATATCCATGCCGTGTTCCTCCTTTCTTGTTGAGCGGCTGTGGTGGGGGGAGCGAAAGGATTGCCGGGCCATTCAAGGGTTGAAGACGCCGCTTTGGAGCCCTTGATTCCCGCAGCACCCATGACGCGGCGCGGCGGGTATCCTGTTGGTGACTGACGAAAGGGACGCGACCATCTGCGGTCTTTCGCCATAGCCGGCGTCGCAAGAATTCAGGTGGTGATGCAGAGGTGAGGGCAGGGGGGTTGGCGCCGACCGGGCCAACGCGGATCGATTAGTATAGCTGCCTATTCTTAACTCCAGATTGTTTGCCGTGTCAAACAGAAATTTCAGGTTCGTCTGAGTCAGTATTTTCAGGACAAGGAATAACAGGACACCCCGGTCAAGGGCTCGGTCAACGGGTCGCGGGTCCGGAGTCTTTGCCAGGAAACGGGCGGTACTTCAGACG